>NZ_JACHYW010000023.1:0-110630 GCF_014193145.1 Rhizobium sp. BK060
ATGCAAAAGGGTGACGTGCCGCGCACCTTCGCCAGCCCCGATTTGCTGCTGGCTCTGACCGGCTACAAGCCGGAGACGACACTGGATGTCGGCGTAAAGGCTTTTGTCGACTGGTATCTGGAAGCACGCGGCGAACTCGAGCCGTAAATGCTCTACTGCGGGGCTAGCGGCGAAGGTTGGCCGCTAGCGCCTCCTTTTTCGAAGCAAAGATGCTATCGATCTCGGATGCCGGCAGCGGATGGCCCAGCGCGAAGCCCTGCAATGTGTGACAGCCGAGCTTGGCCAGCGTCACGGCATGGTTTTCGGTCTCCACGCCCTCCGCGATCACGTCGACACCGAGAGCCTTGCCGATCTCGACGATCGACTTGACGACGCGGCGTTGCTCGGAGGAGGTGTCCACCTCGCTCACCAGTTGCCGGTCGATCTTTAGCCGCGCCGGGCGGAGTCGGACAAGACCGATGAGCGATGCGTGGCCGGAACCGAAATCATCGATCTCGATTTCTATGCCCATCTGCTTGATGCGATCGACAGTCTGCAGAAGCTCATCGTCGCAATCATCCAGGAAGATCGTCTCGACCAGTTCGAACACCAGGGCGCCGTCCGGTATATCGAGCGTTTCGAGATCGTCAATCAATTGCGGATCGTAGAGACGCTGTCCCGAAATGTTAACCGAAATCCGCGGTAAGGTCGTTCCATGCTGCCCCCAGTTCAGCCGGTCCGCGAGCACGCGTCGGAGGATCGAAGCATCGATCTCAGAGGACAGACCGAACTCGTCCGCGATCTTCAGGAAGATACCGGGCGAGAGGGTGCCGCGCTCGCTATGATGCCAACGCGCCAAAGCCTCGATACCTACGATATCGCGGGTGTGGGCATCGAGCTGCAATTGGTAGAATGGAATGATATCGCCTTGCTCCAGCGCAAGCTTCAGCTCTTCGGCAAGGCGCCGCTTGCCCATCAGATCGTCTTTGAGCTGCTGTGAGAAGAATTCGATGCGGTCGCGCCCAGATGTCTTTGCCTCATAGAGCGCGATATCGGACTCGGCGAGCAGGTTGGATCCCAAACGATCTGCAGACCAGGAAATGCCGATCGACGCTCCTGATTGCAGCATCTCGTGGCCGAAGCGGATCTTCTTCTTCAAGCGCCGCTGCACGTCACACGCCATACGGTTCAGTTCCGTCAACCCTCCGAAATTGACGAGTAGGATGACGAATTCGTCCCCGCCGATACGCGCCGCCATCGCGGCTTTCGGAATGGCGGCCTCGATCCGCAAGGCCGCGGCACGCAATACGGTGTCGCCCGCCGCGTGGCCATGACTGTCGTTGATCTGCTTGAACTCGTCGAGGTCGAGATGCAGAACCGCAAGCGTGGAGACTGAGGCATCCTCGGCCAGTTCCGCCAGGCGCTTGTCGAAAAGGCGGCGGTTGGGAAGGCCTGTCAGATAATCATGTTCCGCCGCATATTCGATGCGTGCGCTGCTCTCTTCCAAAGCCAGGGTCCGCGCCTCGGCGACCGCGCGCTGGCGCGCTGCCTCGTTCGCAAGAAGCACGTCTGATGTAACGTCCCACTCGGCGCCGATGAAGGAAGGCGACCCTTCCTCGTTCACATAGAAATGAGCGCGCGATCGGATATGTCTTATCTCGCCGTTTGGCCAAACGATCCGGAATTCCGAGTTATATTGCCCCTGCTTGGCAGCGGCGTCGTCGAACTCCTTCTCGGCGCGTTCGCGATCGTCGGGGTGAATCGCGTTTGACCAGATGGCGGTCGGGACCGGACCGCTCCGCATCCCGGTCTGGTAAAGCCGATGCATCTGGACATCCCAGGAAATCTCATTCTGATCGAGGTTGTGCTCCCACACGCCGATCTGTGACGCGTCGAGTGCAAGCTCAAGGCGCCGCAGGATATCCTGAAACTCTCGTTCGGACCGTGTGGGACTGCTCGATGCCAACGCCGTCCAAGCCTCATGCAGCTTTAAGTAACAATATCGGTGGGCTCCAATGGAGAAGCATTATGTATGCAGAACCAACCTTTTGGCGAGAGATTAATTAGAACACACTAAAAATCCATCAACAATTGTAGGCCGAGCGCATCACCGATCTTGGCAGAGATCGGAGTGTCTGGGCAATTCAGCCTTTCGAGCAACGACCGTTCTTTTCTTCGAGCTGCAACAGCAGACCACTGTGATCGGTCTTACCGCCACCATGTTCGACAAATTCGGCAAACTCAGCACGGACCGCCTCCGTCAGCGACAGGGTCAAAGCGAGACTTCCTGCCGTTGCAACAATGTTGTTCAGATCCTTGAGCTGCAATTTCGAAGGACCGGCAGTACCAAGTCGCGATCGACCATTCGTTGGCCGTAGAAGTCCAGAATGCGGCTTTCGGCGAAGCCGCCCGCCATGATCGCAAGCGTACCGGCAGTCGCCCGACGACACCGCCCGAAACCGGCACATCGAGATGGCTGATGCCACGCTCGGTGAGCTTCGACGCATCCCCTCGCCCGGTTTTATCCTTCGAGACATGGCCGCATGGTCAGCCTATGAAAACAGGAAAGGCGGAGCAATGCTCCGCCTTTCCACGTCTCGCTGCGGAGTGGGGGCTATTCGGCAGCGAGCCGTATGACTTTCGCTTCGTTCTCTTCCTGCTCGTGCTCGTGCTCCTTGTGCTGGATCAGCGGACGGTTGCCCGACAGCCTGCGGACCAGCACGTAGAAGACCGGCGTCATGAAGATGCCGAAGAAGGTGACGCCGATCATGCCGGAGAACACGGCCACGCCCATGGCGGCACGCATCTCGGCACCCGCACCGGTCGAGACCACCAGCGGCACGACGCCCATGATGAACGCCATTGAGGTCATCAGGATCGGGCGTAGACGCAGGCGACTTGCCTCGATTGCAGCCTGGACCGGAGTTCTTCCTTCAAATTCCAGCTCGCGGGCGAATTCCACGATCAGGATCGCGTTCTTCGCCGAGAGGCCGACAAGCACCACCAGGCCGATCTGCGTGAAGATGTTGTTATCTCCACCGGTCATAAAGACGCCTGTCAAAGCCGCCAGCACGCCCATCGGCACGATCATGATGATCGCGATCGGCAAGGCGAGGCTCTCATACTGTGCCGCGAGCACGAGGAAGACGAGCAGCAGTGCCAGCGGGAAGACGATCACGCCGGAATTGCCCGCCAGGATCTGCTGATAGGTCAGATCCGTCCATTCGAAGCTGATGCCCTTCGGCAGGGTCTCATCGGCAATCTTCTCGATCGCCGCCTGAGCCTGACCTGACGAGAAGCCCGGAGCTGGACCGCCGTTGATATCGGCGGAGAGGAAACCGTTATAACGGTTGGTCCGCTCCGGCCCGGTTGTCGCGTTCACCTTCAGGAGCGCGGACAGCGGGATCATTTGGCCCGATGCCGAACGAACCTTCAACTTGCCAATGTCCTCGGGCTGTGCGCGGAACTTGGCGTCGGCCTGGACGCGCACGCTGTAGGTACGGCCGAAGGCGTTGAAGTCGTTGACATAGAGCGAACCGAGATAAATCTGCAATGTCTCGAAAACGTCAGTCACCGAGACACCTAGCTGTTCCGCTTTCTCACGGTCGAGATCGGCATAGAGCTGCGGAACATTGATCTGATAGGCAGAGAAGATGCCCGTCAGCTCAGGCGTCTGGTAAGCCTTGGCGATCATCGCCTTATTGGCCTCGTCGAGCACCTGATAGCCGAGACCGGCGCGGTCTTCGAGCTGCATCTTGAAGCCGCCCGTCGTGCCGAGACCATTGACCGGCGGTGGCGGGAACATCGCGATGAAGGCATCCTGAATCGCCCCGAACTTCTGGTTCAGGGACATGGCGATCGCACCGCCCGAAAGCGCCGGCGACTTGCGCTCCTCGAAATCCTTCAGCGTCACGAAGACGATGCCGGCATTAGAGGAGTTCGTGAAGCCGTTGATCGACAGGCCCGGGAAGGCGATGGCATGTGCGACACCGGGCTCAGCCATCGCGATGTCGCTCATCCGCTTGATGACGTCCTCGGTGCGGTCTAGGCTCGCAGCATCCGGCAGCTGGGCAAAGCCGATCAGATACTGCTTATCCTGGGCCGGCACGAAACCACCAGGCACGGCGTTGAACAGGCCGTAGGTCGCGCCGGCTAGCGCGAGATACACCAGCATGACGATGCTCTTGCGCGACACGAGGCCGGCGACGCCCTTTCCATAGCCCCGGGAACCGGCACCGAAGGCCTTGTTGAAGCCACGGAAGAACCAGCCGAAGACGGCATCCATGCCGCGTGTCAGCCAATCACGCTTGGCGTGATGGTCCTGCAGCAAGAGCGACGCGAGTGCCGGCGACAATGTCAGCGAGTTGAAGGCCGAGATGACGGTCGAAATCGCGATCGTCAGCGCGAACTGGCGATAGAACTGTCCCGACAGGCCGCTGATGAAGGCGAGCGGCACGAAGACAGCGACGAGCACGAGTGCGATCGCGATGATCGGGCCCGAGACTTCCTTCATTGCCTTGTAGGTCGCGGCCCGCGGACTGAGCCCGTTCTCGATGTTTCGTTCGACGTTTTCAACCACGACGATCGCATCGTCCACCACGATGCCGATCGCCAAGACGAGGCCGAAGAGGCTGAGTGCGTTGATGGAAAAGCCGAAGACATACATCACCGCAAACGTGCCGATGATCGAGACCGGAACGGCAATCAGCGGGATGATCGAGGCACGCCATGTCTGCAGGAATAAAATGACGACGATGACGACGAGCGCAATAGCTTCGAGCAGCGTGTCGACAACCTTCTCGATCGACGAACGGACGAACTTCGTCGTGTCATAGACGATCTCGTAGCTGACGCCATCGGGCATGGCCGTCTTCAGCTCTTCCATCGTCTTCTGGACTTCGTCCGAGATGGTGATGGCGTTGGAGCCGGGGGACTGGAAGACCGGGATGGCGACGGCCGGCTTGCCATCGAGGATGGAGCGCAGCGAATAGTCGGCGGCGCCGAGTTCGATCCGGGCGACGTCACGAAGACGGGTAATTTCGCCATTGGATCCGGTCTTGACGATGATGTTGCCGAACTGCTCGGGCGTCTGCAGACGACCTTGCGCATTGACGTTGAGCTGCAGGTCCACGCCCGACAGGCTCGGCGAAGCGCCGATGGTACCGGCCGCCGCCTGCACATTCTGGCCGCGGATCGCATTGGTGACGTCGCTGGCGGCAAGGCCATGCTCGGCAGCCTTCTGCGGATCGATCCAGACACGCATGGAATAGTCGCCCGAACCGAAGACCTGCACCTGACCCACGCCATCGATGCGCGCCAGCCGGTCCTTGATGTTGAGGACGCCGTAGTTGCGCAGATAGGTGATGTCGTAGCGGTTGTCAGGCGAGATCAGGTTCACGACCATCATCAGGTCGGGAGAGCTCTTGACCGTCGTGATGCCGATGGTTTTCACCTCTTCCGGCAGACGCGGTTCGGCCTGCGAAACGCGGTTCTGCACGAGCTGCTGTGCCTTATCAGGGTCCGTGCCGAGTTTGAAGGTGACCGTCAGCGTCATGACGCCGTCGGAAGTCGCCTGGCTGGACATATAGAGCATGCCCTCGACGCCGTTGATCTGTTCTTCGAGCGGCGTCGCGACCGTCTGCGCGATGACCTCCGGGTTTGCGCCGGGATAGGTGGCGCGCACGACGATCGATGGCGGAACGACTTCCGGATATTCGGAGATCGGCAATGCGCGCAGGCCAAGCAGACCGGCGACCACGATGAGGACCGATAGGACTCCGGCGAACACCGGACGGTCGACAAAGAATCTAGAGAAATTCATTTCAAAGCCCTCTCCGGGATGAAACTGGGATGCAACGACCCTCTCCGGCGGTTGGGAGGCCGCCGGTGGATCACGTCATTTCGGAATTCTCACGGAGCGCCGAGACGCTCCGGATGCTTCGGCTTATTGAGCCGTGGCGACTTTCTCTTCCGCCTGCGGCGCAACCACTGCGCCCGGACGGATACGCTGCAGGCCATTGACGACGATCTTGTCGCCGACAGTCAGGCCGCTTTCAACGATCCGCTGGCCTTCCGCTGCAGTACCAAGCTGGACGGGTCGATAGCTGACCTTGTTTTCGGCATCGACGACGAACACGAACTTCTTGTCCTGGTCGGTGCCGATTGCGCGGTCGCTGATCAGGATCTTGTTTTCGGCCTTCGGCTCGCCCATGCGGACCCGAACGAACTGGCCGGGGATCAGCTTGCCGCCAGGATTGTCGAAGACGGCGCGAACGCCGATCGTGCCGCTTGCCGCGTCAACCTGATTATCGATCAGCTGCAGCTTGCCCTTGATCGGAGTGCCCTGATCGGCCAGCGTCCCGACTTCGACCGGGATCTGCTCGACGGCAGGGACGGCGCCATCAGCAGCCGGAAGCTCGGCGAGTGCCTTTGTGACCATTTCCTCGCTGGCATTGAAGCTTGCGTAGATGGGATCGACCGACACGAGTGTCGTCAAAGCGGGAGACGTGGAGCCTGCAGCAACAAGATTGCCGACGGTAATCTCGATCTTGCCCACACGGCCAGCAACCGGCGCTTTGACCTCGGTGTAGCCAAGCTCGAGCTGTGCCGAACGGAGGGCCGCCTGGGAGGTGCGGAGACCGGCCTGCGCTTCGGTGAAGGCATTCTGGCGCTGGTCGAGATCGCTCTGCGAAATCGTCTTGTTATCCGAAAGCCTGCGGCCGCGCTCCAGCTCGATCTGCGCGAGGTTGACCTTCGCCTCGGCAGAGGCCACCTGGCCCTCTGCCTGGGAAACAGCCGCCTGATAGGGCTCGGGATCGATGGTGAAAAGCAGATCGCCCGCCTTCACCAACGCGCCTTCACGGAAGTGCACGGATTGAATGGCTCCGGCCACGCGTGAACGAATCTGCACGCGGTCGACAGCCTCAAGCCGGCCGGAAAACTCCTGCCATGTCGTTACGTCACGGCTGGCCACGATGGCAACCGTCACCGGCACAGCGGGAGCCTGCGCAGGTGCGGAAGCAGCCGTGGCAGTGGTGCTCATCGGCAGTTCGAAAAAGATGGCTGCGGCCGAAACGGACGCGGCAAGTCCTAGGCCGGCGCCCACGAGGGCCCAGCGCTTCTTACTGGACGTCATTGTTACTCTCCTTACGGCCCTCTCTCAGTGGCCGGATTCAATCAGTTCGTCTTCAATGCAATAGGTTGGCTGCTAATATCCCGAACGAAGCTTTCGAATTGGTCGGTGATCGTCTGTTCCCAATTCGGTGCCTGTTCGGATTTCCCGCCGTAAAGCGATGGCCAGCCTGCCCCGGCGGGGAGGACATTCCGGCGAACTGCAACGCCTGCCTGCTTCAGGCGGTCGGCGTAACCCAGCGTCTCGTCACGAAGAGGATCATCCTCTGCCGTCAGAACGAGTGCCGGCGCGACCCCTGCAATACGCGAACACAAACACGGTGCCGCGTAGGGGTGACAGCCGCCGCCACTGAGATAGTGGCTCCAGCCCTCGGCCCAACGCTGCCGCATGCCGATGCCATCCGCCTTGCGGATCGAGGACGTGCCCATGAATGGATCAAGCAGCGGCGAAATCAGAACCTGGCCATCGAGCGCATCCGCATAATGGTCACGTGCCTTGAAAGCGACGCCGGCAGCAATATTGCCGCCCGCCTCTTCGCCTGCCACGATCAACAACGAGTTCCGATCGCCAATACCCGACGCGCGCTTGTTGGCAAGATAAGAGAAGATCGAATAGCCGACTTCGAGCGGCTTCGGAAAGACATTGCCGAGCGGCGCATTGTAATCCGGGACGGCAACGATCGCGCCGGCCTTCGCCAAGCTCTCTGCAACCACGCTATCCTTGACGCCCGACTGCAGAAAAGCGCCGCCATGAAAAAACAGAACGATCGGCGAGCCCTTGCCAAACTCGGCGCCCTGATAGACGCGTGCGGAAACGGGGCCGGTGGCCACCTTCTCCATCACCATGTCTTTCACCTGCACCGTCATCGTTTCGGCTCGCGTTTGACCCGCATAGCGTATTGCGAGCCGAGATGGCTTGCAATTTCTGCAGAAAAGATATTGTTATTCCATTGTCGGAATAAGAAGCGATAGCGCGATTACACTGTTCCGAATTTCGAACAATACCGCAGTGCAACCTGCTTAGGTGATTTCCGATGGACCAGCTCTCGGCAATGCGCGCCTTCATCCGCGTCGTAGAGACGGGCAATTTCACACGGGCCGCCGACACGCTCGCCATGCCCAAGGCGACGGTGACCAATCTCATCCAGGGGCTTGAAGCGCATCTGCACACCAAGCTTCTCAACCGCACCACACGCCGGGTCATGGTGACGACCGACGGCGCTCTCTACTATGAACGCGCGGCCCAGATCGTCTCCGAGCTAGAGGAGCTGGACGGCAGTCTGTCGAACTCACAAGGGCTACCGACCGGTCGCTTGCGAGTCGAGATGGCCGGCGCATTCGCCGACTGGATCGTCGTACCCGCGCTCTGCGACTTCTACCAGAAATATCCGGATATCCGCGTCGACCTCGGCGTGGGCGACCGCACCGTCGACTACCTCGCAGAAAACGTCGATTGCGCGCTTCGCGGCGGCACGCCGGCCGACCAATCGTTGATCGCAAGGCGTGTTTCCGAAGTCGAAATGCTCACCTGCGCGGCACCACTTTATATCGAAAAATTCGGCATTCCGACCCGCCCCGAAGAGCTCGAAAACGACCATTATTCAGTGAGTTACTTCCGCGCGCAGACCAACCGGACGCTTCCTTTCGAATTTCGCAAGGACAATGAGGATCTGGAGATCAATCCGCGTTACCTGCTGTCGGTCAATGACAGCCGGACTTTCGTCAATGCAGCATTGAACGGGCTTGGCATCGCACAGCTGCCGCGCTTCATGATCCGTGACGCTTTGGCCAAAGGCGACCTCGTGGAAATCCTGCCGGAATGGAGCCGTGAACCATTCCCGCTCTACATCGTCTATCCGCCGAACCGGCACCTCAGCAACAAGGTCCGGGTCTTCGTTGATTGGCTGGTGAAATTGCTTTCGGACGCGAAACTGAACGATCCGTGAGACAGTTGCGGCCCGGAAGGTGTTCCTTCGACGGGCCGCAATGTCTGTCATCAAATTCCTTTCAGACCCTGCCGCGTCACCAGGGAAATGGCTCGGCCGGTATCTGAGGTAGGCGCCCGGAGTTGGAGGTCTTCCAGTCGCCTTTGCACCAATAATATAGGCCTGCTTCCTGCCATTTGTTAAGTGCTGATTCGTGCACAGCAAGTTCGCAAAAACGCAACAATGGCGAGTACCATGGTTTAGTGAATGGCCGGCTTGAGGAGATCCTCCAGGCCGATGCGCCGGAACATTTCGGCGCGAACCCGGTCGGCGACACCATTGACGACCTCGGCACCGTCCTTGGACGGGTCAACATGGGTACGGAACGGACGTGTGCCGAACGGCATGGCAATGACCTCAGTGATCGCCCTCGCGACCGAGCCTGCGTCGGCGTCAGCAGGTTCAAGAGCCGCCAGCCCCTGCAGCGCCTGTTCCGGCACGCCCTTATAGGGGCCATCATTGTACTCGGCGGCACGCGCGGCATCTGCCGGCGAACCGGAGTGTGCGAAGTGATTGGTTCCCTTGGTGAAGGCGCCCGGCACGATGATCGCGGTTTCGATGCCCCACCGGGCAAGCTCCGACGCATAGGAGACGGCAACCGAATCCATCGCGGCTTTGGCAGCGAAGTAGGGCGCCAGATAGGGAGGCGTGCCGCCGCGTGTGCTGGACGACGACACCCAGACAACCAGCCCTCTGCCCTCTTTGCGCATATGGGGAAGCGCTGCACGGTTCACCCGTTGTGTCGACAGCACGTTAATGTCGAACAACTCCGCATATTGCTCAGGCGTGAATGCCTCAGCCGGGCCAAACGACATATGGCCGGCATTATGGACGACGACGTCGAGCTGGCCCACCTCTGCGATGACCTTGGCGATCCCGGCTTCGACAGACGCGTTGGAGACCACATCAAGTTCGACCGAACGCAGATCGACATTGTTATCCCGCGAGAAGGCCGCGATATCGGCAACGGCTTTCGCGTTGCGGCCGACTGTATCGCGAATACCGGCGTAGACGATATGCCCTTCCCTGGCGAGAGTACGGGCGGTGAGAGCGCCGAAGCCACTGGATGCTCCGGTAATGACGATGACCTGTTTATCCATTGTCCTGTTCCTTAGTCGATATTCAAGGGGTGACGGTTGATTGCTGTTGTTGTGAGATCGGCGGCGGGACCAACCCGCCGCACGGGCGCCAAAGATCAGACCATGCCGCCGTTGGCGCGCAGCACCTGGCCGTTGATCCAGGAGCCGTCCGGGCCGGCGAGGAACGAGACCGAGGCAGCGATATCGTCCGGTGTTCCCAGGCGCTCCAGCGGGTTCATTTTGGCCATGCGAGCGATCAGCTCATCCGACTTCCCATCGAGGAAGAGGTCGGTTGCTGTCGGCCCCGGAGCCACGGCGTTGACGGTGATGTCGCGACCGCGCATTTCCTTCGACATGATCGCCGTCAGTGTTTCGACGGCTGCCTTCGTTGCCGCATAGACACCGTAATTTTCTAGCTTCAGGCCGACGACGCTCGTCGAGAAGTTGATGATGCGACCGCCGTTTCGCAGCCGCTTTGCGGCTTCGCGCAGGGTGTTGAAAGTACCCTTCAAATTCACGCTGACCTGGCGATCGAAATTGGCATCGTCAGCATCGCCAATCGACGAAAGCTGCATGATACCGGCATTGTTGACGAGCACATCGATGCCGCCGAAGGCTGCTTCCGCCGCATCGAACATCCGGCGGACGGCTTCGGGATTACTGACGTCCGCCTGCGCGGTCAGCGCCTTGCCACCACACTGCTCGATCTTCTGCACCAGCTCCTCGGCGAGCGCGACGTTTCCGGAGTAGTTGATGACGACGGTGAAACCGTCCTTGGCCAGACGTTCGGCGATTGCGGCGCCGATGCCCCTCGAAGCACCTGTAACCAGTGCGACTTTGCTCTCGTTGTTGCTCATTGCCTTTCTCCTTCTTCGTTGCGCCTCGGCGCGTTTTCGATGAGCAGAAGATGCCGCTTTTCTAATTGCGGATAATCAGCCATTATTCGGCATCACTATCCGAATATGACGAACAAATAAGATGGACAGATTCGATGCCATGCGGGCGTTCTCCCGCGTCGTGGAGCGCCGCAGCTTCACGCTCGCAGCCGAAGACACCGGCCTGCCACGCTCCACGGTGACCGATGCCGTCAAGCAGTTGGAGGCACGCCTTGGCGTGCGCCTGCTGCACAGGACGACGCGCCATGTCAGCCCGACGCTCGACGGCGAAGCCTACTATCAGCGCTGTATCTCCATCCTCGCGGATATCGAGGACGCGGAGGGCGCCTTTGCAGGGGCCAAGCCGAAGGGCATGTTGCGCGTGGACGTGCATGGCACGCTCGCCCGGCACTATGTGCTGCCGAGCCTGCCGTCTTTTCTGGAGATGTATCCGGATATCGAGTTCTACATGAGCGAGGGCGATCGGCTGGTTGATCTCGTCCGCGAGGGCATCGATTGCGTTTTGCGCGTCAGCACGCCTGATGACAGCGACATGGTGGCGCGACGCGTCGCCATGCTGGAGGAAGTTACCCTTGCCGCTCCCGCCTATATCGAAAAGCATGGCCTGCCCGAGCATCCGGACAGGCTCGATGGCCACCGCATGGTCGGTTTCCGCTCGACTGCGACGGGCGGCGTTCTACCACTGGAATTCATGGTCGGCGGCAGCATCCGCAATGTCACCCTGCCCGCGACGGTGACCGTCAACGCCGCCGAAAGCTTCATGTCGGTGGCGAGGCTCGGCCTCGGCCTGATACAGGTGCCGCGATATCACGCCGAAAGGGATCTCGCGGCGGGCACACTCGTTCACGTCCTGCCGGATTTCCCGCTGACGGAAACCCCGGTCTCCCTGCTCTACCCGCGGAACCGGCAGCTCTCACCCCGTGTTCGCGTTTTCATCGATTGGCTGGTGAAGGTCTTTGCTCGACAATCCTAGCGAAAAGCGTTTCACTTGGGGTCAGCTGTCAGAACCGGGAGATCTTCCATGGCCATTACAGACGTCACCGTGCATCCGAAGGAAGGCAGTTTCGTTGTCATCTTCACGGAGCAGTCGGGCAATAACATATCGGTCACGCTCTATGCCGCTGCCTCTCCCGGCCTGACGAGCGACAATGCGATCACCCGTGCAAGGGCGTTGCTCGCGACAACACTCCAGAGTTCACAGGCCGATGGCGCACGCGGCAAGGATGCTGCGCTTCTCGAAGAAGAACTGGAAGAAGGTCTCGAGGATACCTTCCCGGCAAGCGACCCCGTATCGGTAACGGGTTCCTCCATCTCGGCACACGACCCGAAGGTCGGTCATTAGGGTCTGAGATACCGGAAGCCCGAAACAGATGACACATGCCGTTGGCGCGATCGGCGCCGTTCCCCTCGCCGGCCCGGAACTTACGCGCTATTTCGAGCGTGATGCTATCGCTGTCGCCCGAGATTTGCTCGGTTGCCATCTGCGCGTTGGCCATGTCGGCGGCCGCATAACCGAGACCGAAGCTTACTATCCCGATGACGGGGCCTCGCACAGCTTCCGCGGCCCAACGCCACGAAATGGTGCGATGTTCGGCCGACCAGGCAATGTCTACATCTACCGTATCTACGGCATGCACTGGTGCTTGAATTTTGTCTGCACGCCCGGCTCGGCAGTGCTGATCCGCGCAATCGAGCCGGAAGCCGGCATCGCCACCATGATGGAGCGCCGCAGCAACGATGCGCTGACACAGCTCTGCAGCGGTCCCGGCAAGCTCTGTCAGGCGCTCGGTATCAACCTCACGCTGAATGACAGGCTGCTCGACCGGCCGCCCTTCTCGATTGCCCCGTCGGCTCCCGTCGAAATTGTCGCCGGCAAACGGATCGGCATAACGAAAAATGCCGAAGCACCATGGCGCTTCGGCATCTCCGGATCTCGCTATCTCAGCAAACCGTTTCGCTGAGCATCACTCCATAACGGCGCTGTGATCCATCGCTGGGGCGACTTTCGGCTTGCGCAGCAGCAGCGCCAGCGGAATGACCGCGAGCGACATAAGCATCAGCAGCTTGAAATCGTCCATATAGGCTATGATCGTCGATTGCAGGGTGATGACCTCGTTGAGCGAGGCGCGACCTGCAGCAGTCAACGGACTCATCCCCTGCGCCGCCGTCGCCTCGAAGGCGCGGTTGAACGGCGTCACATAGGCCGCGATGTTCTCGTGGTTCACCTGCGCGTTCTCCACGAGCAGCGCCGAAACAATCGAGATGCCGACGCTCGAGCCGATATTGCGCGACAGGTTGTAGAGGCCGGTTCCGTCGCCGCGCATGTGCGCCGGCAGCGTCGAGAAGGCGATCGTCGTCAGTGGCACGAACAGAAAGCCGAGCCCGGCGCCCTGGACGAAACCGACGGAAACGATCGTCCACTGCGAAACATCAGGCGTCCAGCCGGTCATGTCGTACATCGCCCAGGCCGTCAGGCCGAGACCGAACACCAAGAGCAGGCGCGTGTCGACCTTGCCGATCAGCCTGCCGACGATGAACATGCAGAGCATCGTGCCGAGGCCGCGTGGCCCCATGACGATGCCGGCGGTCATGACGGGGTAGCCCATCAACGTCTGCAGATAGGGCGTCATCAGCGCAAGCGAGGCAAGGTATGTGATGCCGATCACGAAGATGAAGAGCATGCTCACCGAGAAATTGCGATCGAGGAACAGCTTCGGATTCACGAAGGACTTTTCCGCCGTCAGCGTATGCACGATCAGCAGATAGAAGGCGCCGGCACAGACGATCGCCTCGATCATGATCTCGCCGGACGCGAACCAGTTGAGCTGTTCGCCGCGGTCGAGGAACAGCTGCAGCGCTGCGATGCCGAGACTCATCATTCCGAACCCGAACCAGTCGAGCTTCGCCAACGCATCCAGTTTCGTCTCGGTGACGTAGATCACGATGCCGGCAAACGCCAGCGCGCCGATCGGCACGTTAATGTAGAACACCCAGCGCCAGCTGATGTTATCGGTCAGCCAGCCGCCGATGACAGGTCCCAGGACCGGCCCGACCATGACCGAGACGCCAAATAAGGCCATGGCCGAGCCGCGCTCCTCGACACTGTAGATGTCGAGGAGGATGCCCTGAGAGAGTGGAACCAAAGACGCGCCGAAAAGGCCCTGGAGAAGTCGGAAGGCAACAATCTGAGGAAGGCTTTGAGCCAAGCCACACAAGACCGAGGCAACGACAAATCCCGCGATTGCCGCCAGCAGTACCTGCTTGCGCCCGAACTTGGCGGCCAGAAAGCCGGACGGCGGCGTCATGATCGCAGCCGCCACGATATAGGAGGTCAGAACCCAGTTGATCTGGTCAGCGCTCGCCGAGACACTGCCCTGAATATAGGGCAGCGCGACGTTGGCGATCGTCGTGTCCAGCGCCTGCATGATCACGGCCAGGATGACGCAAGCCGTGATCGCGCCGCGATTGGCGACCGGGGTGGCCGGCGATGCAGCGTTACTCATGGTCCTTGCCGCCAGAGCGGCCCAAAAGCTTGGAAACGAAATCCGGAAGACCGCGGGAACGACCCGTATCGACGTCGACGACCGTGCTCATGCCGACGCGAAGCGGCGGCTTGCCGGCGGCGTCATCGATGCTGACCCGCATCGGAATGCGCTGCACGACCTTGACCCAGTTGCCGGTCGTGTTCTGCGCCGGCAGCAGCGAGAAGCTGGAACCAGAGGCCGGGCTGATGCTCTCGACCTTGCCCTTCCACTCCACGCCAGGGTAGGTGTCGACATAGATCGTCACCGGCTGACCCGGCTTGACATAGGTCAGTTCCGTTTCCTTCGGGCTCGCGGCGATCCAGAGGTTTCTTGCCGAAACCAGCGAGAAGGCTTGCGTGGACGCTTGCAGGTAGGAGCCCGGCTGCAGCGAGTTGACGTTTGTCACGATGCCGTCGAACGGCGCCTTGACGACGCTGTGGTCAAGTTCGCGCTGCGCATCGTCCACCTTCGCCTTGGCTTCGAGATAGAGCGGATTCTGTTCTACCGGCTGGTCGGCATTGCCGCCGAGCTGCGCCAGCGTCGCTGCCGCTTCGGCCTTGGCAACGGCAACCTTCTGATGACCGGCGTCGAGATTGTGCTTGGCCTGGTCATAGGCGACACGTGTCGCAGCCGAGCTGTTCAGGAGGTTCTGCTGGCGGTCGAACTCGGTCTGATAGTAGGGAATATCGGCTTCGGCCTGTGTGATCTCAGCAAGCGACTGCTGATAGCTGGCCTTCAGATTGAGAATCTGGTTGCGCACGGCGCCAAGCTGCGCCTGCGCACCGTCGAGTGCGATCCTGAAGGAATCCTGGCGCAAGCTGAAGAGCACCTGGCCCTTCTCGACAGCCTCGTTCTCGTGCACGCTGATCTGGTCGACGATACCCGAAACGTCGGTCGTCAGACCGACCATGTCAGCCTGGATATAGGCATTGTCCGTCGACATGACTTGGCCGCCGTTGACGTAGTAATAGCCACCGATGACGAGCGCGACGGGCAGCAACGCGAACAGAACGGGCCGCGTGCTGCGCCGGCGGCGGACCTTCGCACCGCCGGGCGCAGCCACAGCAGTAGCGGGCGCTGAATTGGATGAAGGCGCCTCGGCTACTGTTTCCTCGCGAGGGGAAGCGTCATTTTCTTCAACTGGGTTTTTGGCATTTGCGTCGGCAACGACGCGCAGGGAGGACTTCTCAGCCATGTCTGGTCTCATTTGCGGCTACCGGGGTTCGGCAGGCCTGCACTAGGTTCGTCTTCATTGCGGATAGGATGTCGAACAGCTGGTCCCGCTGCTCGGGAGAGATACTCTCGAATGCTTCGCCGCGCGTCAGCTCACCGAGGTCGCGCATCTCGGCAAGCAGCGGGTGTGCCTCTTCACGCACATAGAGAAGCCAGATGCGGCGATCGGTCGGATGCTGACGACGCTCGATGAGACCGCGGTCGGCGAGTTTGTCAAGAATGCGGACAAGTGTGATCGGCTCGATTTCCAGGATCTCGGCAAGCCCGCCCTGGTGGATTCCCTCGTTGCTGCGCAGGTAGGCAAGCGTCTGCCATTGCGACCGCGTGAGCCCAAGGCAACGCGCGCGCTGCTCGAACCGCTTGCGAAGCAGCCGTGCGACGTCGTGCAACAGGAAGCCGAGAGTGGGATTGCCATTCATAGGAGACAGTGCCGATAATTGATAAGCACACTTATAATATGCCCAGATATATTAAGCGTGGGCAGGGCACAATAGGGTCCCTCCCAGATTCCGCAGCTGCGGCCAAAATGCCGCACTGGAATACGCGCAGAAATTTCGAAGGTCTTTCGAAATTGCAACCGGTTGGCATTTGCAATTTCGATCGGCAGCCGTTTAAAGTAAAAATCCAGAGGGTTATCGGAAATGCAGTGATCTTCGTTCGATCACTTTTTCGCGATGACAAGCACGCGTGCGCGGCCTGCAGCCGCGATTGTAAATTCGCAATGGCATAGGTGAATGAGGGAGCGCCCTTGTTCAGAGACATGCAGACATGAATCGCAGCACATCAGCATAAGCGACGGCAGCACTTGCGGCCGTCCGGATAAGGAAACCGCCATGCCTTCCTTGCTTCGACACCTGCTGACCATCGGCTCCTTTGCTCTCATGCCGTTCACCGCGGCGATGGCACAGCAGCCAGCCGCCGCCCCTCCTCCCGTCTCAGTCGCAAAGCCTGTCGTGCGCGATGTCGTCGACAATGACGAATTCATTGGCCGCTTCGAACCAGTCGATCAGGTATCAGTGCGCTCACGCATCGGGGGCTACCTGCAGGAGGTGCACTTCACCGACGGCGCACTCGTCAAGCAGGGCGACCTGCTCTTCGTCATAGACCAAAGGCCGTTCATCACCGCCCTGAACGAAGCGAACGCAGCACTGGAAGTAGCCAAGTCAACGCTCGTCTACGCCGAGGCACAGTTCAAGCGGGCCGAGAGCCTGGCAACAAGCGGCAGCCAGTCGATATCGATCCTTGACGACCGCCGGCGCGAATGGGTTTCGGCGCAGGCAAACGTCCGCGGCGCGCAAGCGACGGCTGATCGCGCAGCGCTCGACCTCGAGTATACAAAGATCACGGCCCCGATCGGCGGGCGCATCGACCGCCGGCTGATCTCCGTCGGCAACCTTGTCCAGGCCGATCAATCAGTGTTGACGACCATCGTTACGGTGGATCCGATCGACTTCTACTTCGACGTCGACGAGCGCCGCCTTCTCAATTTCGCGCAGACCGCCCGCGAGCGCGGGGTCGATCTGCAGGAGGGCGGTGGGGGCGTCGAAGTTGAGGTAAGGATCACGGATTCCAACGAAAAGCCATTCAAAGGCAAGCTCGACTTCGCTGAAAATCGCATAGACAGCGAGACCGGTACGAAGCGCATACGCGCGCGATTCGACAATCCGAACTACGTGCTCCAACCAGGTCTGTTCGGTCGCGTCTCCGTTGAGGCCTCGAATGTCTACAAGGCGATCCTCGTGCCGGACGAAGCGATCGGCTCGGACCAGAACCAACGCGTCGTCTACGTCGTTGGAGACGACGGAACGGTCACCGCAAAGCCGGTCCGGCCTGGACCACGCCTTTACGGCTATCGCGTCATCCGCGAAGGCATGGACGGCAACGAGACGATCGTCATCAATGGCCTTCTGCGCGCCCGCCCGGGTAGCAAGGTCACGCCGCAGATGGTCGAGCTGGCGCAAAGCCGCGAAGAGATCGCGCCGGAAGCCGCCGGCCTGGAGCTCAGCCGATGAGATTTGCGCACTTCTTCGTCGACCGACCGATCTTTGCGTCGGTGCTTTCTATTGTGCTGCTTATTGTCGGCGCCATCGCCTATTTTCAGTTGCCCGTGGCGCAATACCCCGAGATTGCGCCGCCGACCATTGTGATCCGCACCTCCTATCCCGGCGCTGACGCCGAGACTATTGCCAACACCGTGGCGACACCGATCGAGCAGGAGGTCAACGGCGTCGAAGACATGCTTTATATGTCTTCCTATTCGACGGCCGATGGTTCGATGGCACTCACAGTGACCTTCAAACTCGGCACAGACCTCGACAAGGCGCAAGTCCTTGTCCAGAACCGCGTTGCCATTGCCGAACCTCGCCTTCCTGAAGAGGTTCGGCGCATCGGCATCACGACAGCAAAGAGTTCGCCCGACCTGATGATGGTCGTGCATCTGCTGTCACCCAACTCTCGCTACGATCAGCTCTATGTCTCCAACTACGCGCGCACTCGCATCCGCGACACGCTTGTTCGCCTCGATGGCGTTGGCGACGTCATCCTCTTCGGCGAGCGTGAATATTCGCTGCGCATATGGCTCGATCCGCAGAAACTGTCGGCCTACGGCATGACCTCCAGCGACGTCGTCGACGCTTTGCGCGAACAGAACGTGCAGGTTTCCGGCGGCTCGATCGGTGGGCCGCCGGCCGCCGGCACCAATGCCTTCCAATATACGGTGACGACGCAGGGGCGTTTCTCGGATGCCCGGCAATTCCGCTATGTCATCGTCAAGGCGACCGCGGAAGGGCGTCTCGTCCAGCTGCAGGATATCGCCCGCATCGAACTCGGCGCCAAGGACTACGTCACAAACAGCTATCTGAATGGCAAGCCCGCCGTCGCGCTCGGCATTTTCGCGCGCCCCGGAACCAACGCGCTCGCGGCTGCGGCTGAAATCAAGAAGACGATGGACACCGTCGCTCAGGATTTTCCCCAAGGTCTCAGCTACGACATCGTCTACAACCCGACCGAATTTATCGCGGAATCCATCAACGAGGTCTACAAGACGATCGCTGAAGCCGCGATCCTCGTCGCCATCGTGGTTCTCATATTCCTGCAATCCTGGCGCACGGCGATCATCCCCATCGTTGCCATCCCGGTCTCGCTGATCGGCACCTTCGCCTTTCTGCTTGCCTTCGGCTTCTCGCTCAACATGCTGACGCTGTTCGGTCTCGTGCTGGCAATCGGCATCGTTGTCGACGACGCGATCGTCGTCGTCGAAAACGTCGAGCGCAACCTGGCAAAGGGGATGACGCCGAGGGAGGCCGCACATGTGACGATGAACGAAGTCGGCACGGCCGTCGTCGCAATCTCGCTCGTGCTGATCGCCGTCTTTGTTCCGACTGCCTTCATCCCCGGCATTTCGGGTCAGTTCTATCGGCAGTTCGCCGTGACGATCTCGGTCGCCACCGCCATCTCGGCGCTGAACTCACTGACCCTCTCGCCAGCCCTCGCCGCATTGGTATTGAAGCCACACGAGGAGCACGAGAAACCTCGCAACCCGATCGCGCGTTTCGGGAGCGCGCTTGCCAATGGGTTCAACAACGGCTTCGACAAGCTCAGTGCAGGCTATTCCTGGATCGTGCGGCACACTGTGCAGACGGTCGCCGCACTCTGCGTCGCCTTGCTGGTTTTCGTCGGCCTGCTGGGGGCGACATACTATATGAGCAGGATCGTTCCGAGTGGCTTCGTCCCGGTCATGGACCAGGGCTACGCCATCGTCGTCGTGCAATTGCCTGACGGTGCAGCGCTTTCCCGCACCGACGCGGTTATCGAGCGTGCTTCGGAAATCATCCGCAACACGCCAGGCGTGAAGAATGCCGTGGCCTTCTCCGGGTTCAGCGGTGCGACCTTTACCAACGCCTCCAACTCCGGCGTGGTCTTCGCCGCCTTCGATACTTTCGAAAACCGCCTGGAGCACGGCCAGACGGCAACCAAGATCATCGGACAGCTATACGGGAGCCTGCAGGCGATCCAGGAGGCCTTCATCATCGCCATCCCGCCACCGCCAATCTCCGGTATCGGCAATGCCGGCGGCTTCAAGATGCAGCTCATGGATCGCGAAAGTTCGGACATGCGCCGCATCCTCGGCGTCGCCTACCAGCTAATGGGCATGGCCAACCAGACGGAGGGTCTGACCGGCGTCTTTACGACGTTCTCCGCCAATAGCCCGCAGTACTTCCTTGAAATCGACCGCGACAAGGCGCGTATGCTGAACGTACCGATCTCCAACATATTCGATACGCTGTCGATCAATCTCGGTACATCCTACGTCAACGATTTCAATGCCTTCGGGCGTGTCTACCAGGTGCGCGCGCAGGCCGATCAGCAATATCGCGTCGAGCGTGACGATATCCTCGCCCTCAAGGTAAGATCCGCGACCGGCGCACTCGTCCCACTTGGCACACTGGTCGATATCCGCGATACCAGCGGTCCTTCACTCGTCCAGCATTACAATATGTACGTGTCAGTACCCGTACAGGGTAACGCCGCTCCCGGCGTTTCGACGGGCACGGCGTTGGACAAGATGGAAGGGCTTGCGAAGCAGTTGCTGCCAGCAGGAACAACCTTCGAATGGACGGAAATCGCCTTCCAGGAACGAAACACCGGCAACACGGCGATCTACATCTTCGCCCTGTCGGTCGTCTTCGTTTTCCTGGCACTGTCGGCACAGTATGAGAGCTGGGTCCTGCCGCTTGCCATCATCCTCATCGTTCCCCTTGCAATCCTGGCTGCCTTGCTTGGCGTCCATCTGCGCGGAATGGACAACAACATCCTGACCCAGATCGGGCTGATCGTGCTGATCGGGCTGGCGGCCAAGAACGCCATCCTGATCGTGGAATTCGCAAGACAGGCGCAGGATGAAGGCAAGTCGGCCGTTGAAGCCGCGATCGAGGCCAGTCACTTGCGTCTACGGCCGATCCTGATGACCGCCTTTGCGTTCATCTTCGGTGTCGTGCCGCTGATGATCGCCACCGGCCCCGGCGCCGAAATGCGTCAATCGCTCGGGACGGCCGTTTTCTCAGGGATGCTTGGCGTAACGATTTTCGGCCTGTTCCTGACACCCGTCTTCTACGTCGTGCTGCGCGCGCGCCGGAAAAAGCCTGTCGCGCAGGCCGAGACCGCGCCGCCCTCCGAGGAGGCTGTCCCCGAAACCTCTTCATGAAGGACGCCGCTCGACCGCATTCTGTTTGAGCAGGTCTGACTGGCAGATCTTCCGGAGCGGCTTCTCGACGAGCTCGTAGGCAGCCGCGCCGAGGATCGTACCGCCGGCAACGGCGATCGCGATGGTCGGCGTTGTCGACAGCCCGACCACGCCGGCAGCCTTGGCGATCACGGAAATCGCCAGCGTGTGCCAGAGGTATATCGAATAGGAGGCATCGCCGAGATAGGTGAGAAGCGGTACGCGGCCGATGCTCCCACCCGCCTCGAGGGACACCATGCCGTAGACCAGCGCCATGGCAAGGGGCCCGCAGATCGCTTCATCGAAATCGGCTCCGATCAGGAAGATGGTGGCGAAGCCGGAGAGCGATGCGCCGACACAAGCAAGCCCCAGACTGGTGCCTGCAATCCACCGCCTGATCCACAATTCGGCGAGAAGAACGCCTCCGAGGAACTCCAGAATGATCGGCCGGGTATAGGTTTTGAGCACCGGCGATGCGGGCTCGAAGAGAAGGCCGATCAGGAAAAAGCCTCCGAAGACGACCGTCAGGTACGCCAGCCGGCAGCGACGCGGCAGGAAAAGCGCCCCGGCAAACAACACGTAGAAGAACATCTCGAAATTCAGCGTCCAACCCTGGACGAGGACCGGCCAGATATCACCCGTGCTCGGCGACTGAGCGGGAATGAAGAAGAGCGAGGAAAGGATATGGGCGCCGGTCAGCTTCAGGTTCGGAAACAGGCCGACCACGGCACCGGCGATCATCACGCTCGTCACCAGCCAGTAGGACGGCGCGATGCGCCGAATGCGGTCGAGCAGGAAACCCTGCGGCGTCATCGGTCTGCGGTCGCTGATGACCCACATGATGAAGCCGCTGATCACGAAGAAGACGTCGACGCCGGCGGCACCAATGGCGAAATGCTCACCGGTCCTTTCCGCTGCGTGGAAGACCACGACGGCAAGTGCCGCGAAGGCGCGCAGATATTGGATGCCGTAAAGTGTCTTCATCCGGTTTCCTCGGAAGACCGGTCAAGGCCGGTCGAAATGCGATGACGTTATTGAGTGACGGGCTCTGGCGACGTCTGGCGTTGCCATGAGCTCAACGCCGGTTGGCGGCGCGCTATCGCCAGCTTCCCGGCGGCAAAGTAGAAAAGAAACGTCCCGACGTTGTATGGCGTCAGAATGTCGATCTCGACGAAGGACCGGATCGTCAGCAAGATCGCGATCGAGAACAGCAGATAGGATTCATCGTTCCTGAAGTCCTCGATGACGCGGCGCAAGTGCCCCCACAGAATCCGCAACAGCATGACGGCAAGAACGATGACGCCCGTGAGCCCCAGCTCGACGGCCGTTTCGATGTAGGTGTTGTGGAAGTGGAAGCCGCTGCGCGAACCGATGAAGAACTCTTCCCACAGCCGCTCCGGCTCGGAGAAGCCCTGGACCCAATAGGCCTGGTAGCCGATTCCCAATACCGGGTTTTGCTTGGCCGCCTCGATCCCCTGCTGCCAGAGATAGGTGCGGCCGGTCAGCGTGGAATCCTTGCCGAAGATGCCGAGAACAGCATCCACCGCCCCCAGATAGACACCGGCAACGGCAAGGATGACGACGGCGACGCCGCCACCGATCACCAGCAGCTTGCGATGGTCGGGGGCAAGTGCGATGACGACGCGCAGCCCCATCATCAGGGCAATCACCACGGCAGTCGTCAGTACCGACGTCGCCGACTGGCAGGCAATGAGGCAGTATGCCGACAGAAGCCCGACCACACCTGACGCGGCCATCCAGAGGCGTCTCTCACCGAAGATAAAGACAGCCGCGAAAGAGACGATCAGGCCTAGCGACGCATAAAAGCCAAGCTGATTCTTCGAGGCGAAGGCGCCCACGAAACTGAAGGTGCCGTCCAGAGGATCGTACTCGTAGTAACCGAACAGGAGCGAGTAGACGAGAACGATCCCGACGCCGGCGATCATGCCCACCGTCAGCGTTCTGACATCGAGCACGCGCACCGCAATCAGGGCGCAGATGACCTGCGTCAGATACTGGATGCTGGCGCGCAGCGAAATGCTGGGAACGGCCGACCAGAAGACCGACAGGAAGGCAAGTGCCGCAAACGCATAGATCCAGAGGTAGCGACCATGACTGCCGAGCACCTTCTTGTAGTCCACGGCGACGAGCGGCAGCCAGAGCGCATAGTAAAGCAGGATCGCCACCTGCCCGAACTTGATCGAGTAGGCGAAGCAAAAAAGTGACAGCGCCACGGCGGGGATGGCATAAGCCGCGTTCCCGCCTGGCTGAATGAGCACAGATTTTGCGATCCGCATTGCGGCCTCGTTATCTCATCGCCAATCCGGCGGTGACCTTGATAAGGTCGCCGGGCTGGAGTGCTGTATTTTCCTGAACCGGAATCTCCTTCGCCTTGCCGTCAACTTCGCGGACGATCGAATAGGCGATGCTCGCAGCTCCGGTGCTGGTGTCAAAGCGGGCGGCATCGGTCGATTGCGTCAATGCTTCCGCCATCAGCGAGTTGCTGGTTTCGAGCTTGAGATTGAGTTCGTCGAGTTGAGCCTCGGCGTTTTGCAGTTCCTGGGCAAGCTGCGCATCCCAGTCGTTCCGAAGCGTGATCTCGTCCTGATTGGCCTTGCTGATGTCCTGCTTAGCCTTCAGCGAGTTGGTATCGATATCGAGAAGGGTCGCCTCGGTATCCGCTGCCCGCTGTTCAGCGGCCATCTTGCGGTTGCTGAGCGCAAGGCCCCTTTCGGCAAGATCCTCGACCTTGTCGCGGTCCTCTGTTGCAAGCTGCAGCTGCCGGGTCTGCGTTTCAGTCTTCTTGGCGAGAGTCTCGACCTCGCTTTGCAGCAGTTGCTTGAGGTCGGCAAGCGCCTGAAGCTGCAACGTCAGCCGCTTCTTGCGTGTATTCATGAGCGCCGTTTCGCTGGCAAGCAGGGGCTTCGCCTCCGGCTTGTCCTGAAGCTCCTTAGGCATTTCGATCGTATCCTGGTTCGCGATCTCGGCCCGCAGCCGCGCCTGCTTCACCAGCAGGCGTGCCCGGTCGGCCAAGTAGACGACCGCATCCCCCTTGGCGTTGATGAAATCGCGGGCAAATCGCTGCCCGGCGTCCGCGCGGCGCAGACCGCCGGCAAGGCTCACCGCCTTGACGATCGTCAGATTCGGCGCAAACGGGTACTCGCCGGGCTTTTCGACGTCGCCGGACAGATAGACCGGCCGGAATTCCGAGAGCTCGACCGAGGCAGACGGTCGGTCCTTCAGAGCAAATTGCTTCTGCAGTGCCGAACCGATCTCCTGGGCGATTGCATCGGTCGTTTTGCCCGAGGCAGGCATATCGCCGACGAAAGGCAGGGAAATGCTTCCTGAAGGCCCGACCGTGTAGTCCCCACTGACGACCGACCAGTCACGGATGCTACCATCCGCGGTCTGCCACTCGGCCACCCGGATCTTCAGCTTGTCCATGATACCAAGACGGTAGTCGTCGGCAGCAGCAAGCGATGAAGACGCCAGAAAAGCACCAAGCCCGGCTGCGACAACAATACCGGATCTTAGCGTGCGACGTCGTCCGGACTTGCCGTCAAGAAAGCGTTTTTCCATGAACCTTCCCCGTGTTTCAGCACGACAAGCCGCAAGGCGTTGCCGCGCAGTAATGTTTGGGCTTTGAGATGCGGCTTAGTAGCTGCCGCGTTGAGCGCATACCGCCGGGATTGTGCGTGCGATGATCACGACATCCCGAACCAGCGACCAGTTTTCGACATAGTGCGTGTCGAAGGCGACGCGGGTCGCGTAAGAAACGTCATTGCGTCCGCTGATCTGCCAGAGGCCCGTGAGGCCGGGGCGGGATTGCAGATAATAGACGGCCGCATTCTCGTACATTTCGAGTTCGTCTCGAACAACGGGACGCGGACCGACGACGCTCATTTCGCCACGAATGATATTGAAGAGCTGGGGCAGCTCATCAAGGCTCAACTTGCGCAGAACGGCACCAACGGCAGTGACCCGGGGGTCGTCCTGCAGCTTGCGCGTTGCACGCCACTCTTCCATGGCCTTCGGATTGTTGCGCAGGTGATCCTGCAGAACCTTGTCACCATTGGTGACCATTGTCCGAAACTTCAGGCAACGGAACTCCTGGCCATTATGGCCGATGCGGCGATGCCCATAGAAGATCGGCCCCCTGTCGGAGAGCTTCACAAGCAACATCACCATCAAAAAAAGCGGGCTCAGAAAAATGAGCCCGAGGCAGGCGGCGGACACATCGAATGCCCGTTTCGCGATCCCGCCAGTCGGCGGAAACACGCTCTGATGAACTGCGCCATAAAATGGCGAACTGTCCGATCTCGTCGCAGACTTCATAGAGGTAACTCCACTTATGTTTGCCGTTTGGTCGGGTAGGCTCAGGCCGCTTAGCAAGCGCTGACGAATTCGAAGTGTATGAGGTGATTTTGTTTTTTTAAGCCACAATTTTAAGACCGAGGCTTTACGACGTGTTTTTGCAGCCGCCGTTCAACTTTTTTGTTTTTAAGATTCCGCTGAAATGGCTATACAATTCTTTGGCGGCATCGAAATAATCTCTGCGTGTACCAATAAAAGTTTCGGACATAGCTGTGTGGGTCAAAGATACTGAAGTGTAGGTCGTTCAGGCCTGGTGCCGGCAATTGATGGTTTGCATTCGCGGCTTCTGGCAGAGCGCCAGTTTCTATTTGCCGACAGAGCTTTTATTGCATTGCACCATGCATTTTGCACTGCACCAGCTAAACGTTTGAAATTAAAACTTTGTAATAAAAGTTGAACGTAAAGCCGCCCCGGCCGGCCCCGTGCGACCGACATTGTGGCACTAATGGTAACGTGTATTGCCAAATTGCGCGCAACCAGCGATGTGCGTAATCTTTTTTAATCATCTTTGGCGAAAGCCGCCGGACAGCGGCAACACGTGGCATTTTTACCAATAGCCGGAAGAAACCTTTAAGATCGTCGCGGTACTACCCATGTCGCAGACGCAAAAAAACGTCCCCAGAGCTTCAGTTGAAACAGGAAGTCCTGTAAAACATTATCCTAGGAAGGATCCTGATGGCGGTTTCGTCTTCAATGATTGTTCGTTGAACGAAGCTCCGATGGAGGAGGCAACAAATGTATGCACCTCGCGTTATCTTCAGCATGCTCGGCGCGCTGGCCGTATTTGCTGTAGCAACGTATTGGCTGAGCGGTTCCCTCGCCGGCACCGCGATCAAGACCGCGATTTGCGCCGTCCTGCTTCAGGCCGGCTACTTCGGCGGCGTGCTTTACCTTGTCTGGAAGGAATCCAGGAGCCGCACGATCCGCCCCGCGATAAAGCGCGAAGAAGCGGAAAAGCTACCCGTGACGCCCTTCAAAGGCTCTGAACCGTTCAACCGCTAAGCATCGCGATTCGAACCGATAGTCTCCGGCATGGAGGCAACCTCGCTCGTAACATCATTTGAACGGCCGCCCGTTGTCCGCCACATTTTGACGTCCTAGTTGTTGAGCGAAAACAACGGAGGCTACGCGTGGCAAAAACGGCAAGCATTTGCGTCATCATCGCAGCCAAGAACGCGGCGGACACGATCGAAACCGCTGTTGAATCAGCGCTTCGGGAGCCAGAAGTGGCCGAAGTGGTCGTCGTTGATGACGGCTCCAATGACGGCACAGCGGAGGCTGCAAGACGTGCGGATGACGCCAGCGGCAGGCTGAGTGTCGTCAAATTCGACCAGAACAAAGGGCCATCCGCCGCCCGCAACCACGCCATCGACATCTCTTCGGCACCCCTGATCGCGATCCTCGACGCTGACGATTTCTTCTTCGAAGGACGCTTTCGCCGGATGCTTGCGGAGGACGACTGGGAGTTCGTTGCCGATAACATCGCCTTCGTCGACGCCGAGACGGCAAGCCAGGCGCACCAGCGGCTGCAGCAATTTGCCGAAAGTCCGCTCTTCCTCGACCTGCCCACCTTTGTCGATGGCAACATATCCAAGCGTGGCGTCCGCCGCGGTGAGATCGGCTTTCTCAAGCCGATCATGCGACGGGCCTTCCTGGACAAGTATGGCTTGCGTTACCGCGAGGAGATGCGGCTTGGAGAGGATTACGACCTCTACATCAGGGCGCTGGCGCTCGGCGCGCGCTACAAGGTGATCCACAGCTGCGGCTACGGGGCTGTCGTGCGCGGAAATTCGCTCAGCGGTCGCCATCGCACCGAAGATCTTCGCCGCCTTTACGAGGCCGATCGCGCGCTCCTGACATCGTCAAGGCTGCTGCCAGAGGCCGCAGAAGCCGTGCGTCGGCATGAGCGGCATGTTCGCGGCAAATATGAGCTGCGGCGGTTCCTCGACATCAAATCGCAATCAGGCCCGCTAGCAGCAATCGCCTACATCGCAACGCACCCGGCAGCCTTCGCGCCCGTTGCAACGGGCATCCTGATGGACAAGACCGAGCGCCTGCGAAATCCCGGTGGCGTATCCGTCACCGCGCAAGGCAATGGCTTGAGATATCTTCTGAGCGCCCCGGCCAAGTAGCCGGGGTTCGACTATCTCGCGAACTTGGCCGCAGCCAGCTGCAGCGCGCTCTGAAGCAAACGGGGATCGCGCGCTGCCCAGCGTGCGAGTAGCGTGAAATCCGGCTTCTTGCGCCGGCGCAGCAGGCCGATCTGACTCCAGATCGCCTGCTTGCGCGCGGTGTTCTTGTGTTCCTTGATCGTCTCGATCTCCTGCGGCCTGCGGGAGAATCGGCTCTCGAGCTGGTCAAGCGCCATCCAGGTGATGAATTGCTGCTTGAGGAACTCTGGTGAGGCGTTATCCACGCCGTGGAAAATGTTGATGCCTTCCCCGCGCAGCGCCCCCGGCTCTCCGCAGAGCAGCACCTGTTTTGCCGTCATGATGCAATCACAGAAGAACAGCACGTCCTCGGCCGCCAATCGCAGGGCCGCGTCGAAACGAACCTTCTCGAACAGCGGCCGGCCAATGACCATGCAGGACATGTGCAGGAAGGCCCAGTTCTTCAGCATGACGCCGGCAAGATCCGGTACCTCGAGGATCAGCGGCTTGTCCATCAGGCGCCGCGCGCCGTCCTCTCTCTCGAGCGCGGCGATACCGAAATGATAGTCGAATTCCTCGCCCCCTTCGATGGACGCCCAGTAGCAATCCCCCCCTAACGTTTCCATCGCATGAATGGCATTTGCCAGGTGATCCGGTGTCCAGACATCGTCGGAATCGAGAAAGGCAACATAGCGCGTCGCCGCCGGGACGTGATTGAGGCCTGTATTTCTCGCCCCACCCGGTCCAGTATTCGCCTGGGCGATCACCGTGACGCGCGCCCTGTCCTCCTCCGACAGGAGCGCCAGGTCCGCATCCACGGAGCGTGGTGACTGGTCGTCGACGACGATGACATCAACATCCTTGAAGCTTTGTGAGAAGACCGACGCCAGAGCGCGGCCAAGAATCCCGTCCTGACGCTGGTAAAAGGGGATGATGATCGTGAAGGTCGCCATACTCTCTCCTTGAGATACGCGAGTGATGTTTCCGCCCCAGCGCATCTAGGGGTGACTGAAAGCGCAGCAAGTCTGCTGCACTGCAAAATGATGACGTTCATTTCGGCCGAAGTTTGTCAAAGCGAATGGGTAGACCGGATCACACAAGACCGTATCGAAACGAAACGATAGCTCAGTCTCAAGCCGCAATTCGGCCACGATCGGAGCGGTTCGTCAGCTTCGCGTTGTAACAATCGTTCACCAGTCGACAAAAACTTTTAGGTTGCCTGACGGGGAAAGGACCCAGAAATTGATGAATATCATCATGTTATAAAATGCACTGCTGTCGTTGACGTTCAGGACGATTCGGGCGGACCGATACATAGGTTTTTTCCCATAATGAGCCAGGACAGGACGACTGTTACGAAGTGGGATCCCCGATCACTTTTGCTGCACTGCCATATTTTCTTCCGCGAATTCGCCCTAACTTCGGCGTGCGGGCTCGAGTCTGCTCTGATTGAAAACGGTCGCAAGGGGAGGTGCGGCCCAAAAGGGGTGACTGATAACGTGAATGTTGATGCGAATGTATCGTCGCGGATCAATCTGATGCGCATCGTGCTCATTTCGGGCATTGTGTTCGTCCATATACCGTTCGACGCCGCCAGCAGTCCCTATGACGGGACCTACGGCGCATTTGACTGGGTCCGGATCTTTCTGACGGAAGCGCTCTTTCGTGTAGGCGTTCCCTGTCTCAGTGCGATCTCCGGCTACCTGCTGTTTCGCAGCGGGCAGGAAAACTTCAGCTACAGGAAAACCGTGCGCACCAAGGCGCAGACGGTCTTCCTGCCGTTCCTGCTTTGGAACTGCGCGTTCATCGCGGCGATCATTCTGGCCACCAGTGTCGGGGTCGGCGACGGCTATTTGCCTGATCCACTCCGTGCGTCCGGCCGCGATCTGATGACGCAAGTGCTGGCGGTGGAAGATTTTCCGGCCAACGTGCCGCTCTATTTCCTTCGTGATCTCTTCGTTTGCATCCTGCTTTCGCCGATCCTGGCATGGCTGATCAGTCGCGCTCCGATTTTGACGTTGACCGCCTTGCTGGTGATCGCGCTGGTTCCGGAGCTGTCGATCTACATCGTTTTGAAGCGCTCGATCCTCTTCAGCTTCAGTCTCGGCATCTTCATTGCCCTGCAGCAGTTCGACCTGAAGGCTCTCGACCGCTTTGCGCCGGTTGGCGTCTTCTTGCTGCTCGCCGCCTCGGCACTTTTGGCAACGGCGATCTTCTTCACTGGCCCTTCCCTACCGGATTGGGTGCAGTTCTTCCGCAACGCCCTGGCAATCGTCGGCGCGCTCGGCTTCTGGCTGCTGTCGGCTCTGCTGATCAAGACGCAACTCGGCCAGCGGCTTTCGAAGACGGGAAGCCTGAGCTTCTGGATCTTTTGCGCCCATTACCCGCTGCTCGTCTTTCTCTGGATCCTCTGGGGCAAGACGGACTTGAGCTTCTATCCGCTCTTCTTCGTCCTGTCTTTCGCCCTGCTGTTTCCGTTTCTCACTCTGTCGAACGGGCTGTGCCGGAAGAATTTCCCGCGCCTCTACGCAATTTTGACAGGCGGCCGAACCAAACGGTCGCCGACGCCGGCCTCGCCCCAGGACGTCTCTCGCAAACTCGTTACACAGCAAAGGTGACACATGACGACACAAATCGCCCATGCGCGAAAACTTTGCCTCAGCCTCATCACGATCGCGGCAGCCTGCGCTTCAGCGCTGCCGGCTTCGGCGCAACAGGCATCCGGAAAGTCCTTTGTCGATGATTTCGACAAGATCAACCGTGGCTTCTGGTACGTTTCGGACGGCTGGAACAACGGCGCTCACCAGAACTGCACCTGGTCGAAGAACAACGTGAAGGTTGAGAACGGTGCCCTGCAGCTCTCGTTCGCGGACGGAAAATCCAAGGATCGGAACTATTCGTGTGGCGAGATCCAGACGACCAAGCGCTACGGCTATGGCACCTATGAAGCCCGCATCAAGGCGGGCACCGGCTCGGGCCTGAACTCTGCGTTCTTCACTTACATCGGCCCTGCCGACAAGCAAAAGCACGATGAGATCGACTTCGAAGTGCTGGGCAAGAACACCGGCGAGGTGCAGGTGAACCAATACGTGCAGGCCAAGGGCGGTAACGAGAAACTCGTTCCGGTTGGCAGCAAAGCCGATGAGGGCTTCAATGACTATGCCTTCATCTGGGAAAAGGATCGCTTGCGCTACTACCTGAACGGCAAGCTTGTTCAGGACGTTACCGATCCATCGAAGATACCGTCCACCCCGCAGAAGATCTTCTTCAGTCTTTGGGGTTCGGACACGCTTTCGAACTGGATGGGTCGCTTCGACTACACGAAGCCGGCCGTTCTGAGCGTCGAGCGCGTGGCTTTCACCGCGCTCGGCGACAAGTGCCAGTTCCCTGAATCGATCGCATGCACGCTCAACTGACCAGCATCCCGCAGAAATTCAGCGCGGCGGAAGCCGTCACACGAAAAGGAACCTCGATGCTCAAAGTGCTCTACCTTGTGCACGACCTGGCAGACCCTGCCGTACGGCGGCGGGTGCTGATGCTGCGCGAGGGAGGCGCCGACGTCGTGCTGGCTGGTTTCCGCCGTGGAGAGAATCGGCTTGCCGAAGTGCATGGGGTGGTTCCGATCGAACTCGGCCGCACCGCAGACGCTAAGTTTGCGCAACGCATGAGTGCTGTCGCAAAGGCGATGGCGGGCCTCAAGGCTCTGCTGAAGAACGTGGAGAAGCCCAATCTCATCATCGGGCGCAATCTGGAAGCGCTGGCCGTCGCGCATAAAGCCAACGCGCTTTTCGGCGGCAACGTTCCCGTTGCCTATGAATGCCTGGATATCCATCGCCTTCTGCTGCGCGACGACATCGTCGGCAAGGCGATCCGCCGCGCCGAGGCGCATTTCGGCAAGAACACAAAACTCATCCTGACGAGTTCTCCGGCCTTCATCGAGAACTATTTCGGTCCTCGCTCCGGGGTCAAAGCCGAAACGCTTTTGATTGAAAACAAGGTCATCTCCCTTGACGAAGCAGCTATCGAGCCGGCATTCGCACGGCCCCTGAAGCAACCCGGCGAGCCGTGGAAAATCGGCTGGTTCGGTGCGCTTCGCTGCCGCAAGTCGCTCGGCCTGCTTGCCGATTTCTCGCGCCGCATGGAAGGCAAGGTCGAGATCGTGCTGCGCGGTCGTCCCGCCTACTCCGAATTCGAGGATTTCGATGCCTTCGTGCGCGGCGAGCCCTACCTCCGTTTCGAAGGCGCCTACCGCAACCCGGAAGATTTGCGGGCGATCTACGACGACGTCCACTTCTCCTGGGCCATCGATTTCTTCGAGGAGGGCCTCAATTCGAGCTGGCTCCTGCCGAACCGGCTCTACGAGGGCTGCCTGTACGGAGCGGTTCCGATCGCGCTCAAAGGTACGCAAACGGCACGCTTCCTCGATACCCGCGACATAGGCCTCGCGCTTTCGGAAGCGAACGTTACACAGCTCGAGCACCTGTTCGAAAACATGACCGGCGAGCGTTACCGCGCATTGAGTGAGGCCGTCGCCGCGAAGGATCGCAAGACCTGGCTTGCCGACCGCAGCGATTGCGTGGCGCTCGTCGCAAGACTTTCCCGCCTTGTTCCGGCAACCGCAGAGAGGGGCGGCGCCGGCGCAATTGTTCCCACAAGCGTATCTCCAGAAGGGTGGACAACCATGAAGCCTGACGTCGGTGCCAGCGTCTCCAGTCTCATCATCATTCCCTGCCTGAACGAGGAGAAGCACATCGAGGCTCTGCTCGCCAAATTAAGCCTCGAACTCGATCACATGAATGCCCAGATCGTTGTCGCCGATGGCGGCAGTACGGACGCAACTCGCGAAATCGTCACCCGCATCAGCGCCGCCGATCCACGAATCGTCCTGCTGCACAATCCGCGGCGGATCCAGAGTGCGGCCGTTAATCTCGCCGTCCAAACGTTTGGCCGTGACTACGACTACCTGATCCGCATCGACGCGCACGGCGACTACCCGGCCGACTACTGCCGTGGCCTTGTGCAGGAGGCGGTGTTGACCCAGGCGGACTCCGTCGTGGTCGCGATGGAAACCGTCGGCTTCGGCGTCTTCCAGAAGGCAACAGCCTTTGCTCAGAATTCCAAGCTCGGGAACGGTGGCTCCAAGCATCGCGAGGGCGCCAAGGGGCATTGGACGAATCACGGCCATCATGCACTGATGCGCATCGCAGCCTTCGACGCTGTCGGCGGCTACGATGAAACCTTCAGCCATAACGAGGATGCGGAACTCGACTACCGCTTGAAGCAGGCAGGCTTCGGCATCTGGATGACCGATAAGACGCGGATGACCTACTATCCGCGCTCGACCATCTCGACACTCTTTCGCCAGTACCTCGGTTATGGCAGGGGTCGGGCCAAGAACATCCTCAAGCACGGCAGCATGCCCAATCTTCGCCAGATGCTTCCGCTTCTCGTCGTGCCGGTCTTCATCGGCGCGTTTCTTGCCGTCCTGAACTGGGCAGCCGTCATCCCGTTCAGCCTCTGGGCCGTTGCTTGCGTCGGCTATGGCTTCTGGATGGCCATCGGCCACAGGAACCCCTACGGCCCGCTCGCCGCCGTTTCGGCAATGGTGATGCACTTTGCCTGGTCAGCCGGTTTCTGGATGGAGCTTCTGAGCTTCCGCGGCAGAAAGGTCTCCTCATGAGCGACGTGAAATCCATGCAGATCGATATCGGCGTTTGCACCTATCGCCGCGCTTCGCTTGACGAAGCGCTGCTTTCGCTTGCGGTCCTCGCCGTGCCTGATGGAGCAACGCTGCAAATCATCGTTGCTGACAACGACAAGGTTGCGAGTGCGAAGGAACGGGTTGATGCGCTTCGCCCGACCATTCCGCATGAAATTGCCTATGTGCATTGCCCGGCGTCGAACATCTCGATTGCGCGAAACGCCTGCCTGGACAACGCGACCGGCGACTTCCTGGCCTTCATCGACGATGATGAGGACGCCAGCGAGGAATGGCTGGTGGAATTGCTTGCTGTTGCCAGCAAGACCAAGGCGGATGCCGTGCTCGGCCCTGTCCGCAGTGTCTATTCCTCGACGGCGCCGAATTGGATGCGCGAGGGTGACTTCCACTCGACCCTGCCCGTCTGGGTCGGCGGCGAAATCCGCACCGGTTACACTTGCAACGTCCTCCTTCGCCTCGATTCGCCCCATGTGGCCGGTCGTCGTTTCAACCTCGCGCTTGGACGTACCGGCGGCGAGGACACGGAATTTTTCAGCCACATGCATGCCGAAGGCGGCGGGATCGCCTTTGCGCCCGAGGCCTACGTCTATGAACCGGTGACCGAAAGCCGCGCCGGCCTGTCCTGGCTTGCCAAGCGCCGCTTCCGTTTCGGCCAGACACATGGGCGGCTGCTTCAGGAAACGAACACCGGCTTGCAGAGACTGAAACAGATCGGCCTTGCCGCCGCCAAGGCAATCTTTTGCTATGGCGCGGCACTTGCTTGCATCTTTTCCCCGATCCCACGGTATCGCTACGTCCTTCGCGGCCTCATGCATACCGGGGTCGTCAGCGGTCTGTTGGGCGTTCGCGAAATCCGTCAGTACGGAACGGCGGAGGCTGCATGACGCAAACCCAGCCCGACGTCAGCTTCATCGTCGCCGCGTACAACGCGGCGCAGACGCTTGCCAATGCGATCGATAGCGCGCTTGCACAACGGGGCGTTTCGGTCGAGGTGATCGTTGCCGATGACTGCTCGACGGACGAGACGAGAGCCATTGCAGAAAGCTACGCCGACAGAAACGTGAAGCTGCTGGCGCTTGCGCGCAACGGCGGGCCTGCCGCAGCGCGCAATGCGGCGTTGTCTGCCGCAACCGGCCGCTGGCTTGCCGTGCTCGATTCCGACGACACCGTCGAACCGGAGCGGTTGCAGCGCATGATCGAGCGCACCGAGAAGGCTGATGCTCAGATTGCCGTCGACAATCTCCGGGTCATTCGCGCCGACGGCACGCCGCCGGAAACAATGTTTGCCGAACAATCGCTGGCGCAGACGCCGGAGCTGACGCTTCCTGTATTCATAAGATCGAATGCCCTGTTTCAGACAACGCATAACTTTGGTTATCTCAAGCCGATCTTTCAGCGCGCCTTCATCGAGCGGCATGGACTTCGCTTCAACGAAGCCCTGAAAGTCGGCGAGGACTATCTGTTCCTCGCCTCGGCCATGGCTCTTGGTGGGCGCTGCGTGATCGAGCCATTCCCCGGCTACGACTATCAGATCCGTGAGGGGTCGATTTCACGCGTTCTCGCCCTTCACCACATCGATGCCATGATCGAGGGGGATAAGGCTTTCCTTCGAGATCACACGCTGGATGCGGAGGCGGCGGCCGCACAGGAGTTTCGCGAACGAAGCCTCCGCCGAGGCCGCGCATTCCTCATCCTCGTACAGAACATCAAAGACCGGTCGATCTCCGGAGCGATCAAGACGGCCTGGAGCAATCCGTCGGCAGTGGCGCATCTCAGGATGCCGATTGCCATGCGGATCCATCGCGCACTCGCGCCGCTTCGCCAACTGGTAAGCCCGCAGACCGACCTCACAGCCATCGATGGCGTGACCCGCTCCCGCAAAGGATAGAGCCATGAACCAACGGAACCTGACCTTGCACAGTTCTCTGCCCAAAGCGGCCGACGATTCCGATTCCTTCATCGACATCGATCGCCTGATCGCCATTGTTATCCGCCGCGCCGGCGCGATTGCGCTCTGCGTTGCCGCAACAGTGACGCTCGCCGTTGTCTATCTGCTCTTCGCGACGGCGCAGTACACGTCGATGACGCAGATCCTGCTCGACGACGATATTGCGAAATACGCGCAGGATCCGACGCCGGCGGCCAGCGCACAGCAGGTCGACATGCAGATCGCCAGCGCCGTCGAAATCCTGAAGTCGAACGAGCTTGCGCTTCGCGTGGTCGATGCCGAGAAGCTTCAGGACAATGAGACGATCCTCGACCCTCCGAAATCGCCCGCTGCGCTGTTCAAGTCCGGGATGAAGCTGATTGTCACCGCTTTGGCGCCTGGTGGCCCGCCGGTAACGGAAGACGATGCTCGCAACGGTCGCCGCCAGATGGCGGCAGCCTTGCTGCAGGAGGCCGTGGCGGTATCGCGGGTCAATCGCAGCTCCGTTCTGGCCGTTTCCTTCCGCTCGACCGACAAGCTTCTCGCGCAACGGATCACCAAGGCATACGCCACGGCCTACCTCAATGACCAGCTGAACGCCAATTTCGATGCCACGGAAAGCGCCTCGGTGTGGCTGCAGCAGCGCCTCGCAGATCTTCGCGAACGGTCGCAGCAGGCAGCACTCGATGTCGCGAAGTTCAAGGCCGAGAATGGCCTGACGTCCGCCAATGGTGAGCTGATGTCGGAACAGCAGCTTGCCGACCTCAACAAGCAGTTGATCGTCGCCCAGGCCGACAGCGCCAGCGCTTCGGCCCGCTACAACCAATTCAAGTCGATCGTCGACCTCGGCCCCGACAACGCCGTCAACAACGCGGCAATCTCGTCCGGCCAGACGGACAACACGGTGATCCAGGACCTGCGCACCCGCTACATCTCGGTGAGCAAGCGCGAACAGGAGGTCACGACGAACTTCGGTGAGGACCACCCGCAGGCCGTCGCCTTGCGTGCCGAAAAGCAGGATTTGACTCGCCAGATCTATCAGGAACTGCAACAACTGACCTCCAGCTACCGCAACGAGTTCGAAGTCGCCCGCTCGCGGGAAGCCTCGCTCCGCCAGAACATCGAACACCTGACAGGCAAGAATTCGGAAGCCGACAAGTCGATTGTCCAGCTCAATGATCTCGAGCAGCGGGCAACTGCCCTAAAGACCCTCTACGAATCCTACCTCGGCAAGTACGAGGAGGCATCGCAGCAGCAGTCCTTCCCGATCGCCAAGGCCCGCGTGATCTCTGAGGCTGGCGTCCCGGTTTCGCCATCCAGCCCGAAGAAGACCATGACACTCGGCCTTGCCATTGTCCTTGGCCTGATGGCCGGCGGTGCGCTCACGGCCTTCCAGGAATTCCGGGAGCGTTTCTTCCGTGTTGAAGGCGACGTCAGGACGATCCTTGGCCTCAAATTCCTCGGCTATTTGCCGCTGATCGGCAAGCCGCCGCGCGAGGGCAAGATCTTCCGGCCCCGTGCCAATCCTGCGCTGGCCCCTGCCGAAGCAGCCGCCGATTCCGGCGCGACCTTCGAACGCATCATGCGCGTCGTGCTCGAAGCGCCGCGCTCGGTCTTCGCCGAAACCCTGCGCAACGCGAAGCTTGCGAGCGACGTCATGTTCCAGGGCAAATCGGACCGCGTCATCGGTGTCGTCTCGGCGATGCCGGGAGAAGGCAAGTCGACCACGGCGGCCAACTTCGCCGCGCTTCTCGCCTCCAGCGGCAAGCGCACGCTGCTCATTGACGCCGACCTTCGCAACCCCGGCCTGACGCGCATGCTGAGAACCCCTCCGCAGCAGGGGCTCGTCGAGGCCGTTCTCGGTGAGGTTCCGTGGGCGAGTGCCGTCAAGGTCGATCCTGCGACGAAGCTGGCAATCCTACCGGTTCTGCCGAACGATCACCTCATGCACACCAGCGAGTTGCTTGCCTCGCAGGGCATGTTCAACCTCATGGAAAATGCGCGCAAGATGTTCGACTACATCGTTGTCGACCTTGCGCCGCTCGGTCCTGTCATCGACGCCAAGGCATTTGCCCCACAGGTCGACGGCTTCCTGTTCGTGACCGAATGGGGCTCGACGCCAACGAGTGTCGTGCGCGACCTTCTGAACGCCGAGCCGCAGATCAAGTCCAAGATTCTGGGTGTGATCCTCAACAAGACCGACATGACCGAGCTCGGCAAGTTCACCAACTTCGGCGGCACCGAACGCTACCGCCACAAATATGTGAGCTACTACACCGAAGAGACGTCAAAGAAGCGGGAGCCGGCAGAAGCCGGCGCCTGATCAGGTCTGGAATAGATGCACGCGCCCTTTCCATAGCCTGGCAACAGTGAGTTTGCCACTGTGGAAGGCCGCGGTATCGAGGTTTAGTCTTGTCGGCAGAACCTCCGGCTCGTCGTTCGGCGTATGGCCGTGAACGATTAGCTTCGGCAGTGGCTGACGACTCTCGAAAAAGCGATGACGGATGAAAACAAGGTCCTCGTCGCTTTGCGCATCGATCGGCAGCATGGGATCGATGCCCGCATGCACGAAGAGCACATTCGGCGTATCGACGAAAATCGGCAGGGAACGCAGAAAATCCACGTGCGGCTTCGGAATCGACTTCTTGATGAAGCCATCGAGCTTGGCGGCAGTCGAAAAAACCAGAGGCAGCTGCTCCGGATCGAGCCCGTAGGAGCGCAGCAACGCATCCGAGCCCATTCGCATCCAATCCGAGAAGGAAACCAGACCGTCAAGATAGTCGAGCATCGTGGTCTCATGGTTCCCGGTCAAGCAGATGCGGTCGAAATTTTCGGGCGGAAGCGCCATCAGGTGCGAGATCACCTGTGCCGATGACGGCCCGCGATCAATGTAGTCGCCGAGCGTGATGATCAGCTTTCGCCCCGGGATCGCGGCAGCATCATCAATAATCGCCTGCTCCGCCTTCTGCAGCAGGTCAAGTCTGCCATGAATGTCGCCGATGGCGTAGATCGGAATATCGCCGGGATCCAGTTTCAGCCGCTCACGGACGGTCGAAGGCATGTTGAACCTCTCATTGCGGGCGTCGAAGCATCACCACGCTTCGCATTGGTGCAATCAAACGACAATAAAATTCAATCGCTCGTGCATTCGTAGAAAAACGCGCCTTATCATTGCACCTGCGATCCATCAATCCTAGAGGCACAACGGATGGGAGGAGTGATGGGAACCGTATCGCGGTTTCATGACCGGACAAGACCCGCAGCGCACCGTATCGAAAGCGAGGAAGAGGCGATAGCGACCGCACGCCGCCTTGCTGCCGACTTCGCGCTGCAGGCGAGCGAGCGGGATATCAATCGGGTCTTTCCTCGCGCAGAACTCGACGCCCTTTTTCAGTCGGGACTGACAGCCGTCACAGTTCCCCCGGAGAACGAGGGGCTGGATGTCGCCAACGCACTTCTCGGCGAGATCGTCGCCATCATCGCCGAGGGCGATTCTTCGATTGCCGAGTGCCTTGAGCATCATTTCGCGGTTCTCGAACAGCTCCGGAACGACCCGAGCGAAGAGCGAAGAGACTTGCTCTTCGCTCGCGCGCTGGCCGGTGATCACTTCACGGCGACGGCCTTTGACCAAGTGGGTGCTGCCAGTCCGCTTGGCGCCACTTATGAGCTGACGGGACGGAGCCTGCGGTCCCCTGGCCTTCTCTTCGTCGATTGGATCGTGGCCGACGCAATCGATGCCGAGGGCGAGCGGGTTCGCTTCTATCTTGCCCGCGAGAGCGAAGGCCTGCAAATCATCGATGACTGGGATGGTTTCGGGCAGAGGACGAATGGTGCCGGCACGGCCGTCGCCCAGGGCGTCACCGGCGACGCGAAGGCGGCAACGGACGATGGACCGCAACGTCACACTACGGCTTCGGCCCTGGCTGCTCTGCTCCATGCAGGCACGGACCTCGGTATTGCTCGAGCCGCGCTCGCCAACCTTCGGGAGTCCCCGCGCTCAGTCAGCATCGGCAAGCTTGCACTCTCCGTGCAAGCGACTGCCGCACTTGTCGAAAGTGCCGGCGGTAAACTCGATTTTTCCCAGGTCGGCCCGTCCGCCGGCACGGTTGATACCGCGTTCTTCTCTGCGTCCGCCGCCAAGATCACCGCAAGCCGGACGGCCCTTGATGTCGCCAACGCACTGTTCGAACTGTCGGGCAACGCAGCGACAAGCATCGGCCGCAATCTCGATCGACATTGGAGAAACGCACGCATTCGCGCGAACGACGCGGCCGCTGACGATCTCTACCGAGCGGCGGCAGCGCACTATTTCGGCGACTAACGCCTAGTTGGCGACCGAGAGAGCCGCTTCTTCGTCGGCATCGCCCAGCTTGTTGCCGGATGCGACGAATTGCTCGAGCGTCATGTTGTCGAGAATGTCGGCGATCGCGTCCCGGACCTCGGTCATGGAGCGCCGCACCTGACAGTTCTCGGGATCGGAACAGTCGTCGCAGGCTTCAAAGGCCGTTCGGCTGGCGCAGCGAATAGGTGCCAACGGGCCATCGAGTGTACGGATAACATGACCGATCCGAATTTCGGATGCTGGGCGCGACAACGAGTAACCGCCACCCGGGCCCTTCTTCGATCGAAGAATGCCGACATTTCGCAATTCCAAGAGAATTGTGTCGAGGAATTTCTTCGGAATGTTGTTGCGCGAAGCAACGTCGTTGATGAAGGCAGTTTCACCGGGCGCGAGCCGCGCCAGGTCGACCAGCGCCTTCAAACCATACTTTCCCTTTTTCGTCAGCATTTTCTTTTGCCTTACGCCCCCAGTACTCCATCCCCATTATTCAGCAAATAACGCCAAAAGCGTGAACACACAACAAATAGCTATTATTTATATAGTTTATATTCGCCTTCCGCTCGGCTGTAGACATGTCGGCGCTTGCGCTCGATTTCACGGCGCAATAGTCTTTCTCGGTTTCAAGCAACCGTTGAAAATCCGATGGAAACGCTGGCAAATCTGGAGTCCTTTGTCCGCAGCGCTGAACTCGGCGGATTTTCCGCTGCAGCGCGCCGGCTTTCCATCACGCCTGCAGCCGTCAGCCGCAATGTCGCGACGCTCGAGGCCAATCTCGGTGTTCGCCTGTTTCAGCGCAGCACGCGCAAGCTCACACTGACCGAAGCCGGTGAACGCTTCTTCGCCGCCATCCGCGATGATCTGGAAAACCTGCAGAGTGCTATTGCTGCCGTGACAACGGATCAAGGCGAACCGTCCGGCGTTCTCAAGATCAGCATGAGCCCGGCCTTTGGCACCGGCTATGTCCTGCCGTTGCTTCCGGATTTCCTGAAACGCTATCCGCTTGTTCGCCCGGAATGGATGTTCGAGAACCGCCCGGTCGATCTCATTGCCGAAGGCTATGATGCCGCGATCGGTGGCGGTTTCGAGCTGACGGCCGGTGTCATCGCGCGCACGCTTGCGCCCGCTCATCTCATTGCCGTCGCCTCCCCTGTATACATGAAGGATCGCGTCCCGCCATTCGATCCGGCCAAGCTTTCTGCGCTCGACGGAATCGTCATGCGGTCCAGCAGCACTGGCCGTGTCCGTCAATGGGTAATGCGCAACGTCGCCGGCGAAGAGATGCCTGCCGCACTGTCCGAAGAGATCGTTGTCAACGATCCCGTGGCCATGTGTCATCTCGCCCTCTTCGGTCTTGGCGTTGCCATGATCGCGACCGCAGATGCCCTGCCTTATCTCGAACGTGGCGAGCTCGTCCGTCTGATCCCGAACTGGTATGCCGATGCCGGGCCGATTTCCCTCTACTATGCAAATCGGACCCTGCTGCCGGCAAAGACCCGCGCCTTCATCGACTTCATCACCGACCGCTTCCAGAAGGATCGGCTGGCTGAGCGTTTTGCCGGGAGCCTCGGCTAGATTCACGGCTCCGGCAAGCAAAATAGCTCCACCTTCTGCGTGAACCCCTTGAGTGTGTGCCAGCCGGCCGAGACGGCTTGGGCCCGCGCCTCTTTCCGGAAAGTGTCGGACATCAGGAGCGGGACGCGAAGATCTCCGCACGCCGTCTGGATGCGGCTGACCAGATTCACATCGGGGCCGATCAACGTGAAATCGAGGCGACGGCCGGAGCCGATATTTCCGTAGCTGACTTCGCCGTGGTGCAGGGCGATGCCGACATTGAGAGCAATTTCGTCGAACTCGAACCCGTCAATTTCACGCAGGATGTCCCTGGCCGCGATCAATGCCGACGCGCTGCTGCGGCCCGCATCGTACCCTGGAAAGAACGCAAGAACCGCATCGCCCATGAACTTCAACACTTCGCCCCCCTCGCGCGTGATGGGTGGAATCACCTTGTCAAAGTAGGCGTTCAGCAACTCGAGCACCCTGTCGCTGGGGAGCTGGTTCGATATCTCGGTAAAGCCACGCAGGTCGCAAAGCAGCAGCGCTGCCTCAATGGATTCGATTTCGCCCTGTCGGATCTGCCCGGCAAGGATGCGCTGGGCCGTCAGGGGGCCGACATAGGTATCGAGCAGGCTGAGTTCGACCTGACGCATCACCCGCAGCTCGCAGGTGTTGCGCAACGCCGGCAGGATCCGCTCCAGAACTTGGATTTCAGCTGGCGTGAAGCCGCCCGCCCGCCGGGTACCGAAGGCGACCGCGCTCACTGGCCCATCGGCATTGCAGAGCGGCGCGATCATCAATTGCTGGAGCCCACGACCTGTAAAGACATCGATGTCCTGCCAGCGTCCGTGGGCGCTGTCGCCAGACCCGACAACAAGCGGCTCACGGCTGTCCATGACCTTGCGCAGCGGGCTATTGGCAAAAATTTGGCGCACACCATGCTCGCGATCGTGAATCTCGACTGGATCGCCCGGAGCCCAGGCAAGCGTTCGGCCGATAAGCTCCGGATGAAGCGTCATGAGGTGAAGCGTCAAGCGATCGATCGGCAGACCAAGCACCCGCAGGCGGCGACCAAGGGCGGAGATCAGACCGGGCTCATCGACGGCGTGGCATTCATCGCCAGAGAGCCACTCGATCAACGAAAGCAGAGAGCCGGTGGAACCCGCTGCGCGGTCGCCCCTCATCACCCGAGTTTCGGTTTCTTCCATTTGGACGATACGGTTCATGGCATTTCTCCCTGAAACGGGCGGAGGCGCTAGTGGGCGCCGCCCCCGGACAGATGGCCCGGCTTCTTCAGCAGGAGCGTTGCAAGCAGTGCGACGAGCAATGCGACACCGAGCAGAAAGAATGTGTCGCTGAAGGCCATGATATTGGCCTGCTTGCGGAGCTTGAGCGCGATGGCGACGACGGCCTTGTGCGTGGCAACGGCCTGATCGCTGACACCGTGGTTCATGAAGTAGGCCGTCAGTTTTGCGACGCGATCCCGTGTTGCTTCTTCAAAAACGCTGACCGAGTTGGTCAGGATGTTGGAGTGAAACTGCTCGCGCTTGGTCAGGAAGGTCTGCAGGCTGGCGATGCCGACAGCGCCCCCGAGGTTGCGCATCATGTTGAAGAGCGCGGAAGCTGAGCCCGCGTTCTCCTGTTCGATGCCTGCCGTGGCGATGGCCGAGAGCGGCGCGAACACAAGCGCCTGTCCGACGGCGCGAATGACATTTGGCCAGAAGAGCTGATCGCTCGCATAGTCTCCGGTCATGTGGACGTTCATGAAGTTCGACGCGGCAAACAGCGAGAAACCGACCGCGATCAGTAGACGGACGTCAAAGCGTTTCATCAGAGGGGGTACCAGCGGGATCAACAGCAGCTGCGGGATGCCCGTCCAGGCGAGTACCATGCCGATCTGTTCAGAGTTGTACCCTTGGATGCGCGACAGATAGATTGGAAGAACGAAGGCAGAGCCATAAAGGGCGACCCCGAGAAGGACGTTCGCCACAATGCCGAAGCCGAAGTTGCGACGAACGAGAAGCCTGAGATTTAGGAGCGGATGAGCCGTCTTCAGCTCGATAATGAGAAACAGCGTCAACGAGACGACAGCGATGACCGACAGCCGGACGATGAAGTCCGATCCGAACCAATCCTCCTTGTTGCCCTCCTCCAGCACCGTCTGTAAGGCGGCAAGGCCAATTGCCATGGTGATGACGCCGGGCCAATCGCCCTTGGCGAGCAGGCCCAGTTTCATTGGAGCGCGATCGAGCGAAGCCCAGAGCATTCCCAGCATCAGCAAGCCGGGCGCCAGGTTGACGTAGAAGATGAACTGCCAACCAAAGTTCTCAGTCAAATATCCACCGATGGTAGGCCCGATGGCCGGAGCGAAGGTCGCCGAGAGCGCAAAGAGCGCCAGACCGATCGGCTGTTTGGGCTTGGGCAGCAGCGTGATAATGATGGTAAACGCCATCGGAATCAGGACACCGCCAGCAAAGCCCTGGATAGCACGCAGCACGATCATCTGCTGGAGGTTCGTTGCGAAAGCGCAGGCGACCGAGAATATCAGGAAGAGAACGGCGTTGGTCAGAAGATATTTACGCACAGAAAAGACCTGAGCGAGCCAGGCGCTGAGAGGGATAACCACGATCTCCGCGATGAGGTAGGAAGTCGAAATCCAGCCGCCATCGTCCTTGCCTGCGCCGATCGCCCCCTGGATATCCGCGAGCGAAGCGTTGACGATCTGGATATTGAGGACGGCCATGAACGCGCCGAGCGTCGAACCGACAACCGCGCTCCACATGCGCAAGGCGCTCATCGCGACAGCAGGCTTCGAAGCCGCTGTGGCCGCAGGATACCGGCTCGAATTGTTGGCGACGATCTGAAGAGTAGCCATGACGTTTCTCCTTCCGGCTCTGCGGAAAACAATCTCATGACGAGGTTCGGCTGATAATTCGGGAAAGGAGGGAAGGATCATCCAGTCAGGCTGGATAATCCTTCCCGCAGAGGACGACCTACCGGGTGGCGGCTTTGGTGTCGATTTCGGGCTCGACGGACATTCCCGCGCGCAACAAACCGCTCATTGCCTCATCGTCGATGACGATCTTGACCGGGATGCGCTGGACGATCTTGGTGAAATTACCGGTCGCATTGTCAGGTGGCAGCAGCGAGAACTCCAATCCGCTCGCCGGCGAAATGCTGTCGACATGGCCCTTGATTTCCACATCGGGGAAACTGTCGACCTTGACCTCGACAGGCTGCCCGGCACGGACGTTGGTCAGCTGCGTTTCCTTGAAGTTGGCGACGACATAGACGGAGTGCAGCGGCACGACGGCCATCAGTTGTGTGCCCGAAGTGACAAACTGTCCGACTCGAATGGTGCGGGCGCCAATGGTGCCGTCAACCGGCGCAACGATCTGTGTGTAGGAAAGATTGAGCTCTGCCTGACGCTGGGCAGCGGCTGCGCGGTCGCGTTGGGCGACAGCCTGATCGCGCTCAGTCTGAAGCACCGGAATCTTCTTTTCTGTGGCAACCAGTGCAGCCTGGTCTCGCTGAAGCGCCGCCTGCGCCTGGTCGCGAAGAGACTGGCTCTGTTCGGCCCGCGATTGGGTCCCGGCGCCGTTGGTGATCAGCCGCTGCGAGCGGGCCGCATCGGAACGGGCAAAATCCAGCGTCGCCTGTGATGCATCGATCGTCGCCCTGGCTTGGCCGATGATCGATTGTTGCAGTTCGATCTGCGCATCGAGATTCGTTAAGGCTGCTGTGGCAGCCTTGACGTCGGCCTTGGCCTGGGACAATGCGGCCTGATGGTCGCGATCATCGATCTTGGCGAGCACCTGGCCAGCCTTCACCGCATCGTTGTCGTTGACAAGAACTTCGGCAACGTAACCGGAGACCTTCGGCGCAACCGTCGTATAGTCAGCCTTCACATAGGCATCGTCCGTGGATTCGATGAAGCGGCCTACCGTCCAATAGTGATGACCATAGTCGACTGCAAACGCGACACCGGCAAGAAGCGCAGCCGCAACGATCGTCCGTTTGACGATCTTGCGGCTGTTCTGGCCTTTGGCTTCGACGGCAGGGGCGACATCCGCGGCCGGCGCAGCCGGGGCTTCGGTGACCCGTGCTACCTCGGGGCCGCCGGCAGCCTCGAACGCTTCCTTGCGAGGTAATTCGACCATTGTCCTTCTCCAGTGGTTTGCCTCGTCGCGAGGCCTAACGCGATGAGACGGACAATGCGTTGTTACACGCGTTCTGATAATCTGCTTAAATCAGGAAGGATCATCAACTCAGAGCGGATAATCGGGGAACGCAATGGACAGGCTGACAAGCCTCACAGTCTTTGGTCGCGTGGTGGAGTGCGGCGGCTTTTCCGCGGCGGCGCGCCGTCTCAACATGTCGGTGACAATGGTTGGCAACCACGTGCAGTCCCTGGAGGATAGGCTGGGCGTCAGGCTACTCAACCGCACGACGCGCAAGGTCAGCCTCACGGAAACCGGTAAATATTACTACGAACGCTCGGCCCAGATCCTGGCCGACCTCGAGGAAGCCGACAACACCGCCGGAGCGATGAGCTCGACACCGCGCGGTACGCTCAAGGTCTATACCAGCGCAGCCATCGTCCGTTTCCTGTTGCCCGTTGTCAGCGAGTATCTCGAACTTTACCCCTCGATCGCCCTCGACTTGAATGTCGGGGAGCGCATGATCGATATGGTCGAGGAAGGTTACGACCTGGTGATCCGCACCGTGCCGCCGCCGGATTCAAGCCTCGTCGTCAGGAAGCTGACACCGTGGAGGCACCTCCTCGTCTGCTCGCCAAACTATCTTGAGAGCCATCCGATGCCGCAGATACCGGCGGATTTGGCCAACCACAACTGCCTGCAATATACCTACTACCCCTACGGAGACGAGTGGCGCTTCGAAGGCGCCGATGGCGCCCAGGCGAGCGTGAAGATCGGCGGCAACGTCGTATCGAACAGCGCCGAGACGCTACGGCACCTCACGACGACGGGCCAGGGCATCTTCCTGGCGCCGAGTTTCGTTGTGTTCGACGACATCGCCTCCGGAAGATTCATCCCGATGATGCCCGACTATCGCGCCGTCGAGTTCAGCATCAACGCCGTCTATCCGAACCGCAGTCACCTGCCGACGAAAGTTCGCCTGTTCATTGACCTGCTCGCGGAACGCTTTGCGGAGCACCGGAAATGGATGACGTGAAGGGTTGGCTCAGTTCGAGTTTTGCTTCGGGGGCGGCGCGGAGATCAGATCAGAGGATCGCGGCCTTGGGCGACGCTGAGGTTCAGTTCGCGAGCGATGTCCTCTGCATCCCTCTTGCTGAGGCCGACGAAATCCCTTCCGTCCGTTGCCGCCGGCAGCGACGTCAAGGTATCGATGATCGTCCACCTTCCACGCAATTCCTGACGGATCTCGTAGCGGGGGAGATCTTCAGATGGACAAGGTTCATCCGTCACGTTTTTCACCGCTCCCTCAGTGTTCTCCTGGATCTTATCTGCCGCGATGCGCCGCTTTTGCAAGGCACTCTTTGGCCTAGCCCTTTACGTCAGGAACATTGGCTTTCAATTCCTTCAGCCATATCCGGGCGTTACCGTCTGATGGTGCACGCCAATCCCCACGTGGAGACAGCGAACCGCCAGACGTCACTTTCGGGCCATTCGGCGATGCCGACCGCTTGAACTGGCTGATCGTAAAGAACCGGAACAGGAAAACCTCCATCCAGTGCTTGATCACAGGCAGATCGAAGCTGCGGCGCTTGTCGGCAGGGAAATGCGGCGGCCAGACGCCTGCCTCGGCATCCCGCCAGGCATTGTAGGCGAGGAAGGCGATCTTCGATGGGCGAAGGCCGAAACGCGTCGTGTAGTAAAGCGCGAAGTCATGCAAATCATATGGCCCGATCTTGTCCTCCGTGCTCTGCATGACGCCGTTCTCATCGGCGGGAACCAGTTCGGGCGAAATCAGCGTGCCAAGAATACTCTCCAATGTCGCATTTGCTTTCGCATCGAAATCACCGGAACGGATCACCCAGCGGATCAGGTGCTGGATCAAGGTCTTGGGCACCGATGCATTGACGTTGTAGTGGCTCATCTGGTCGCCGACGCCGTAGGTCGACCATCCGAGACCGATTTCCGACAGGTCTCCCGTACCGAGCACCAGCGCATTGCGCTGGTTTGCGGCACGAAACAGGAAGTCCGTGCGCAGGCCGGCTTGAACATTTTCGAAGGTCGTATCGTAGACCGGCTTGCCACCTGCGAATGGATGCTTCAGGTCCTTCAACAACTGCAGCGCCAACGGCCTTATGTCGACTTCCTCCGCGGTGACGCCCATGCTCCGCATCAGCGCCCAGGCGTTCGACTTGGTTGCGTCGCCCGTCGCGAATCCCGGCATGGTGAAACAAAGAATGTCTGAGCGCGGCCAGCCGAGCTGGTCGAAGGCGCGCGCCGCAACGAGCAGCGCATGGGTGGAATCGAGACCGCCCGAAATACCGATGCAAAGCCGCTTGATGCCCGTCGAGCGCAGCCGCTTCATCAGCCCCTGCACCTGGATGTTGAATGTTTCGTAGCAATCCTGATCGAGGCGGCTTTCATCAGCCGGCACGAAGGGGAAGCGCGCAACGTCGCGCTTCAGGCCGATATCGCCTTTCGGCTTCCTGAACTGGAACGCTACCCACCGGAATTCATACCCCGCCGTAAGGTTGAGCGTCGCCGCATCATTGAACGTGCCGGTCCGCAACCGCTCGAGCCGCAACCGCTCGACATCGATATCTGCCACGCACATCTGCGACGTCGTCGGGAAGCGATCGGTTTCGGCAAGGAGGCTGCCAAGTTCGTAGATGCAGGCCTGACCATCCCATGCGAGATCAGTCGTTGATTCGCCCGGGCCGGCGGCCGAATAGACATAGGCCGACAGGCTGCGCGCCGATTGCGCCGAGCACAGAAGCTTGCGCGTGTCGGCCTTTCCAACCGTTATGTTGCTGGCCGAAAGGTTGGCGAGGATCAACGCACCTGCCAGCGCGCCGAAATCGCTTGGTGGCGCCGGAGCCCAGAGATCTTCGCAAATCTCGATATGGAAAATGAAATCGTCCATATCCTCGGCTGCGAAGATGAGATCCGTGCCGAATGGCACCTTCTCGCCGGCGACACGAATACTTTCGCCGCGGACGCTTCGTCCGGACGCGAACCAGCGCTTCTCGTAGAACTCGCGATAGTTCGGGAGGTGCATCTTCGGAACGACACCGAGGACACGGCCCGCATGAATGGCGACAGCGCAATTGTAGAGCCGCCCGCCGGTCTGCAGCGGCGCACCGACTAGAAGTACCGGCGTGAGATCGCGACTTGCGCGGACAACCTCGGCGATCGCAGCATCCACAGCCTTGAGAAGCGCGTCCTGCCCCAAAAGGTCGTCGATCGCGTAGCTCGAGATCCCGAGTTCGGGGAACACCATGAGGCCAACGCCCTCGGCATGTCCCTGGCGCGCCAGCTCCAATGTTGCCTGTGCATTGAAATCGGGATCGCCGATCTCGCAATTCGGCGTACAGGCCGCAACGCGGACAAAACCTTGATCATAAACCGAATAGAAATTCACCAATGCCTCCAGCAGCCAAGCACCTCATGACTGACCATTACATCCAAATGCCTCCAGGCAAAACCTGATCTCGCACTGCGAACAGCCTTATTCGACATCGCTCATGCAAGCTGCAAACAGTATCCTGTAAAATGAAGGGCTTACCAACAGTTGCGAAAAGGGAAAGCCCGCGAAACTGCCCAAATCAAAATTACAAAACTGTCATAAAACTATGGAAGAACCAGCCTATATCGCTCGCGCGCCACAGTTCGATTTACCCTCTTCCAGAGCGATGAATGTCTAACCTTATCCGCGTCCGCGCCGGGCTGCTTCGGGAAACACATCCCGGTGAGCGTCGCGTTGCGTTGACGCCGGACGATGTGCGGCGCCTTTCCGAGCGTATGTCGATTCGTTTCGAGCGCGGCTGCGGCGTCGGCGCTGGCCACGCCGACGACGCCTATATCGTCGCGGGGGCCGAGCCCGCCGAGTTCGCTGACATGGTGTCCTCATCGGATATATTCGTCAGTGTGCGACAACCGGCAGCCACGCGGATTTTCCCAGCGACAGCGGTTCTGATTTTCCTTGGCTCGAACGCAGCACCGGTGGCCGGTGTGCCAGCTGGACAACGGCCGCTCCATCTCGACGTTGCCAGGCTTGCCGGGATGCAGGGCATCAAGGGTGCGGACATTTCATCGAGGCAGGCAACAATTACCGGCCACGCCGCCGTACTGGAAGCGGCCAGGCAGTTCGGCATTTCGCATCCGATGCTGATGGTGGACGGAAGCTTTGTCCGGCCGGTCAAAATGGCCGCTTTGGGCAGCGACGCTGCAAGCCTGCAGGCACTGGCCACCGCGCGCCGCCTCGGCGCCTTGACCCATGGCTTCAGCCTTGCCAAGGATTCGCAGGAGAAAATCGAACGGCTCGGTGCCAAATTCCTCGGCATGTCCTCGGAGTTGGCACGGCTTCGCCACGAGCTTTCCGTTCCTCTGTCCAAGATGCAATTGATCACGACCAACGTCGTGATTCCCGGTCAAACTCCCCCCGTACTGTTTGACGAGGACATGCTTTCGCGGCTGAGGCCGGGAACGGTCGTTGTCGATCTCGCTGCCGAAAATGGCGGGAATTGCGCGCTGACGCGAACCGACGAAACCATCAACGTCTTCGGCATTCGAATCATCGGCTCCACGATACTTGCGAGCGACGAGGCTGCCGAGGCGAGCCGGCACTTCAGTGATGGATTGAGAAATCTGCTGGAATACTTGATCGACGAGCATGGCGTTCTCAGGCTCGACTCCGGTGATCCCGTGGTGGCCGCGCTCACAGATAAAGCGAATCCAATGAGGCGCGCTTTACGATGATTCCGGCACGCGACTGAAGAAAGGATGTACGCAACCGCATGACGAAATGCTGCGGCGCAACATTGTTATCCGGATAACATCAACTACAAAAACGTGTTTAGTAACAATCAGTTATAGCCTGCGGTAGCAAACGCATCCTTGCGCAAGAATCGACAGTTGCCTTTGTGCAACACCGGATTTCCGCCTTGCAGCAAAACTCAATTTTGACTGTATCTATTATTGATACATTTAATCGGAAATGTAATTTGGCGCCGCGGACGTACCGCGTTTCCCGCAAGGGCTTGTACGAAACAATTTGGGGTAGGTAGAGCCGGCTTCGGCAATGATGACCTGTGCCCAATCGACAGAAGATTGGACTGATTATGAACATTAAGATGATCCTCATGAGCTCGGCGGCAGCCTTGGCTGCTGTCTCGAGCGCGCAGGCTGCTGACGCTATCGTTGCTGCTGAACCGGAACCGGTTGAATACGTCCGCGTCTGCGACGCTTACGGCAGCGGCTACTTCTACATCCCGGGCACGGAAACCTGCCTGAAGATCAGCGGTTACATCCGATTCCAAGTCAACGCTTCCCCTAATGCTGTAACGGGCGGCGCTTCCACTTCCGGCACCTCTGACTGGGATGCCGTTACCCGCGGTCAGCTCCAGTTCACTGCCAAGAGCGACACCGAATACGGTCCGCTGACGGGTGTCATCGTTCTTCAGACAAATGCCGACAATGCGTCCGGACAGATCGCAAAGCTCGACTCGGCTTACATCGACATCGCCGGCATCCGCGCCGGTCTGTTCTACAGCTGGTGGGACGATGGCTTGTCTGGCGAAACGGACGACATCGGCAGCAAGGTTACGCTGCATAACTCGATCCGTTATCAGTACGAAGCCGACAACTTCTACGCTGGCATCAGCGTTGACGAGCTGGAAGACGGCTACTACAGCGCCGGCGAACAGCCGAACAACGTTGGCGTAGCAATCGGCATCGGCGGCAAGGCCGGCGTATTCGGCTACCAGATCACGGCCGGCTACGACACCGACAACGAAGAAGGCGCCGTTCGCGCCATGGGTACCGTCGCTATCGGCCCAGGCACCCTCGGCCTCGCAGGCGTCTACTCCAGCGGCCCGAACTCCTACTATCAGGCTGCCGAATGGGCTATCGCCGCTGAATACGCCATCAACGCTACCGACAAGCTGAAGATCACCCCAGCCGCCCAGTACTACGGCAACTACGGCATCGTCGCTGGCGATTTCAACGACAACAACGACGCCTGGAAGGTTGGTCTGACGGTTGACTATCAGATCGTCGACAACCTCTATGCCAAGGCGACCGTGAATTACCTCGATCCGGACCAGGGCAACGACGTAACGTCGGGCTTCTTCCGCCTCCAGCGCGCATTCTAATCAGAAGCGGCGCCGCGTTTTCGCCTCTCTCTGCGGCTATAGTTGCGCGGCGAGGCAGCGCGGCGCGGCGCTTGACGTTTCTGATCAGATTGACCTCCGATCAGTTAGGAGGGGTGGCTCGGGTTCCCTGCCCGGGCCGCCCCTTTCATTTTGAGGATGAAGCTATTCGGCGGCGTGGCGATCGCGCACGAGGCCGGCGTCCACCGGCTGCGGATGGCCGGCAGCTTTCTGCGCCTCGAGGCGGCGTAGCTCCGCCACGCTGTCTTCGATGGTCACCGAGCCAAGCATGTCGACGACGGCCTGCTCGGCTCGATCGCAAAGAAACTCCGAGAGATCGCCGATATTCTCGCCCACAAGGCCCTCATGCGGAATGTCGTGCCGGGTCTCCCAGATCTTCTTGTCGCCAGTCACGGCAGCATAGATCTGGCTGAGCAATATCTGGTCGCGCGCTCGTGCCAAGCGAATGCCGCCCTTGCCGCCCTGGGCGGTGGCGAGGATGCCGCCTTCATTGAGCGGCAACAGCAGCTTGCGCACGAAGCTGGCGCTTGTATCGAGCCCTTGCGCAAGTGATCGGCTTGTGGTGCGCAGATTTGCCTCGTCGTTGACGGCCACACTGATGACAATCTGTAAAGCAGTCGAAAAGCGCGTGTCGATCATGCTGAGCTGGGCCTTGCGTCTGAAGCCAGAGATCACAGATATTTGCCGCGCGAATTCATTGTCAAGAACGCTTGGTTGAAATCACGGCGACGTGACTGAAGCCTGGGGTAAGGCTCGCACATCGGCGACGCACCGCGAAATGAAGTCGAAGCCCAGGGTAATGGGGCCGTAGCCGCTTCAGACCATCCAGCTTCTGACCATCCAGCTACAGTGACCCATCACGCGATTTCGATTTTACGCCGGCACTTACCTGCAATACGCTTCGCCTCGCTAGAAACTTCAACCAGGGAGAGACGCCATGAGACGTAGGTTTGCCTATATCGCGGCCGCTTTGGCCTTTTCAGCAGTTGGGGTCCATGCTCAAGACACCTCCATGAGCTTCTTCGTGACCAGTGTAAATCCGGGCAAGGGCGGCGATCTTGGCGGCCTCGCCGGTGCCGACGCATACTGCAATACGCTTGCCACGGCCGCCGGCGTGACCGGCAAGACCTGGAAAGCCTATCTGTCTACCGACGCTGAAAACGCAAAGGATCGCATCGGTTCCGGGCCGTGGCACAACGCCAAGGGCGAAAAAGTCGCCGACGACGTGGCCTCGCTGCACAGCGACAAAAACAACCTGACCAAGCAGACCGCCCTGAACGAGAAGGGTGAAGTCATTAGTGGCCGCGGCGATACGCCGAACCGACACGACATCCTGACCGGCTCGAAAGCCGACGGTACTGCCGCGCCGGAAACATGCGGCAACTGGACGATGGGCGGCGAAGAGGGTGCCGCGATCGTAGGTCACAGCGACCGAACGGGCCTGAACGACTCCGCGGAAGCCAAATCATGGAATTCCTCGCACGCGACACGCGGCGGCTGCACGGTCAAGGCCTTCAACGGGACCGGAGGTGACGGCCTGTTCTACTGCTTCGCAGCCAATTGACGGCAAGGGATTACGGGACGGCGGATGGCTGGCTAAAGCCAGCCGATCCGCCGAAGCAGCCAGAGCGTCGCTACCGATGTGACCGTCACAAACACGACGATGATGACGAACGCCCAGGTGTCGTTGACCCCCGGAATGCCTCCGACGTTCATCCCGAACAAGCCGGCCACCACGCTCGGCGGCAGCAGCAGCGCCGCCAGCGCCGCCAGCCGGTTGGAGTTGCGCGCAATGCGCTCGCTGATCACCGTCGAGAGGTCGTCGTGCAGGATGCCCGTGCGGTCGCGGATAGCGTCGAGGTATTCAATGAAGCGCATCAGCTTGTCGATCACCTCGCGCATCCGCAGCTTGTCGCGTTCAAACAGCCATGGTGCGTCATCATGCTCGATGCGGTTCAAAGCATCGCGTTGCGGCGCAAGGTAGCGGCGAAGCTGCACGGAGCGCCGGCGCAAGAGCTTGAGGCGCTCGCGGACCTCGCTTGCCTCACCGTGAAAGATCATTTCGTCAAGTTCGTCCACCTCCTCATCCATGGAGTCTAGTACGGGCTCCAGGTCACGGACGAGCTTGTCGCCGATCAGCGCCAAAAGATCCCCGGTGCGATGCGGGCCCTTGCCTTTTTCTAGCGCCAGGCGAATGTCGCGAAGTGCGGTGATGTAATGGCCGCTGTCGCGTAGCGAGATGACTTTGTTGGCGTCGACCCACATGTGAAGCGGCACGAGATCGATGTCGGTCTGTTTCTCCGGCTCTTCGTCCGGCGCAGTCGCACATACGCCGCGAAGGATGATCAACAGGCCATCGTCGACTGGCTCGACGCGCGGCCGCGTCTCCTCTTCCAGAAGCGCTTCCGTCACGAAGCTATCGAGGCCACTTTCCCCCTTGACCCAATCGGCCGCCGCTGCATGGTCTCGCTCCAAATGCAGCCAGATGATCCCATCGTCCGGCTTCCATCGTCGTGCTTGGGCAATGTCCAGCTGCCTGCAGCCGCCCTGCCCATCCAAGAGCAGGGCGAAGCGCAATCCGGGCTCCGCGCCGTAACTCAGCCTAGAGACAACTGTCCTCTCCATCGCGCACCGCATACAAGCCAGAGGGAACCCAAAAATGCAGCCAACACAAAAGCTTGGCAACCCAAAATTCTAACAGGTCGCGATCAGGGCGCAAGACCGCCAGAAACATCACCATCGATATCCCGCAGCCTATGATGCGACGCTCATCCAGCCGACGAATTCTCAAATAGGTCGGCCTTCGTCTGCCGAGACGATTTCAACAACGACCATATTGGCGTATTATTCCCGAGTAACTTTGCGAGGCCGATCCAAGAAGGAGGGCCAGCTTGACCACGACAACCAGCGATCACCAAAATCGGTCACAAGGCTTCAACGCACCTAGCCCAGGCGCAGCGCCGCGTAACGTTCGTGACCTCACCCAGGATGCCGATATTATCGTGCTGCTGCCCGATCCAGCCTCGGCACAGTCCTGCCTCGATCTGGCCGACGACGCGGCCGATGCCGTGCAGGATAGCATCGCCGCCGTACATATCGGTGCCGACCCACTGGCGATGCTTGTGTCGGCTGAGGAAATCGAATTGCAGATGCTGCGGGACCTCGAGGAAGGATCGACGCACGAGCGGTTCGAGCACGTCAAGCGGCTCTTCGGCGAATGGAAACTCGGCGCTCCTCACCGGCAAAGCCTAGTGCTCGGCGATTGCCAGGGTGACCTGCGCCGCTGCGTGGGCGACGTCTGTCAGAATGCGTCGCTTGTCATCGCGCCCTACAGGGGCAATCTCGATGCGCGTGATGTCTTTCACAATGTCCTTTTTCATGAAGGCAAGCTTGTGCTCGTCCCACCGGCCGGTGGCTACCGCGGACGTCTGTTGGACCATGTCCTGATCGGCTGGAAGCCGCATGACCACGCGCGGCGCACAATGGTTGCAGCAAGGCGCTGGCTCCTTGCCGCCAACCGCATCACCGTCCTCTGCGTCGACGACAAGCCGAACAGGCACTACGAGACCACCGCGAGGCAAATCTGCCGTCAGCTGGGACTCGATGCCGAGATCGTCGTGACCTCGTCAACAGGCCGCTCGGTCGGCAACACGATTCTCGACTTTGGAGCATCGGTGAACGCGACCTGCATTCTGATCGGCGCGTTCAAGCACGGCTATCTGCTCGAATTGCTTCTCGGCCGCGTCACCTATCGCCTGCTGTCGCATGCCACTGTTCCCCTGCTGATGAGCCATTGATAGAGCGGCGAAGCGCACTATCGACGGAACTCCGATATTGCAGAGAATGCCGTCGACGGCAGCTTTCGGGTCATTATCGACATCGAAGTTTGTATTGATCTACCTCGCCATTTGGAATGTGCTTTGATAGACGTCGCAATCAAAGAGGGCGATCACCGCCCGAACTCGTGATCGCGGCTTCGGCTGCCGGCCCGCCATGGGTTCGATCGGACAGCCTTTCAAAATGCAGACATTGTATCCGAATGTATCCAACGAACCGCAGGATACGGCAACATGCAAGCCCGGATGCCGCAAACATACGGCGGATACATCAAGGGCGTCACTAACAGTGCAACAAGGAAGATCGCGCGATGGAGCACATCGACCACATCCTGATCGTCGATGACGATCGCGAAATAAGGGAGCTCGTATCGAGCTACCTGCAGAAGAATGGCCTGCGCGTCACCGCCGTTGCCGACGGGCGGCATATGCGTTCCTTCCTCGAAGCAAATTCAGTCGATCTCATCATCCTGGATGTTATGATGCCCGGCGACGACGGCCTCGTTCTGAGCCGCGAGTTGCGTGCCGGCCGACACAAGGCCATTCCCATCGTCATGCTGACGGCCCGCACCGACGAAATGGATCGCATCATCGGTCTCGAGATGGGTGCGGACGACTACCTCGCCAAGCCATTTTCGGCGCGCGAATTGCTGGCCCGCATCAAGGCTGTCCTTCGGCGCACCCGGATGTTGCCCCCCAATCTGCAGGTGTCGGAAGCCGGCCAGCTGCTGAGCTTCGGCAAGTGGAAGCTCGACACGACGGCACGCCATCTCGTCGATTCTGATGGGACGGTGATCGCACTCAGCGGCGCCGAATATCGCCTGCTGCGCGTCTTCATCGACCATCCCCAGCGCGTGCTCAACCGCGACCAGCTTCTCAACCTGACGCAGGGCCGCGACGCTGAGCTTTTCGACCGTTCGATCGACCTTCTCGTCAGCCGTGTCCGCCAGCGCCTCGGCGACGATGCCCGAGAGCCGACCTACATCAAGACGGTCCGCAGCGAGGGCTATGTCTTTTCCATGCCGATCGAGATCACCGAGGCCCGCTGATGGCGACGCACGCCCTTCTGAATGGATTTCGTCTGTGGCCGCGCACTCTCGGAGCGCGGCTATTTCTTATCCTGCTTGCGGGTCTCGCGATCGCGCATGCCATGTCGTTCACGGTGCTGTTCTTCGAGCGCTATACGGCGGCAAAGTCGGTGATGTTCAACACCCTCGAAAACGATATCTCGACCTCGATCGCCATCCTTGATCGCCTCCGACCGGATGAGCGCGCGGACTGGCTCGATCGCCTTGATCGGGGAAGCTACAGATTTGTTCTTGGGCCGGGCTTGCCGGGACAGCCCGCGTTCGACGCGCGCAGCACCGAACTTGCCGCCAAAATTCGGGCGGCGATCGGGCCGAAATATCCGATCACGGTCGAAACCATCCCCGGCCCGAACTTTCGCCTCCAGGCGCATTTGGCCCTCAGCGATGGCACGCCCTTGACGATCGACGTCAATCCCGCTGGCGTCATGCCTCTCGCCGACTGGCTGCCCTATGTGCTCGTCACACAACTCGCCTTGCTGGTGCTCTGCAGCTGGTTTGCCGTGCACCAGGCCATTCGCCCTCTCGTCAATCTCGCAAGAGCCGCGGACACGCTCGATCCGAATGTGAAGGCCCCTCGCCTCAGCGAGACAGGGCCAAGCGAAGTCGCCTATGCCGCAACCGCCTTCAACGCAATGCGCGAGCGCATCGCCCAATATCTCGAGGAGCGCGTACAGATACTCGCGGCCATATCGCACGATCTGCAAACACCAATCACCCGTATGAAGCTCAGGGCTGAGATGGCCGAGGATTTCGGTGATAGAGACAAGTTGATGCAGGATCTCGCCGAGATCGAACGCCTCGTCAAGGAAGGTGTCGCCTATGCTCGCAGCGCCCATGGCAATGTCGAGAAAGCCTCGCGCATCGACCTGTCTTCCTTCATCGAGAGCCTTGTCTACGATTATCAGGACACCGGCAAGGACGTTGCGATAACGGAGATGCGTGGCGGCGCGATCATGACACGGCCGCACGCCTTGAGGCGCGTTCTGGCCAATCTCATCGACAACGCGCTGAAGTTCGGCGGCAGCGCTGAGATCGAAGTGGAACGTCGGGCCGACGAGGCCATCGTCATCAGGGTGATGGATCATGGGCCCGGCATTCCCGATCACCAGCTGGAAGCCGTCCTCAAGCCATTCTTCCGCCTTGAGCAGTCGCGTAATCGCGACACCGGCGGAACCGGGCTTGGCCTCGCCATTGCTGTACAGCTGGCGACCGCGATCGGTGCATCGCTGACGCTGCGCAATCGGGACGGCGGCGGCCTTGTGGCCGAAATCGCCATCAATCAAACGGCGGCTTGAATTACGCACCGTCGGCACTGTGGAAAAAGCGGCAACCCTTGACGGCCGCCGCCGCTCAACAACGGTCATCCGCGTATCAGGGAGTCCCGCCAAGAACTGCCGTTTCTGGATGGCGTCCCCTGAGATGTACCAGGTGATGGCCAAGCCGACGATATCCGTCCTCATCGCAACGTCCCTGAGGAGACGGATGACGGTCTCCGGCTCCAGGCGACCTCGCGGTACGCCATCAAGAAATCCCGGCGGAACGTCCTCCCTGTTGGCGATCTCGGGGATACATAGGCCCGTCGAGACTACTCCAACAGCGGTTATGGGCCGACAGCTGCGGTTGGTAGGATTTGCCACGAACACCGCAGAATTCAAACCAAAGTGAAATCGGAGGACGTCGCGGTCAACCGCCGCGCTGTCGCCGGGAAAACGATTAGAAGCGATCGACGTCAACCACGGCTTGGGCAAAGGCTTGCGGCGCCTCTTGTGGCAGGTTGTGACCGATACCGCCGGTGATCAGCCGGTGTTCGTACTCTCCCGAGAACTTCTTGGCATACGCCTCCGGCTGCGGATGAGGCGCCCCATTGGCATCGCCTTCCAGCGTGATAGCAGGCACGCCAATGACCGGGAACTTGGCCAGCCGCGCTTCGAACTCGTCATACTTCCGCTCGCCCTCGGCCGCGCTGATGCGCCAACGGTAGTTGTGGATGGTGATGTCGACGTGATCGGGATTTTGGAGGGCGGCGGCGCTGCGGTCGAACGTCGCGTCGTCGAAATTCCATTTCGGTGACGCAAGCTGCCAGATGAGCTTGGCGAACTCGCTCCGGTATTGCTGATAGCCTTCCCGACCGCGTTCGGTAGCAAAGTAAAACTGATACCACCAGGCAAGCTCGGCCTTCGGCGGCAACGGCGCCTTGTTGGCTTCCTGGCTGCCTATGAGATAACCGCTAACGGAAACCAGCGCCTTGCAACGCTCCGGCCAAAGAGCCGCAATGATGTCGGCCGTCCGGGCTCCCCAATCACAACCAGCGATCAGCGCCTTCTCGATCTTCAGCGCATCCATGAGCGCGACGATATCGGAAGCAATTGCAGACTGCTGACCGTTGCGCATCGTCTTCTCGGAGAGGAATCGCGTCGTGCCGTAGCCACGCAGATGGGGCACAATGACGCGATATCCGGCCGCTGCAAGCAGCGGTGCGACGTCAACATAGGTGTGGATGTCGTAGGGCCAGCCATGCAGGAGAATGACCGGAGGCGCGTCGCTCGCTCCAAGTTCGGCATAACCGACGTTGAGCAGGCCTGCATCGATCTGCTTGATTGTGCCGAAGGACGTGTTGGTGCCTGGCGCGATTGTGGGAATGCGGACGGCAGCCGGCGTCGCCGCTTGTGCAACGCTCGTCCCGATGGCGCCCAGTTGCACGGCAGCGACAGTCAGGGCCGCCACGCCCATGAACCGCCGTCGCTGTTGATTGATTTCCTCAGCCATCGATGTTCTCCAGATTGCGTTAAAGACATTCATAAAAGCCGGTACGCGTGTATATCCAATGTGTGCCCGATGGCGGGAATTGAATGCCGGTGTAGGGATCAGGTCGAGAGATACATTGGTATACATTCGGCCATAACTGAGCGACCTGAGGTGAATGTTCAGCTCACGGACGCTCAGGTTCGGGGGGCCGGGCCATTGTCGGCAAAGGCGGGAATCTCCCGAAGTCTGGCCATAACCGCTGCGATGCGAGGCCACTGGTCGAGCGAAAGGCCAATCCGTTCGGCATTCACCGCCTGCGGGAAAAGACAAATGTCGGCCAGCGACGGCGCATCGCCGGCGGCATATCGACCTGTCTGACGCCGCGCGAGCAATTCATCGACTGCCGTCAGTCCGACGCGGATCCAGTGGCGACTCCAGTCGGCGATGTCCTCGGTGCTGAGGTCTACGCCCCCTAAGTAGGCAGTCACCCGGGGCGGAAGAAGCGGATGGATATCCGCGGCGACCGCCAAGGCGACTGTCCGCGCAAAGGCGCGATCTTCAAGCTTTCCGGGCAGGAGTGGAGGTTCGCGGTAGCGCTCATCGAGATATTCGATAATGGCGAGAGACTGCGTCAGGAGCACGCCTTCATCCGTCAGCAAAGCTGGGACGAGCCCCTGCGGGTTGACCTGCAGATAGTCGGGCTTGCGATTGATGGCATCGGCACCGAGGATACCGATTGTCTCACGCTCGACGTCGAGCCCTTTCAGAGCCAGCGCGATCCTGACACGGGATGCTGCCGACGAAATCTTGTCTTCGAAGAGTTTCATCGTGGATCCCCTCAGTAATTCGCGCGTTGGGGCAGTGCTTTATCGGCCGACGTCGTCACCAAGGCAGCATCGGCTGGAGGCGACAATCGGGAGAAGAGTGCCGCGATCGGGGGTGGTTCACCCGGAGCGGTATCCCAGGCGCAAGGCACAGCGGCCAACGCAAGCATGGCAAAAGTGGTGACTAGAATGCGCATTGCTTTCTCCTCAATTGCTTGGTCCGTTTAAGCCAATCCCGGCAAGCTGTGATTTTTCCGGCGAGCGGATTGAATTCAGCCTGATGGCTGCGCGTATCCCGAATGTGTTCGGACGCGGTGAGAACTGTATCGCTGTGTAGGCGCGGGCTGGTTCGACCGACCCCCGATCCCGAATTGTATTGACCCTCCATATGCCGCAGGCGACATCCCCACAGCATCGCTGTGGCCAAAGTCAGCCTGCCTGCTCTGCAACGAGAACTGGACGCTCCCGGTACTGCACCGGGAAAAGCCGCTTCAGTGCTTCGATCTTGGGCTGCTCGTAGATGTAGACATAGGGCTGGCTGGGATTGTTGTAGACGTAGTCCTGGTGATAGGCCTCGGCGCGATAGAACGTCTTCCCGATTTCGATTGAAGTCGCAATCGGGCGACCAAACGCGCCTTCCTTGCCTAGTTGCGCAACGTAGTCGGAAGCGACCTTTGCCTGTTCGTCGCTCAGCGGAAAGATCGCCGAGCGGTACTGTTTCCCGACGTCGGGCCCTTGCTGATCCACCTGCGTCGGGTCGTGAACCACGGAGAAGAAGATCTGCAGCAACTGACCGTAGGTGATCTGCTTCGGATTGAAGACGATCTCCACCGCCTCCGCATGATCGGTCTGCCCGGTCTCGGTTATCTCGTAGGTCGCAGTCGCGGCACTCCCGCCGGCATACCCTGCCGTGGCGCTCACAACGCCGGCAACATGCTGAAACGCCCCTTGCACGCCCCAGAAGCAGCCGCCGGCAAGCACCAGCGATTGCATTCCGGATGTCGCGGCTACGTCATGCAGGGCCGGGGGAACGGGCCTGGCCTCTTCAGGCGCCGATCCGCCAGTCAATTTCAGTGCAAGGCCGCCGCCACCGATCACCGCCAGGGCCACAAGACCGAGGCGCGCGATGCGACCCAGCGGCGACAAACGGGTTTTTTCTCGAGTTTTCATGATCCTGTCCCTTTCATCCGAAGGTAAAGACGAATGCTTCGACACCGGGATCGAGGAATCGGATCTCGAAGGTCCGTTCCCGTACGTCTTTCGACTGGCGCACCAGTTGGTAGAGGCGCGTTTCTGAAACGGTACCGTTGCCTTCGGCGTCAATATCCGAGCCGTGGTCTACCCCCGGCGCTGCGCCATCCACCGTCACCTGGAAGCGGACTTTCTTGCCGCCCGTTCCAGGCCCAAGGACGAGATGGAGATCCCGTGCACTAAACCGGTAGGTGATGCCTCCACCGACCTGCTCAAGCGAGGCCTGCTCGCCCCCTACGGTCCACTTGCCCGATAGACCCCATTCATCGAGGCTTGGTTTTCCCACCGTGTAATCACGTGCAACGTCTGCTCCGACCCCTTCCGGCGAGATGAAGTTCGCAGCTCGGAGATAACCGATATAGGATTCGCCGGACTGCAGCCGCGCGAGGTCGGGCGCCGCTTCGGCACCTGTGGCGTTCAGCACGACAGTAGCGGTGTCAACCCTTTTGCTGCCTGCGGCGTCCGCCAGCAGATCCTGGATCAGCCGTTCGGATTGTTCGTAGTCTCCCTCGCCGAACTGCGTGTGCCGAATCTGGCCTTTCGCATCGATGAAATAGTGAGCCGGCCAGTAGTTGTTGCCGAATGCCCGCCAGATCTTGAAGTTGTTGTCGATCGCGACGGGATAGCCGATCTGGAACTTGTCGATCGCCTGACGGACATTGTCGATCCGCTTTTCGAAGGCAAATTCGGGGGAATGGACGCCGATCACGACAAGGCCCTGGTCCCGGTACTTCTCCGCCCATGCCCGAAGGTAAGGGATCGTTCGAATGCAGTTAATGCAGGAGTAGGTCCAGAAATCGACCAGAACAACCTTGCCGCGCAATTCTTCGGCCGTGAGCGGCTTCGAGTTCAACCATTCCACAGCACCGTCAAGCGACTGGAAGCGGCCCAGCACCGGCAAGTCGCTCTGGTATCCCTTGCGCGCATCACTCGCAGCGAGTGCCATCGCATTGCCTGCCGGCTTCCCAGCAGTACCGCCAGCGCCGCGCAGCCTGTCCAGCAGCGACTGCTCGATGCCGGTGCTGCTGGCATAGGAGAGACGCGCCAGCAGTCCGGTATCGAGCCCGAGCGCGATGGCCGTGACGCCGACCAGGACGGCAACGCCAAGGCCCTGCCGCACACGCTCGCCGACGCCGAGCGATCGCTTCATCGCGGCAAACACCTTCTCCCCGGCAAGAACAGCCATTGCGAGCGAGGTAGCGGCACCTGCGGCGTAAGCCGTCAGCAGGAGCGTGGTCTGCACGTTTGCCCCTTGCAGGGCGGCGCCGGTGAGGACCAGTCCGAGGATCGGGCCGGCGCAGGGCGCCCAAAGAAGACCGGTTGCGACGCCGAGAAGGAAGGAGGTGCCGACACTCCCCTTCTTCCCGCTCGCTTGCTGCGACAAGCGGCTGCCCAGCGCCACGGCTGGCCGCGTTACCACCGCCGCGATACGCGGCGAAAGCAGCGTCACGCCGAAGCCGGCAATCAATGCAATGGCAACGTATCGGCCGATTTCGTTCGCATGCACTGCCCAGCTTCCGCCGACCGCGGCAAGCGTTGCCACGCCCGCGAAGGTCACGATCATGCCGATCAGCATCGGCAGGATGCTTCTTGTAAACGGCTGACCTGCTCGTGACAGCACGAATGGCAGGACCGGAAGAATGCAGGGGCTGACGATGGTCAGCACCCCTGCTAGATAGGCGATCAGAAATAGGATCATTGTCATCCCTTGCAGTTAACCAATGCTCGCGCACTGGTCGTTGATGGTGACTGCAGGGGATCAGTCCGAAGTATCCCGGATGTGTCGCGTTCCGCCGGATTTGTATCAGAATGCAACCGACGCCAACCACGGGTTCAACCGTCCAAGAGCTTCAGCAGTTTCTTGGCAGCCGAGCCTGATGAAGCCGGGTTCTGCCCCGTGATCAGCCGCCCGTCGACAATCGTAAAATCGATCCAATCGCCGGCTTTCTCGTAGTGCCCGCCTAAACGCTTCAACTCATCCTCGACGAGAAAGGGCACGACCTCGGTGAGATGGACAGCCTCTTCCTCGCTGTTGGCAAAGCCGGTGACGCGCTTGCCCTTGACGAGGGGCTGCCCCTGGTAGGTTACCCTTCTTAGGACGCCGGGGGCGTGACACACCAAGGCGATCGGCTTACTCGCATTGTAGAAATTTTCGATCAGGGCAATCGAGTCCTGGTCGTTGACGAGATCCCACATCGGGCCGTGGCCACCGGGATAGAAGACCGTGGCGAAACCATCCGCTTTAACCTCGCTTAGCCGTACGGTGTTTGCAAGCTCCTTTTGAGCTGCCGGATCGCCCTTGAAGCGTGCCATCGCCCCGTCTGGTTGGCTGGCTCGTCGCTCTTCGGATCGATCGGCGGCTGCCCTCCTTTCGGCGACGCCAAGGTGATGTCGGCACCCGCATCCTTGAACACATAGTAAGGTGCAGCGAACTCCTCGAGCCAGAAGCCCGTCGGCTTGCCGGTATTCCCGAGCTGATCATGCGATGTCAAAACCATCAGGATCTTCATCGTCAGTCTCCCTTTGTTGAGCGAACGCAAGAGGCGGCTTGGCCGGTTATCCTCGCACCCGCGAGCACTTCGCACCCCAGGCTCTCGTCATCGAACCTTGAACAGCTGCCGGCTTACCCAACAGATAGAGCGGTAGCGCAACCTGTCTTGCTTCACCTCTCCGTATTTACTTCCTGCCGATTTCGGGTGAATACTTGCCGCCGGACAATCACTATTCCGCGAGGCGGCAGAATGGATCGCATCGACGCAATGAAGGTGTTTGTGACGGCGATCGATGAGGGCAGTCTCGCCGGAGCAGCCCGCAATCTCAAACGATCGCCGACGGCGGTCAGTCGCGCCCTGAGCTTCCTGGAGGCACATGTCGGTGTCGAACTGCTACACCGGACGACCCGGACGCTGAAGCTGAGCGAGGCGGGTCAACGCTATGCGGCTGCCTGTCGGCGCGTGCTGGTGGATCTTGAGGAAGCCGACATGCTGGCGGGCGGCGAGCGGGCGGCCCCGCGCGGAACGCTGACAATTTCGGCGCCGCCGATCCTTGGCGAAGAGGTGCTGCGCCCCATACTGGACGACTTCCTTGACCTTCACCCGACGGTCTCCGTGCGGTTTCTCATGCTGGATCGATTCGTCAATCTGGTCGATGAAGGCGTCGACCTTGCCGTGCGTATCGGCCACCTGTCGGACTCCTCGCATGTCTCCACGCGTCTCGGTGGCGACGTGCGACGCGTCGTGGTCGCCTCTCCTCGTTATCTTGCTAGCCATCCGCGCATCGACGAGCCCGGAGACCTGTCAAAGCACCAGATCATCGCGTTCAGTAACTTCGGCCTGGAGTCCTGGAGCTTCACGCCGGCGAAGGGCTCCTCCATCCCACGCACGGTTCACTTCACGCCGCGGTGCATCGTCAACAGCGTTCGCGCCGCCGCCGCATCCGCTGCTGCAGGCGGCGGCCTGACAAGGCTCTACTCCTACCATGTCGCATCTTATGTGCGCGACGAACGGTTGAAGATCGTGCTTGCCGACGCCGAGCACCCGCCGCTGCCGGTGCACCTACTCGCGCCGCAGGGCCGTATGTCGGTGCCGAAGGTCCGCGCCTTCGTGGATTTCGCCACTCCACGCCTGCGCTCCGAGTTCGCGCGCATGGCAGCAGCGGCAGGCACTCTCGCCTGATTATGCCGAAATATGGTTTATTGTCGCTCAATCAGCGGCAATTCTCCCAAATATCGAATGGATCTAAATCAATTGCACCAACGCCGAGGGCGTAGGGCGGCCCCAACGTAGCGGCCGCGACAATTGAAAGGATCACACCATGAGCACGCAACAGAAGGTCGCCATCATCACCGGCGCATCGCAAGGCATCGGCGCAGAATTGGTGCGGGCCTATCGCGACCGGAACTATCGCGTCGTCGCCACCTCCCGGTCGATCGAGCCCAGCTCGGACACCGGCATCCTGGCCGTCCCCGGCGATATCAGCAAGCCCGAGACTGCCGAGCGGGTCGTCCGCGAGGCGCTTGAGCGCTTCGGCCGTATCGACACACTGGTGAACAATGCCGGCGTTTTCCTCGCTAAGCCATTCACCGAATTCACTCAACAGGACTACGACCACAACATGAGCGTCAATGTCGCCGGCTTCTTTCACATCACGCAGCGCGCAATCGCCGAAATGCTGAAACAGGGCTCGGGCCACATCGTCACGATTACCACCAGCCTGGTCAATCAGCCGATCGCCGGTGTACCCGCCGCCCTCGCCTCCTTGACAAAGGGCGGCTTGAACGCGGTCACCAAGGAGCTGGCCATCGAGTACGCAAAGACCGGCGTTCGCGTCAACGCAGTCTCGCCAGGCGTGATTAAGACGCCGATGCATCCGCAGGAAACGCATGCAGCGCTTTCGACCCTGCATCCGGTCGGCCGAATGGGTGAAATTCGCGATGTCGTCGATGCCGTCCTTTATTTCGAGGCGGCAAGCTTCGTCACAGGCGAAATCCTCCACGTCGATGGCGGTCAGAACGCTGGCCGCTGGTAGGGCGCGCGATTCCGGTTCGGCTCCCAGCGCCGGGTCGGCAACGGATATGCCCATGTCGAAACATTGGAACCCGAGATCGGCACCCTGCTCGCCGCATAGCGACATTTAAATCGAACCCGAAAAAGGAGACTGCAATGCCCATCGTCACCGTACAGGTTACCCGCGAAGGAACCACGCCTGACCGCAATTCGGTCACGGCCGTTGAGAAGGCCGCTATCATCAAGGGCGTCAGCCAGGTGCTGCTCGATGTGCTCAACAAACCGCTTGAATCAACCTATGTCGTCATCGAGGAGGTCGATCTCGACAATTGGGGCTGGGGCGGCCTGCCCACCGTGCAATACCGCAAACAGCGCGCCGCGGCAGCAAAGTCCTGAAGCTGTCAAAGGCCTGCGCCCGGACCCGTTGCTCACATTGCGAGCGACGGGTCCGGGCGTTATGTGCCTCGACAGCACTTCGCAGAGCGCCAGCCCGCGTCGCTTCAATCTATGATGTGATAACCGCCATCGATGTAGATCGTATCACCAGTGATCAATCGCGCCGCATCATGGGCAAGGAAGGCGGTTGCCATGCCGACATCGTCGATCGAGACGAGGCTGCGAGTCGGTGCCGTTTCCTGCGCCTTGTTCAGGAGCTCATCGAATTCCGGGATGCCGGACGCCGCCCGTGTTGCCAGCGGGCCAGGCGAGATGGCATGAACGCGAATGCCCTTTGGTCCAAGTTCGGCAGCGATGTAGCGAACCGCGCTTTCCAGCGCCGCCTTGGCCACCCCCATGACATTGTAATTCTTCACCACCATCTGGCTGCCGTAGTAGGTCATGGTGAACAGGGTGCCGCCGCGCTTCATCAGGGGTTCTGCAAGATGCGCCATGCGGATAAACGACCAGCAGGAGATGTCCATCGTCTTCAAGAACCCGTCGCGCGGTACGTCGACCACACGTCCTTGCAGCGTATCCTTCGGCGAGAAGGCGATCGAATGCACGACGAAATCGAGCTCGCCCCATTGCTCGGTGATGTGGTCGAACACGGCCTCCAACTGTCCAGGCACCGCGACGTCGAGCGGCATGACGATCAGTGCTTCCAGTGCCTCAGCTAGCGGCTCAACATAGGGCTTGGCCTTGTCGTTGAGATAGGTGACAGCCAGCTCCGCGCCCAAGGCCCGGAATGCCCTGGCACAGCCCCAGGCGATCGACTGGTCATTGGCGATGCCGACCACCAGCCCGCGCTTTCCTTCGAGAAGCTTGGCCTTTACCTCGGGAATCATATTAGCCCTCTCTTCAGCATCAAAACGCTCTGTATCGCGCGATCTCTCTACGCAGTGATAAGCGCGAACGTATGTCGTGCGATCATCAGTTCCTCGTCGGTCGGCACGACATAGATGGCGACCTTGCTGTCGTCGCTCGAGACGAGCAGGTCGCCGGTGTCGTTTCTCTCGGGGTCAAGCGACGCTCCGAACCAGCCCAGCTTTTTGGCAATCCGTGCCCGCATGACGGCCGAATTTTCGCCTACGCCCGCCGTGAACACGAAGGCGTCCAGTCCACCGAGGGCGGCAGCAAGCGCACCCGCATTCAGGCCGATGCGGTGGACGAAATGATCAAGCGCAAGCGTTGCGCCCGCCTCGCCGCTGGCAAGCAGGTCGCGCACGTCGTTGCTAATGCCGGAAAGCCCCTTCAGGCCGGACTCCTTGTAGAGAAAGTCCTGCAGTTGCGGTGCCGTCATGCCATGCTGCTGGAGGAGGTAGAGAAGCACGCCAGGATCGATCTGTCCGCATCGTGTGCCCATCGGGAGTCCATCAAGAGCGGTAAATCCGAGGGTGCTCTCGATGCTTAACCCTTGATACAGCGCGCACATCGATGCTCCGCTCCCGAGATGCGCCACGATAACCCGTCCCCTGCCGACAGCGGGTGCGATCTCGGCCAGTCTTCCAGCCACATATTCGTAGGACAGCCCGTGAAAGCCGTAGCGCCGGACACCCTCATCAAAATAACGCGCCGGAATGGCATAGTGGTCCGTCATGGGGTCATGGCCGCGATGAAAGGCCGTGTCGAAGCACGCGACCTGCGCAAGTTGCGGCTGGCGTTCCAGCAGTACACGGATCGGCGCGAGATTGTTGGGCTGATGCAACGGCGCCAGCGGCGTGTACCGTTCCAGTTCACGGAGCAAATCGTCATCGACGCGTGCCGGACGCGAATGGTTCGGTCCGCCATGAACGACGCGATGGCCGACGGCAATCAGCCGGCCCTGCTGCCGCTGCCGCAACCATTCCCCCACCAGGCGCATCGCCGCCGGCAGGTCGGGAACGGCTTCGGGTGGATAGTTTTCGTTCGCCAGCCGCTCTCCGTCACTGCTCTTGATGGAAAGGTGCGGCGTCGTTCCGATCCCCTCCATCTGTCCTTTGACCAGCCGCGCCAGTGAGTTCGCGACCGAAAACACCTCGAACTTCAGGCTGGACGAACCGGCATTCACGACGAGGATGGTGTCCATGGCATCAGCCGCCTTGTATCGGTGCCGTGCGACGGCGCGCATCGGCGAGCAAGACTGCGACAGCGCAGGAGGCAAGGCGCGCCCGCACTGAATCCGCCCGCGATGTCAGAATGATCGGCACGCGCGCACCCAGCACGATGCCTGCTGCGTCCGCTCTTGCCAGAAAGGTCAGGTTCTTCGCTAGCATGTTGCCCGCCTCGAGATTGGGAACGACGAGGATCTGGGCGCGTCCCGCAACCGGCGACTTGATGTCCTTTATCCGGGCCGCTTCCGGATCGATCGCGTTGTCGAAGGCAAGCGGCCCGTCGAGAATGCCACCCGTTATCTGCCCGCGCTCAGCCATCTTGCAGAGGGCGGCTGCGTCAATGGTCGAGGGTATCTTCGACGTGACGGTCTCGACAGCCGAAAGGATTGCCACCCGGGGCACGCCAAGGCCGACCTGTGTGAACAAGTCGATCGCGTTCTGGATGATATCCCGCTTGGCATCGAGATCCGGCGCAATGTTGATTGCGGCATCGGTGATAAAAAGCGTTTCCGAATAGTTCGGCACATCCATCACAAAGACATGGCTGATCCGGCGCGCCGTCCGCAGCCCGGTAGCCGATGAGGTGACGGCCCGCATGAGCTCATCCGTGTGCAGGCTCCCCTTCATCAGCAGGTTGGCACCGCCTTCCCGGATGATCTCCACCGACTTCGCCGCTGCTGCATCGCTATGCGGCGTGTCGATCAGTTCGAATGGCGAGATATCAAGGTCGTGAGATTTGGCGACCGCGCGCACCTTCTCTCCCGGCCCGACAAGGATCGGACGCATCAACCCAACCTCGGCCGCCTCGACCGCTCCACGCAGCGATGTCTCATCACAAGGATGGGCGACAACCGTCCGCATCTGCGGCACCTGTTTTGCCTTTGCGATCAGCCGTTCATACTTTTCATGACGCCCGGCTTCTTCCCCGATGTTGTCCAAATCCGGCATCTGCACGTGCTCCGTGTTGAAGGACGAGTACAAGTTGTCGACCGTCGGCAACTCTCGTTCAGTTTGCGCGCCTGACCGCCTTGAGCGGCGTGGGTTTCCTCGGTGGCGATACGGGTCCGGCAAGCGGCTCTGCGGAGAGATCGAAAAGCCCGATAACCCTCTGCCAGCGCCGCTCGGCTTCTTCCGAAAGCGGCCCACGCGCATTCAAGACCTGCTGGAGAGACGACAAGGCTTCGCGGCGAACGTCTTCTTCCGCCGGCAACAGGCGAGGTATCGCATTGACGGCAGCCTCCTCATCGATCACCAGCATGAAAAACTGATCGCGGATCAACGCCTTGAACTCCGCCAGCGTCATTGCCGGCATTGCGTCCTCGGCGTCGCGCATCCGACGGATCGCGGCAAATCCACGCTCATCGGCTGCGCCGCTCGCCATGGCGACGTAAAGCAGGCTACGCGCCAGGCCTTCGCGAAGCCCACCATTGCCGATTTGCGCCTTGAGTTCCTCGACCTTCGTCTTAAGGACCTGACGATGAAGTCCGGTTTTGCTCGCGCGCCGGTGCGGCTTTGCGTCGGACGGATCGATACCAACGGCCGCCTGCAAAAGCGGAGAGCCATAGACAGAGAGGAACGTCGCCTCGCCTAGGGCCTCCATTGCTTCGCGCCATGCATCCAGCCCCGCAACAATCTGCCGGGAGAATGCCTGTTCCAACGCCAGGAAGGGATTGTCCGCAGCAACGGGGCGCCGCTCGTCCTCAACATCGACGGCAAGGTCTGCAATCGGTGCCATCAGGGGATTGATGTCAGAAAACAGCTCGTACTGCAGCCGGAGCGGATGCGCTTCGCGCAACTGACTGGCCGCCCATTCGGGCACCATCGCGCGGACAACAGGCTGGAGGAACCTGCGATAAAGCGAGAGGTTGATATCCGACACCTTGGCGACGGTTGCAAAGCGGCGGTCGTCCTCGGCACTATTGCAGCCGAATACTTTGATGTCATCGAGCGTCCTTGCCTCGCAGCGCATAATCCAATCGCCCTCGACGAGATCCCCGCCGATGGTCTCATCGGTCTTTGCCTCGAAGATTGCCTCATAGAGGCCTGGCGGCAACGCATCGATCAGGTCGATGTTGCTGGAGAGTTCTCCATGCTCCTTGCGGGCAACGCTGGCGGACACGAAGATCCCGAGATGGCCGACGGTTTCGTGAACGGTGTAGACGATCGTCTGCCCGTGCGACCGTATCTCGTTCACGTCATCATAGAGGTCCAGGATCCACCCGAGCGCCTGTGCGGGGGGTGTGATGTTGTCTCCCTTGGAGCAGAAGACCACGATCGGCGCACGAATATTGCGAAGATCGATTGCCTCGCCATTGGATGCCTCGATGCGGCCTGCCGCGAGATTGTTGCCAACGAAGAGCTCGTCGACGATGAACTGGATCTCTTCGGCGTTCAGGCTGACGTGCCCGCCCCACCACTCCTCGAAGCCGAGATAGCGCGGCGCCTCAGTATCGATCTTCGAGTAGAGATTATACTGCTTGGTCCAGAGCGTGTTGGCGGGGTTCTGGTTCTCGAAATTCTGAACCAGCCAGGCGCCGTCGAACTGTCCGTGGCCAAGGTCGCTCGTCAACGCGGTGAGCCAGGTGCCGCCCAGCAACCCGCCCGTATAGCGCATCGGATACTTGCGGCGCTCACCAGCCCAATAGGAAAGCGGCGCACCGGCAATGATAACCGATCCGAAGAGTTCCGGGCGCATGGCTGCGAGCATCATGACGGCCCAGCCCGCCTGGCAATTTCCGATCACACAGGGCTTGGCGTCCGCCTGCGGATGCAGCGAAATGACTTTCTCCAGAAAGACCGCTTCCGCCAGAGCAATGTTTTCGATCGTCTGTCCCGGCACCGGCTGCGGAAGGAAACCGATGAAATAGCATGGGTGCCCAGCTCTCAGCGCGACGCCGATTTCACTGTCCGCCTTGAACCCGCCGATGCCCGGTCCGTGCCCGGCTCTCGGATCGACGACAACGAAAGGTCGGCGTGTCTGGTCAACCTCTATTCCATCAGGCGGGACGATCCGGACCAGCGCGTAGTTGACCGGCCGCTCGAACGTACGCCCGTCGAGCACGATTTCGGGTGTGAAGCTTAGGACATGCGGCGCCGTCGCTTCGGCATGAGCCCTATACTGGTTGCCGCGTTTGCGCATGACATCCCAGAACAACACGCTGCGCTGGGCGGCATCCAAGGCATAGTCGAAAGCAAGACCGGCTGGGCCAAACTGAGCGGCAAAACTGGTCGTCGGAAGATAGGAAGAGTACCGCATGCCAAAGCTCCCTCATCCACCCTCTCTGCGAGGGATCAAAATCGTATGCCCGGGATAGTATTCTCGGTCTGCGTCCGCTCTGTGAATGGACAGCTCGCGCCGTCAGACACATGTTTTGTTAGCAGATGCAGCATAAGCGCATTGGGCGGAGTACCCAACGTATTTTACGGTAGCATACGCCGTTCCTTGACAGCGCCACGGATGGTCGTGCCAGTTCTTGGTGAGGTATTTGTCGATGAGCAACAGGCCCGAAGGGCACCGTACGTCGGTAGTTCGTCCAGCCCGCTATGCTTGGGCCCAACAGCAGCATCGTCAGGCGATAATGTATTGAATGTTGCACCGCCCATGGATCGAGGACGTCTCGACATGCGCCTGCACGCCGAACACGTCGCCGATCAGATCCCGCGTCAGCACGTGCTGCGGCGTCCCCGTCGCAACGATTTTACCCCGCTGGAGCACAGCCAGCTGATCGCAGAACATGGCGGCCAGATTGAGATCGTGCAGGGCGATGATGCAGGTGACGCCGAGCCTGGAAATCAGGCCCAGGATCTCGAGCTGATGCTGGATGTCCAGGTGGTTCGTAGGCTCATCAAGGAGTAGTTCGGTCGGGCTCTGCGCAAGGGCACGCGCGATATGGACACGCTGGCGCTCGCCGCCGGAGAGCGTCTGCCAAAGTTGCTTCGCTCGGCCTTCCATGCCGACGCGCGAGAGCGCCTCATCCACGGCAGCATCATCCTTTGCACCCAAGGGCGACAGGAGACTGCGATGAGGCGTGCGCCCGAGGCGCACAACATCCTTTGCGGTCAACTGCGTCTCGGTTGTCGCCTGCTGCTCGACGAAAGCAACACGGCGCGCGAGATCGCTCCGCGCCATAGTCGAAACGTCGCTCTCGCCCAAACGAACAATGCCGCTGCGCACCTTCCGCAACCTGCAGATCAGCCGCAACAGACTCGACTTGCCGGATCCGTTCGGCCCGAGCAGCCCGAGAATCGTTCCTGTCTGCACCGTCAGGCTGACGCCGTTGACGATCAGGGAGTTGCCTGCTGTAAAGCTCACATTGTCGAGGCTGATGCTCATGCCGTCTTCCGAGCGCGATACAGGATGACCGCAAAGGCAGGCGCGCCGAACAAGGCCGTGACGACCCCGATTGGCAAGACTTGTTGCGGGATGATGATCCGCGAGATGATATCGGCGCCGACCATGAAGATCGCGCCGCCGAGCACAGTCGCGGGAAGCAGGCGATCATGCGTGGGCCCGACAAGGAATCTCGCGGCGTGCGGGATGACCAGTCCGACAAAACCGATTGCGCCAACCATGCTGACCACGGTTGCCGTCATCAGCGCCGTTGTTCCAAGAAGCACCACCTGCACACGCCTGACCGCAATACCCAACGATGCCGCCGCGTCCGTTCCGAAGACGAAGGCATCCAGCGCCCGCACATGGAACAGCGAAACGACGAAGCCGAGCACCGTCACCGGCACGGCCAGATAGACGTCAGGCCAGCGGATACCGCTCAGCGAGCCAAGCAACCAGAACATGACGCCCCTCGCCTGCTCGGCATTTGCCGAGGTCGTGACGATATAGGAGGTGGCCGCATTGAAGAGCTGCGATCCGGCGACGCCGCAAAGAATGATGCGTTCGCTAGTGCCTCCGGCGCCTGCCGCAAGAAAGGCAACGAGCAGGAATGCGATCACGGCGCCGATAAAGGCGCCGCTGGACAGACTGAGAACACCATAGCCGAAGCCGAGCAGCATCACGCCAACCGCGCCGGTCGAGGCTCCTGCGGAAACGCCGAGCACGTAGGGTTCGGCCAACGGGTTTCGCAGCAACGCCTGCAGAACCGCGCCGCTGAGCGCGAGCGACGCCCCGGCACTTGCGGCCACCAACGCTCGGCTCAATCTATAGTCCCAGATGATGCCTTGATGGATGCGGCTAAGCTCGAAAGTCGTACCGAGGAGGCGGTTCGACACCGCTTTCGCGGTCGTCGCCAGCGGGATCGATATCTCCCCGATCGAAACGGCGAGACCGATCATCAGAGCGAGCAGGGAGAATGCAGCAATGGCGAGCGCACCATGCGCCCACCATACCGACTGCCTGAAAATGGCGCCGCTCACTGCGCCAGACCGAAGGAATTGATGCCCTTCGCCAGTATCTCGATCCCGTCGATCGTCCGGATCGTCGGGTTCATCGATTGGGCATCCATCATGACGAAGCGCTTATTCCTGACGGCATCGAGTTGGCTCGTGACCGGGTCCTTTGCCAGAAAGTTGAGCTTTACCGTGGGGTCATCCGCCGCATAGCGGCGCCGGTCCATCGTCGCTACGACGATCACAGCCGGATTGGCCTCTGCAATCGTCTCCCAGCCGACGAGCGGCCACTCCTCGTCTGTCGCGACCACATTCTTCGCACCGAGCATCTTCAGGACATAGGCCGGGGCGCTGTTCTTTCCGGCGATGAATGCATCGCCGTTGATTTCCTTGCTGGAGAACCAGAAGACGACCGGGAGGTTCTTTGCAGCGGCACCGGCAACCGATGCGACGGCCCGCGCTTCGCGTTGCTGCAGCTCGGCGATGAGCGCATCGCCGCGCTCCGTGATGTCGAAGATTTCGGCCAACTCAGCGATCTCCCGATAGATCAGGTCCATCGTGAACAGTTCCTTGCGAACGCCGTCGCCGCTGTCGGCATTGACCTTGGCGACGCAATCCGCCGGCGCGATGTAGGTATTGATGCCGAGTTCGGCGAATTGCTCCCGCTTGCCGACGGACCCTTGCTGACCGACGTGCCACTCAAACTCGGCGGCGACCAGATCCGGTTCCTGACCGACGACGGATTCAAAGCTCGGATCGTTGTCGGCAAGCCGTTTGATCCTCGCGTTGACTTCGGCATATTGCGGCAAAACCGGGCCGACCCAGACTGCCGTTCCGGCAATCCTGTCCGCCAGCCCGAGCGAGAAAAGAACTTCGGTCATGCCCTGACCGACCGATACGATGTTGGCCGGCGCCTTATTGAAGACGACCTCGCGGCCGCAATTGTTGATGGTCAATGGATACTGGGTGGCGGCAAGACTTGGCGCCGCCAAGCCAGCAAAGCCGAAGGCAAGCGCAATGGCTGCAAGAAATTTACGCATAGGCAATCTCGATTAGGAGGAAAGGGGCCAGCGTTCATTGCCGGCGCAACCGCTAGGAATGACGGCACGCCGGGCTAACGCTAGCGACGGAAAACCCAATCGAGACGGATGTGTGCTCTATATCGGCGAAGGCTCAGGTCAATCATGGCTGTTCCTTTCCGGGCATCCCCGCCCGGGTGATTGGATCGTGATTGACGGCAGGTCTCCTGGCTCACGGATATATGCCTTCATCTGCCTTCCCGCGATTGGTTCGCAGTGACATGGTCCTAAACGACCTCGGATGAGCGACAATCCGCCTACAGTTGCGGGGGCAGCCACGGTTTTGGTCCCTCTTGGGTCGTCCTCACCATGTTCCCTATTAATCCCCTTAGAGTCGTCCTTGGGGAACCGTCGCGCTCAGTTACGCCGGCGAGCCGTGCGACGTCAAGTCATCGATTGGTGGGCGCTCGTCCGGGTTGGCTCTGCTGCATATCTTGAAATCCGACCTCAGGACATCCTCGGATGTTGGCAAAGGTGATCTCCCGGCGATCGCCCCATTCGGTCAGTCCCCTCAGCGTCAGAACGTTCTCGTCGCGATAGACAAGGTCGGTGCGGTAGATGCCAGCGCGGCGGGCCCGGTTCTGCGCCTGACTGACGTTGCAGGTGCCTTCCGATGGCGACACATGCCAGGTGCTCATACCACTGCCATTGGGTTGCCAACCGCCTGACTGACCCAAGGCCGCTGCTGGTAGAAGGACTACGATCCCCAAGGTCGTATGGAAGGCCGCTTTCATGATCCCCTGCCCCGGTTGTGCGCGAAGTGTTGCCACAAGCGCCGAGATGATGCGGCCAAAATAGACGGACCTGTGCATTGCGCAATCATCTACAGACTGGGCCGCACCCCATTTGCGACAAATCGCGGGGAAGTCGCCCATCAGCGTTGATGATCGGTTAAAACTGCCTGTGGGCCGGAGCAATCGCCGTCTCGACGGCGACGATTGCGCTCCGGCGGCGAGCATCTATCGTGCTGGCGCTCCTTCCGGGCCACCGCGACCAAGCTTGTCAGGAAGCGGCTGCCCTTTCGGGGTGAATTCGAGCGACCCTGAGTTTATGCAGAAGCGCTCGCCTGTCGGAGGCGGGCCGTCGGGAAAGACGTGCCCCTGATGCGCGTTGCAACGCGCGCAAACAATTTCCGTTCTGAGCATGCGGTAGCGGGTATCACGAACGCGCCGCAGGTGATTGTCGGCTGCCGGGGCCGTGAAGCTCGGCCAGCCTGTACCGCTTTCGAATTTCGCAACGGCCTTGAACAGCGGAAGTCCGCAGAGCCGGCAGGTAAAAAACCCCTCGCGTCGCTCGTGGAGGAACACGCCACAGAATGGCGCCTCCTCACCATGCTCCAAAAGCAGATGGCGATCCTCCTCGCTGAGGTCCGCCACCAGCTGCTCCATCTGTTCCCGAGTGGGAGGGGTAAGATCGAACTGCAATTCGACGACGTCACGCATTCCTGGTTTTCCTTCGATCCGGCGGTTTCCCGAGACCTTCTTCGCGCAGATTACCGTCACCAAAGAGACGGCGCCGCTGAAGCGCCGTCCTAACCGCCCCTACGCCGACCGCAGCGAGCGGAAGGCCGCTCTGAGCTCCGAAGCGAAGCCCTTCGGCTGCTCCCAAGCAGCAAAGTGCCCGCCCTTGTCGAGCTTGTTGTAGTGGATGAGCTTCGGATAGGCGCGTTCCGTCCAGCTGCGCGGAGCCGCATAGATCTCATCCGGAAAAACGCTAACGGCGACCGGAATGGTGACATTCTTGACGGCAAAGAACGCCAGCTTGTTTTTCCAGTAGAGCCGCGCCGACGAGACGGCCGTGTTCGTCAGCCAGTAGAATGTAATGTTGTCCAGGATATCGTCCCGCGTCAGGCCTTCGGCCTTTCCATCGAAGACGCGTGCGATCATCTCGTAGCTGCGGATATCGTGGTCGATCATCCATGCTGCCAGACCGACCGGCGAGTCCGCGATCTGACGACGCCGGCAACCGCCGCGCATCCAAGCAGGCTACGCCGTGTGATCGATGATACTGGAGCTGTCATGATATCCTCCTGTGCTTGAGGTTGCTCGGGATGCGGGCACGATTTCACTGAAGGCGGCGCGCATCCCGTTGCATGATGGTGTTGGCGATACCTTTGGATTGGTTCTCGCCGAGAGCGTTCTCATCCCTTCAAACGAGGTTGAGCGCCACGTCGATGTTGCCGCGCGTTGCCTTAGAATACGGGCAGATCTCATGCGCTGCGTGGATGAGTTCCTCGGCGACATCACGCTCAATGCCCGGCACGCTGACGTTCAGGCGTGCGCGCAGGAAGTAGGAACCACCGTCGGCGTTCAGATCGATTTCCGTGTCGATCTCGGGCTCAACGGGCAGCTTGATCTTTCTTTGCGCTGCAGCGACCTCAATGGCACCAATGAAGCAAGCCGACCAAGCAGCGCCGAAGAGGCGTTCGGCCGCCGGGTGCGGCTGCGACAACTGAAGGTCAAGCTCGCCATCACTGCTGCGTGTGAAACCATTGCGACCGCCCTTGTTGTGGGTCTTGCCGGTAAAGAGGAGTTTCTCGGTCATGGTAAAATCCTTTCTGGGATTTGTTAATCGTATCCGCTTTAATCGGATACGATCTAAATAGGTCGATGAAAATGCATTGTCAATACCATTGCGATTTAATCGGATGCGATTTATATAAAAAGCAGAACGAACAGCCGAATAGGATCTCCCATGTCCGCATCCAAAACCGCCAAGAACCTGGAGACAGGAGCGCCCTCTTCCGGCGAGAGCGACAGCAAGAGCAACAAGCTCTCCAACTTTTTATGCTTCGCGGTCTACTCGGCAAATCTGGCCTTCGGCCGCGCATACAAGCCGATCCTCGACAAGCTGAATCTGACCTACACCCAGTATATCGCAATGGTCGCCCTCTCCGAGAAGGACGACCAGACCGTAGGAACGCTCGGCGAAAAGCTCTTCCTGGAATCAAACACGCTGACGCCGATGCTCAAGAAACTTGAGTCCCTGGGCTATATCCAACGCAAACGCGATCCCGCTGACGAGCGGCAGGTGCGACTGAGCCTGACGCCGGCCGGACGCAATCTGGTTGAGGCGGTTCCCGGCGCGCCACTGGTGGAAGCCACCGGCCTCGGCGAGGACTTTCCGGTCGTGCAGAAATCCGTGGTACGGCTGCGCGACAACCTCCTAAAGGCAACGCAAGACGGGCCGGCGAAGGATTGATCATTCTCACTGCTGTAAGCGTCGATGTATGCGGCGCTCGCTTGGCATGCGGGACGAGGGCGTCGCGCATTTGGCGCGCTGGCAACAATCCGCGACCAACCGGCGGGCAGGATTGGGCGTGGCGGTAGAGCATAGATGGGCTAATCGGCTTCGTTCCCGATCTTCACCAAGCCGACCCCGCAGAGAAGCGCGCGCCGCGAAAAGACGTTGAACGCTGCACAAGTTGGAAACGGCAGTGACTGTCAGAAGACTTTTGCTCCTTAGAGCAGCGATTTCGGCTGGAATGCGCCATTTGCGGTCGTCATCCGAGAATGGCGTCCGATTGCTAATTCAGAAGACAGGGTTGCATCACTCAGGCTTTTAATACAGGCTAATGCCGTCGCGAAAAACGGCAGGCCGATTTCAGCCGCCGAATACAAGTCGGACGAGCACATAGCTCCGGCTCGGCCAGCGTCTCCCGAAGCAATCGCCTGATACGATCAGGCTACAGCAATCATCAGCGCTGCGGACGCTGCATGCTTGCATTTGATAGGAGCGCTGCAATGCGAAACCCAGTTACGATCATCGGTGCTGGTCTCGGTGGCCTTACGTTAGCCCGTGTTCTCCATCTTCACGGCATCCCCTCGGTCATCTACGAATCCGAAGCCTCGGCGAGCGCGAGAACGCAGGGCGGGCTACTGGATATCCATGAATACAACGGCCAGATTGCCCTTAAGGCCGCAGGACTTTTTGAAACCTTCCTTGGCCTCGTCCGCCACGGCGAAGATGCAAAACGGGTCGTTGATAAGGACGGTCATATCCTATTCGACAGTCCTGGCGACAACGCCGCCAATCGTCCTGAAATTGATCGAGGCCACCTTCGGAACATGCTTATCGGCTCGCTTCCCCCGGAGACGATTAAGTGGGGCCACAGGGTCACATCGATAGCCCCGCATGGCGCAGATCAGCACGAGGTCACTTTTGCCAACGGTTCAACCGTCCTTTCTGATCTGCTTGTGGGTGCCGATGGCGCGTGGTCGAAAGTTCGTCCGCTTTTGTCCCCTGCTAAGCCCCTCTACTCAGGCACATTGTTCATCGAAACCATCCTTTTCGACGGCCACACGCGCCATAAGGCAAGCGCGGAAGCAATAGGAAGTGGCACGCTTATGGCAGTCGCTCCGGGCAAGGCCATCTTGGCGCACCGCTATGCAAACGGAATGCTGCATACCTATGCGGCCTTGAACAAGCCGGAAGACTGGGCGAATTCAATCGACTTCGCCGACCCGAAGGCTGGCTTGGCTCGTATCGCCGAGCAGTTCGAAGGATGGGCTTCCCACCTAACCGCCCTTATCACAGAGGGCGAGGCCGATCCCGTGCTTCGCCCGATTTATGCGCTGCCAGTCGAACACCAATGGCGACGAGTACCCGGCGTGACGTTGCTTGGCGATGCGGCACATTTGATGTCGCCGTTCGCGGGAGAAGGTGCCAACCTTGCCCTGTATGATGGCTACGAGCTTGCAAGTGTGCTCATCTCGACGCCCGATGATGTGGAAGCCGCACTTGCGCTCTATGAAATGAATCTCTTTCCCAGAAGCATGAAGGTCGCCGAAGAAACCGCACAGAACCTCAGCCGATTTCTTGGTGATAATGCCCCTCACAGCGTAGTCGCTCTCTTTAGCAAACATCGCGCAAAGTAGGCGTTAGCCGGTCCGGGTAAGTCGGCTTCGGGCCGACTGCAGACGATGGTGTGATCTCGTCCCGCCGAGAGCGCCCCAAGAAAAAAACGCGAACAGCGCTTGACCTCGACACGCCGATTAGAGAAGCACCGCTGGCTACGAGCCGCCGCGCAACGCTTGAAGAGAGATCGGCTGATCGAACAGCCGAGCACCGGAATCACCCGAAGCCCCCTGGAAAGCGCAAAGCCGATCGGGCAGCATCGGATATTATTCCGAATGTCGCCCGATTCCAACAGAGCCACACCTACCGTGATGACACCATCGGAAGGTCGTTTGCCTCCATCATCTCGGCTGCCTTGGCATACCCGCCCCCCATACCGTCGAGAAAGTGCAGGTGAGAATCCGGCTTTCCCGAAGGCACGAAGCAGGTCATGAGCGCATGAGACTGGCGGTGGAGTCCGAAGTTGACCTCACCTCGCGCCTTTGCCGCAACGAGGATGGCCTCGACCGCTTCGATCTGTTCGCTCGTGCAATCCAGTGTGAGACGCAGGCCGTCATCATACTTGCGGAAGTCGGAGCTGGAGGCGACGGCCAACCAGCTTTCGCGGTCGACCGACCTGGCACCGTCCCTGGGGATGGCGGTCTCCCGCGATGCCGGCTGGGCTTGCCGCGTGCCGGCGTCGAGAACCGAAAGCACGCACTTCGCCAAGGACGCAAAGACCTCCGGGCTCCTATCTTCGGCTGGCTCGACGAGCAGCGACAGGATCTCGCCCCTCTGGCTGGGAAACGGCTCCCAATCGCAGGTCAGGCCGGTCAGATCGGGTTTCGTCGTGTAGCTGCCCGGCTTTACGAGGTATCGACCATTCTTGATCTGACGCTCCGCCCATTTTAGGCCGCCGCCGGCAAACATCGCATAGGTCGCGTTTTCAGAGGCGGCATAGTGCGCGATGCGCACGTCACGTCCATTGGCACGGATCGCGCCCACGCGCACCAAACCGGCCCGAAGAGCCAGGTTGAGATTGGCACTGGCAAAGGCGACCACCTGCCGCAACGCGGAAGTCGCGGTCATGATCCCATGGGGCGGCAGTGCGAACGCAGCCCCGTCTCCGCGAAACACGAAGGGAAAATCGAAGTTGCCCCAGGCGTTTCCCACGGCGGCGATCACCGATGCGCCGGCGTAGTTGACGTCTTCGTAGCGCCCTGACTTGATCGCCGACGTCGAGTCGACGACGTCGGTTATCCCGATCAACCAATCATCGGGGAGCGCCTCATAGACGGATGGGTCGAGCACCCGCGAAAATTCGCCATAGGCCTGGGGCGTGTTTGGATGATCGCTGACGATCCAGCGTTCCTTGGCCTTCGTCACACTGACGACCGATTGTACCGACTGCATGAATCTGTTCCCGTGCCACATAGCGAAGTCCTTTCCGCCGCCCGATTTATTTCGCGCGCGAATAACTCGGATACGCTTTAAATACGCGGGCCGCGCGCAAACGTCAACATCCGATTTAATCGGATGCGATTTATTTATCAAAGATCGTGGTACAGAAACGGCCGAATCACCTTTCGCCCGGTTGACGCATCATACGAAATAGGGGCGGCTACAAACCGCAGTATCACCGTTCAGACCCGATATTCCCCCGAAAGGCTCATAGCCGTCATCCACGCAAGGCACCCGCTCCCAAAGTACATGTGGATTACCGCATGTGATAAATTCCATATCGCTGCACTTCAGGTAGCATGTGCTTGGATGATTACATTTCCTAGTCATCAAGAGGTCACTGCAAAACTCACATCGTTTGTTTTGCGGTGACCTCGCCAAAAATCCGCGAGCGGCGGATCCTGTCTCTCGACCTCCACGACATCAAGCATGTGACGGTTGACGAAGCGCGACGCTCCGGAACGGCGTGTGCGGCGATCGAAGCCTTGCAACGGGTCGCTCGCATTCCCATCTTATGGCGGACACCCAAAAAATACGAACCTGGCACGGCCGATGCCTCGCGCGTCGTATCTTCGCTTTCCTTCGGTCTGCGTGATCGAAAAACCGGCACCGTGTTGAGCATGCCGCAAGTGCGGCGAAGGATTTCAACTGAACAAACCCAATATCGCCGTCGCATCAGCGGCGGTCCGCGCGAGCGCGATGACGCCGCTCGCAGCCCGGACAAGAACTGGAAACCTTACCCCTGCCTTCTCACGCTGCGAGAACTGCAGGAACTGATCGCTCAGCAGCTTGGCTGAGACGCACCCCATCCTCAAAGCCAGGAGAAAAAGATGCAGGTCATCGTCAGAGACAACAACGTCGAGCAGGCCATGCGCGCGCTGAAGAAGAAGATGCAGCGCGAGGGACTGTTCCGCGAAATGAAGGAACGCCGATCCTACGAGAAGCCATCCGAGCGGAGAGTCCGTGAACGGGCGCAGGCAATCGCCAGGCAGCGCAAGGCTGCCCGGAAGAAGTTGCAGCGCGAAGGTCTCCTGGCCTCGCCGAGGCGACGCTCCTCCAGCCGATAGGCTGTCAAAAATATTGCCGTCCGATGTTCTCAACGGCAGCCCCATCCCGAGAAAGGACCAACTATGGAAGAACTGCACAGCCTGACTGTTTCCGATGAACGGCTCGAGGACTGCCGGGAGGTGATCGAACCGGATCTCCAGGAGCTCATTCGAACGACAATCGCCTCCGGCTTCTCAGCCGAAGAGGTTCTGATTGCAATCAGTGAACTCGTCGCAGAGGACTACGCCGTGTTGGCCAAGTTCCCGAGCGTTCACTGATTGGCCCGCGTGGCTGATCGACGGATGAAAATGCCAATCAAGTCACGGTCTCACGACGGGTTGATCGGTTCACACAAACACCTACATCCCGCTTATCGCTCGTTGGCAAAGAGGAGGTTCGTCATGAACACGATCGGCCACGCAACTGAACCAACATGGGCGGCGCCCGTGGCAATTCAGATTGGGACACGACCCTCTGAATATATCCATGGTCCGGCCGAAGCGGTTGAGTATCTGGAGCACAGATGGCCGCTCGAAAGCAGCATGCACGTTGAGGCGGCCAAGCGCCGGTGCGTGGAGGCCATGAACCACCTCGCGCACCTGGAAGCCGCCAGAGATGCCTTCGTCGCAGCCGCTGTGGAGGCCAAGGTGTTGGCCTAATCAACTCCGAAGGCTGCTTGCGGTCATGGCCGTCTTCGTCGCCCGCCCAATTGCGCGCGACTCAAATCGTTACGCCCAAACATACGGACGCGCCGCGTCGTATCACTCGGCCCAAAGCCGTAATGAAAATCTAATGCGTCGTGACGGACTTCGGAGAGCGTGAGCGACGGGGCTTGTCTTGGGAAGACGCGGCTATTGCGACCCCAGCCGCTTTTGTCTTCTTCGTCGCCGGCTTTTCAGCCGCGGATTTCGCTGCGGCTCGCGGCTTGGCGGATTTCACCTTCACCGTCGGCTTTGTCGCAGCATCGACGCGCTCGCCAAATTCCTTGAATGCCTGTAGCCAATGTTTCATATCCTGCCCGTGTGGGCGGCCCTCCTGCTCCCAGATCTCATAGGCACGGCGGCGAATGTTCTCTTCATGCTCGTTCATGACGGGACCCTGCTGCTTGTTGAAACCAATCTTAATTGGCGCAAGCGGTCCAATAGGCAATGGAGACACCGGCATCGATTGATCGAAAGAAGCCGGCAACAGAAGCGAACGCAAAGCAGCGATTGTCTTTTCCGAAATGCCTCTATCTACCGTCGCGCGAACGAATTCAGCAGGAAGGAAACAAGATGAAACGCATGTCGATTTTGCTGCTTCTAGCAGGAGCCACGATGGCCGGATGCACGCCGACCCAGCAAGGAGCGGGAATTGGTGCGGCCTCGGGCGCGGTCATTGGCGGTATAGCGACCGGCAATGTGCGCGGCGCCGCTGTGGGTGCGGCCATAGGTGGCGCCGCTGGCGCCGTCATCGGCAATGTCGCCGGGCAGCCCGGCCAGTGCTACTACCGCGATCGATACGGCCGGCGATACGTCGCCAGCTGCCCACGCTGATTGCGCGCCAGAGCCTTTCAGGGCGCGGCAGCGCGAGACCGATCTCCGGAGGCGTCGCGCTCAACCTCAAGTGCGAAAGATCGCTATCGCGGCGGTAACGAGCTCTCTCGTTCGCCGCGTTCGCTCCGTTTGGAAAAAGCTTACCCTTTCGAGGCCAATGTGCGTGGATTAGCGGTCCCTATTGATCGAAAGCGAGATGTTATCGCTATAGAGTCGGCGACGGCCTCGATCTATTCTGCCGCTGTGTAGTCGGAAAATCATCTCCGAACCAGCACGCTCGCCTGTACCGGCAGTTCTATGCCCTTCAGCGACAGCGTACGGGCATGCGCTGCGGCTGTGAGATGCGCAGCCTGAGATGCAGACTCTGGCGACATGACGATCTCGCCTGCGCCTGCCTGCGATTCCAGCCTCGACGCAAGATTAACAGCACCACCAATTGCTGTAAAATCGCTACGGAAGCTCGAAAACTCACCGATCTCGACCTCGCCGGTGTGAATACCGACACCGACACCGAAGCTGTGACCACGATCAAGGCTTTCGAATACCGCGGTGCAGTGTTGCTGTATGTCGAGCGCCGCCATAACCGCGGCGGCGGCATGATCCTTTCTCAGGATCGGAAAATTGAAGATCGCCATCAAGCCATCGCCCATCTGCTTGTTGACGATACCGTCGTGAGCCCAGATCGCCTGCGCGCATCGGTCATGAAACAGGCTGACAATCTCACTCAACCTGATCGGCTCGATCTGCTCCGAGAGGGCAGTGAACCCTCTGATATCAGCAAACAAGATGGTTGCGGTCGCGGAAACATGGCGCTGCTTCTTGACGTAACGAAACGACCGCTCGCAAATCGTGCAGATGTTGGGGTTCATCTTGCTGCGGGTGACACCAAACATGCGGAACGGCAGCGCAAGCGCGCCACGAATCGGAATGGGGACATGCATTTGATCCCAACAACCCCGGCAGATTTTGGCATCCCTGTGACTGACCGGATCCATCGGATGGGAGGTTGGCATGGTCCGCGACCTCCAGCAAAAGCTCAGTTGAAAACAAACTTCTAATATTTGCCGGCATTTTGCAACTCAGGTGAAGTTCTAACCGCGAAAGATCGCAACCGCAGCAGCGACAAGTTCTGCCTTATTCGCTGCCACGGCCCCGCTTGGCGAAAACTTTTCCATCCTCGAGGCCGCCGCCACGCGTGGAATAAGCGTCATTCCTTCGCCAACCGGACAAACGGCCAGATCATGGCGTCGAAACCTGCATCGGGATAGGTCGGCGCAAATTGGCGCGCTGCAGTCGCATCGGCGGCTCTCCACCTCTTTGAAGCGCCGATTTCGTGGGCCCAGGAACACTTGCGTGCTCAATATTTTCTTGCAAAAAACCACACATGATGTTAATGACTGTCCAGTCAGTCATAATAGAAAATGAAGCGAATGCCTGAGAAAAAGCGAGAAAGACGAGATCCGGAGCAGCGCCGGGCCGAGATCCTGGCGGCGGCCTTCGCCTGCTTTGCGGAACGGGGCTTTGCCGCGACCCGCATGGAGGATGTCGCGGCTCGCGCCGGCATCGCCAAAGGTACGGTCTATCTGCATTTCCCCGACAAGGAGCGACTTTTCATCGAGCTCGTGTCCGGCATCGCCTCGCCGCTCCTCGGTGAAGTCGGCGGCATGGTCCAGAAGGAGGCGATCCCGCCGCGCGCTGCCGTTTCGATGTTCTATGCGCTCTTCAAGCGCGAGATCCTGGAGACGGAGCGCCGGCACCTGTTGCGGCTAATCCTCGCCGAGGGTCCGATGTTCCCCGTTGTGACCGAATTCTATTACCGCGAGATTATCACCAAAGGCCTCGCGATCGTGCGTGTCCTGCTTGCCCGTGCCGCCGCGCGCGGCGAGCTTCGCAATCCCGCCGTCGCTGACGTCCCGCAATTGGTCATGGCACCGGCCTTGATGTCGATCGTCTGGACGACGCTTTTCGAAGGCTACGAGCACCTCGACGCGCAGAAACTCTTCGACACGTTCCTCGACACGCTCTTCGTGCCGGAAGGAGGCACGACATGAAACGAATCCTTATCGTCGTCATCGTGGCCGGCGCGGCCCTTGCCGCCCTGCCTTTCCTGTTCTCCGACAAATCCCAGCGCGCCTACCAGGGCTGGGTCGAGGCCGACACGCTGTTCATCGGTGCCGACACCAGCGGCCGTGTGGTTAAACTCGATGTCGCCGAAGGGCAGGCAATTGCGCCCGGCTCGCCGCTTTTCAGTCTGGATTCTCAAACCGAAGAGGCCGCTGTCGGCGCCGCGCGCGCTTCGCTGGCTCGTCTGCAGGCCGAACTAGAACTCGCCGAGGCGAAGCAAAAGCGGCCGGAAGAAATCGACATGCTGCGCGCCAGCGAACGCGAGGCGGTCGCCCGACTTGAGCTTGCCGCACAGGATCTCGATCGCACCCGCGTGCTGGTCGAGCGCGGCACGGCGACAAAGGCAAACCTCGACACGGCGACGGCCACCGAAGCCGCCAACCGTGCCGTCCTCGATAATGTCCGCAGCCAGATTACGCTTGCGAACCTGCCGGCCCGTATTGAAATGCTGCGCCAATCAAGGGAGGCGGTCGCTGCGGCAAAGTCCGATCTAGCCTCTGCGAAAGCCGCGCTTGCCCGCCGCTTCGTGTCTGCTCCGGCAACAGGCAGCATCGAGACCGTCTATTACCGCGCCGGTGAGGTCGTGCCCGCCGGCCGGCCGATCGTGGCCCTCTTACCGCCAGAGAACATTCGCATCCGCTTCTTCGTGCCCGAAGGCGAGATTGCACTGTTTTCGCTTGATCAATCGATCCGCGTCGCCTGTAACGCCTGCCGACCCACCGATGCGAAGATCAGCTTCATCGCAAAGAATGCCGAGTATACACCGCCGGTAATCTACAGCCTCGAAGAGCGTGCCAAACTCGTCTACCGTGTCGAGGCAGTCCCCGCCGATCCAAAGGCGCTGCGCCCTGGCCAGCCGGTGGATGTCACCGCGGGAGCCCGCCCATGAGCGACACGGCAATGCCCATATACGCTCCCGAGACAGTGATCGACGTCCATCACCTCACCAAGAGTTTCGGCAGCCGGAAGGTGGTCGACGATGTGTCGATGTCAGTGAAGAAGGGCCGCATTCACGGCTTTCTCGGTCCGAACGGCTCCGGCAAGACCACGACGATCCGCATGCTCTGCGGCCTGCTGACGCCAGACAGCGGCGATGGCACATGCCTTGGCTTCGACATCCTGACCGAAAGCGATCGCATCCGCCGTCGCGTCGGCTACATGACGCAGAAGTTCTCGCTCTATCAGGATTTGTCGATCCGGGAGAACCTGGAGTTCGTCGCCCGCGTCTACGGCCTGGCAGATGCCCGCGGCAGAGCAAGCGCCGCAATAGAACGTCTCGGCTTGAAAGGTCGGGAACAGCAGCTGGCTGGGGAACTTTCGGGAGGCTGGAAGCAGCGCCTCGCACTTGGCGCCTGCATCCTACCGGAACCGGCCCTGCTCCTCCTCGACGAACCGACGGCAGGCGTCGACCCCAAAGCCCGCCGTGACTTCTGGAACGAGATTCACGCGCTTGCCGCCGACGGCCTCTCGGTGCTGGTGTCCACCCATTATATGGACGAGGCAGAGCGCTGCCATGAGATCGCCTATATTGCCTACGGCAAACTGCTGGCGCAGGGAACAGTGGACGAGGTGATCGCCAGCACCGGTCTGGTCACCTGGACCGTCTCCGGAACGGGCGTGCATCGCCTCCAAGCCGAACTGGAGAACGAGCCAGGGGTCGACATGATCGCGCCCTTCGGGACCAGCCTGCATGTTGCCGGTCGCGATCCCGAGGCGCTTGAAAAAGCAATCGCGCCATACCGAGAACGGTCCGATCTCAAGTGGCAAGAGGGCGAAGCGACGCTGGAAGATGCGTTCATCGATCTGATGCGCCGCTCGGAGGACAATTTCCAATGACGACGACAACGGCGAACGGCAACGGTATCTCCTTCGGGCGTTTCTGGGCGATGACGATCAAGGAATTCATCCAGATGACCCGCGACCGCATAACGCTGGCGACGATGGTCGCCTTGCCGATCATGCAGCTGTTCCTGTTCGGCTTTGCGATCAACACGACGCCGCACAACCTGCCAACCGCGGTGCTGATGCGCGAGAACACCGATATCGGCCGGTCGATTTTGGCAGCGCTGGAGAATACCGACTTCTTCGAGATTCGTTCTGTCGTTACCCGTGCCGAAGACATGGATTCGCTTCTGGAATCCGGCAAGGCTCTGTTTGTCGTAGAAATTCCTGAAGGGTTCGAACGCTCGCTTCGGCGCGGCGATACACCCTCCCTGCTGGTCGCAGCCGATGCCACCGATCCGGTCGCATCGAGCTCGGCGCTCGGTGCGCTCTCCGGCATCGTGACGTCGGCACTTGCCAACGACCGGCAGGTCGAATTCGCCGAGCCGACCAAGCCCGCCTTCTCCATCGTCCAGCACCGTCGTTATAATCCGGCCGGCTCATCGACCCTGAATATCGTGCCCGGCCTGCTCGGCACAATCCTGACGATGACGCTGCTGATCTTCACGGCTCTCTCGGTCACTCGCGAGGTGGAACGCGGCACGATGGAGAACCTGCTCTCCATGCCGATCAAGCCGCTGGAAATCATGCTGGGCAAGATTGCGCCCTATGTGCTGATCGGTCTCGTTCAGTCGCTTCTTATCATCGCGGCCGGCCTGCTTGTCTTCGGCGTTCCAATCCTTGGCAGCCCGGCTTCGCTGGCGGCTGCGACCACGCTCTTCGTCATCACCAACCTGTCGATCGGCTACACCTTCTCGACGATCGCTGCCAATCAGCTGCAGGCCATGCAGATGGCGATGATGTTCTTCCTGCCGAATATCCTGCTGTCGGGCTTCATGTTTCCGTTCGCCGGCATGCCGAAGTGGGCGCAATGGATCGGTGAGGCGCTGCCGCTGACCCACTATATCCGCATTGTCAGGGCGATCATGCTGAAGGGCGCGAGTATCCAGATCCTTGCTTATGACACGATCGCCCTCGCCTGCCTGATGACAGTCGCCATGCTGATTGCTGTCCGCCGCTTCCGCAGGACATTGGACTAGACGGCAGGAGACATCAGGATTGGCTAACTCCGGGCCGGCGGATGGCCCGGACCTTGCCACTGTTGCCACCGCCACAAAACAGCCGATCCGTGCCATCGGACTCAAGTCCCGATACGCCTATGCCCGCCGGCATGTCGATGCGTTCCAGCACCCGTCCGGTTTCGGGTTCAATGCGTCGGATATCGCTCTCATCGCTTTCCCAGGTGGCATGCCAAAGCTCGCCATCGACCCAGGTCACGCCGGTAACAAAACGGTTGGACTCGATGCTGCGAAGAAGTGCGCCGGTCTCCGGATCGATCTGATGGATCTTTCGGCCACGGTAGTCTCCTACCCAGAGCGTTCCTTCAGCCCAGGCGAGCCCGGAATCACCACCGTTCGCGGGTGCCGGGATCGTCGAGAGCACAGTACCGGTCTTCGGATCGATCTTCTGGATTCGATCCTCCGCAATCTGAAAAAGATACCGTCCATCGAAAGCGGTTCCGGCATGTGCCGCAACGTCGATCGAACGGACAACCTCGCCGGCATCGGGATCGAAGGCATTGAGCTTGTCGCCGGAGGCAAACCAGACATGTCGACCATCATAGGTGACGCCGCCCACCTGCTTCACATCCGGAAAGGGGCCATATTCACGAAGGATTTCAGCTTTGGAGTGTTTCATGGGCCTATCCTAGTCGTTGGGGAGTGGACCTGGGAGTAACAAAGTTGACGGGAACCCCGGCAGCGATGGGATCGTCCACCGGCGCGCCGGCCCGCGTCCGAACGATTGCACCTTGCCTGTTTCCGCGAGTGCATCAAGTGCCCGCTGCACCGTGCGTGGGCTGGTACCGATCGCGATTGCAAGCGCCGAACTCGACCAGGCCTCCCCATCGGCCAGAAATGCGAGGATCTCGCCATGCTGTTCCTCGACGGGCGGGGCGAGCATGACCACGTCGGTTGCCCGACGCGGCGCGAGCACGAAACCGTCCTTGGTCGCATTGATATCCGCTATGCGATGAAGCTCGCCGCGCAACCGCCCGACTTCGACACGCAGCCTGGCACGGTGCGATTCATCGACATGTTTGGCCCCAAACGCGCGAGCAAGAAGCATGGTCCGCGACACGTCTTTCGGCCAGGTCTCCGCAAGTGCCCGAACGAGCGCGAACAACACCGGACGCGTCGTCAACGAGACAACCTCGTCACCATTGCGCACGACGTAACGGCATGCATCGACGACCAGCGCCCCCGACGTCAGAACCGCCTCTACCTCCTCCAGCAGCAGGAAGCGCTCCCCTCCCTGCCCGATCAGCCGCGCTGCCGGCGTTTTCAGAACCTGGGACACGGCCTCGACTTCGGCATTGAGGGCAGGAATACCCGCCTCGCGCGCAGCATTTTCCGCTCGGCGGAGAGCTGTACTTGCAGCACTCGTGCGAAGACGCCGAATGGCAATCCCTCCAACGACCAGCTCGTGGGCGGTCCGCAATGGCGGGGGAAGCGGTGCCGGATCGACGCTGGCGAGTAGGCGTTCGGCCTCATCGAGATGGCCGATGAGTAGCAACCGCCTTGCCTCCAGATGTCGCGCATGCGCTGCGTTCAAGCGATCATCGTGAGCTTCGAGCACGTCCCGCGCGGCGGCGAGTGTCTTGGCGGGCCAGGTCAGATCACGCGAGACAAGCGCGATTTCCGCCTCGGCCACGAGGCAGCGTGCGCGCGCGACCGGCTCCTTTGAGCCGAACGCGCGCGCAGCCGTCTTCAGCAAAACCTTTGCCCGGGCGAGATCACCAAGCTGCGCCATCGCGATGCCACGAAGGGCGAGCGCCGGCGCATCATTGCGCAACGCAACCCTCTTCAAGGCACCGAGAAGATCGCCGGTCGCAAGCAGCCTCGCCGCAGCGATGATCATCGAGTCCATCGGAATCCCGTCAAACTTGTAACTCCCACCTTCTCCCGCTCTGGCCATAGTCTGCTCACGACCACCAAGCAGCCGCAAGTGGCGGCATGCTACGCCAACGGACACCAAGAGGAGAAGCATGATGACGATGCATATTACAGGCACACGCGAAGAATGGCTTGCGGCACGGCTCGAGCTGCTAGCGGAAGAGAAGGAACTGACGCGGCGCAGCGATATGCTGGCGCTACGCCGCCAGGAGCTGCCGTGGGTCAGGATCGACAAGGACTACCGGTTCGAGACCGCCAACGGCAGCGCTTCGCTCATCGATCTCTTCAAGGGCCGTTCGCAACTGCTGATCTACCACTTCATGTTCGGCCCCGACTATACCGCCGGGTGCCCGTCCTGCTCGTCGATCGCCGATGGCTTCAACGGCGTCGTCGTTCACCTCGAAAACCATGACGTCGCCTTCACCGCCGTTTCCCGCGCGCCGCTTCCAAAGCTGCAGGCTTTCAAGGAACGGATGGGATGGACCTTCGACTGGGCATCCTCCTTCGGTAGCGATTTCAACCTCGACTTCAGCGTCTTGTTCAGCGAGCAGCAGCAGCGCGAAGGCGGGATAGAATACAACTACCGCCGTGAACCGCCAGCTCGCGTACCGCTGGAAGGCCAGACCGTGCAGGAATGGAAACTGCGCGGCAGCGAGAGCCCAGTCGCTCAGATCGCCGCAATGACCGGAACCGACGTCGCCACCTACACGCGCGACCGGCCGGGCCTCAGCGCTTTCGTGCTCGATGGCGGCGTGGTCTACCACACCTACTCCAGCTATGCACGCGGCGTGGACGGTATTTGGGGCGTGTATCAGTGGCTCGACCGCGCACCCCTGGGCCGCAACGAGCAAGGCATCTGGTGGCGGCTTCACGACGAATACGGCCGGGGATGACGGTCATGCTTTCCTTCGGCCAAACACGGCACGGCGCCTCGGTCAAGACGCCGACAGACAATGCAGCAAGCATCGGCAACTGGCTGTGCCTTGCAGCGGCGCCAATCTTCGCCATCATGGCGATTGTCACCTTGGCAGGCGGCGGAGCAGATATGATCTGCTCCGCAATGCCGGACGCTTTTCCAATGGACGGCATGACGGCGATGTATCTGCTGATGTGCGTCTTCCACCTGCCGCCATGGCTGCGCATGATCTCAGGACGACCGGTAGATTGAGGGCGGCCCTGATCCCTAGACCCGGCGCTGTCGCTATCCACTGAAATTCCGCGCCGGGACCGCACTTTGCCGCCCTTGGGGACCAGCCCGCGGAAGGCAATGGCGGATTGCGCCTAGGTGGACTTGCATTGTGCCCAGCTCGCTCCACCTTAAGCCCGATTGAGCCCACCAAGACAGGCAATCGGGAGAAGGTCAGTGCCAGACGGTTTCACGATCTCAGCCGCCGCATCGGGTCAATTTTCGATCGGCAACATCACCATCAATCGTCTCGGCTTCGGCGCCATGCGTGTCACGGGGCCCGGCATATGGGGACCGCCTGCGAACAAGGCCGAAGCACTTGCAACCTTGCGCCGGTTACCGGAGATCGCCGTCAATTTCATAGATACAGCCGATTCCTACGGCCCCGACGTGTCCGAGGAGCTCATCAGCGAAGCGCTGCATCCTTACAAGGGGCTGTTGATTGCGACCAAGGCCGGTCTGACCCGCGAAGGACCGGACATCTGGACGCCGAACGGGCGGCCGGACTATCTTCTCGAGCGAGCGAAAGGCAGCCTCAAGAAACTTCGCATCGACCGGATCGATCTGTGGCAGTTGCACCGCATAGACACGAAAGTTCCTCGCGACGAGCAGTTCGGCGCGGTAAAGACGCTTCTGGACCAGGGCCTCATTGCTCATGCGGGCCTAAGCGAAGTTTCAGTCGAAGACATTAAGGCGGCTCGAATGGTATTTCCTGTCGCGACAGTTCAGAACCGCTATAACCTCGTCGACCGTGGCAGCGAGAACGTGCTCGATTACTGCGAGCGCGAGGGCATCGGCTTCATTCCGTGGTATCCGCTGGCAGCGGGTGCGCTTGCCCGGCCAGGCTCCATCCTCGACAGGCTGGCCAAGAAATATGAGGCGACGCCGAGCCAGATTGCGCTGGCCTGGGTGCTTAAGCGCAGCCCCGTGATGTTGCCGATCCCCGGAACCTCCAAGGTGAAGCATCTTGAGGAGAATGTCGCTGCGGCGAGCATCGCTCTGGATGACGAGGATTTCGCTGCTTTGGATACCGCGGCTCGCCAATCGGGATCCTAGATCGAACGTAGCCCAAGCCAAATTCTTGCTCCGGTCGATCGTCTGAGCTCTGACGGCCGGATTTTCCTGTGGGATGTCGCTACGGTCGTACTGCCACAGACGTTTTTGTCATCAAGACGTTTTGTCCGCATGGCACCGCTCTATCTCTCGTCAGAGAATTGTATCCACCGATCATCATGTGACCGAGCGGAGACCGCACTTGGCAATCGAAACAGAATTGAAGCTAGAGCTGAGCGCTGACGCGGTTGACACACTCCTGGGATCCGGCTTGCTGGGCAACCCCGTCTCGGCGGATCCCCTGACGTCCATCTATTTTGACACGCCCGACCACGAGGTATGGGAGGGCGGCTATTCTCTGCGAATCCGTACGGTTGGCGCAGCGCACGTCCAAACCGTAAAGGCGATGGGCCCGAACAGTGCCATCTTTGCGCGCTCCGAATGGGAAGCGGCGGTGACAGGCGACACGCCTGTGATTGATTACACGACGCCGCTGCGGGCGGAGCTCGATATCGAAGACAGCGCTCTCATCCAACAGTTTTCCACCCCGGTGGAACGGCACCGGTGGAACGTCGACGAGGACGGGAGCAAGATTGAAGTTGCCCTGGACATGGGCTTGATCGTCGCCGGCGATCGCCAGATGCAGGTACGGGAGTTGGAGCTGGAGCTGAAGGACGGTAAGCCAAGCGCGTTGTTCATCCTTGCTCGCAAGATCGAAGCGCTTGTCCCTGTCCGCTTTGGTGTCGCTTCAAAGGCGGAGAGAGGATACCGCCTGCTCGGCGAGCAGGCATCGGTTTTCAAGGCTGAACCCGTGCATCTCGATCGCGACCTGCGGGTCGGGGCTTCGTTCCAGGTCATTGCTCAAGCATGTTTTCGGCATTTCCGGCTGAACGAATCCATCCTCCTGGATAATGCAAATCCGCTGGCACTCCATCAGGCTCGCGTGGCGCTGCGGCGACTGCGCTCTGCCTTCTCGCTCTACAAGCAGATCCTGGTCGATGCCGAATCCCAGCGGCTCAAGGACGAGTTGAAGTGGCTGACTGGCGTTCTCGGAGCGGCGCGCAATATTGATGTGATGATTGCCAGGGTCGGAAGCGGCGACATCAAAGGCCGCCTGCTCGAAGCGCGCGACAGCGCCTATAAAGAGGTGCTTAACGCGCTCTACGGCTCCCGCGCCAAGGCCCTTATGCTTGACCTGAACGAATGGCTCCACTGCGGGGAGTATCTGACGCTGCCGGAAACGGCGGAGATCCGTAACGGACCGGTGGTCGATTTCGCAATCGAGGTTCTCGATCGTCAACGCAAGAAGCTGAAAAAGCGGGGTAAATCTCTGGCGGAAGCCGACGACGCGCATCGGCACGAAGCGCGCAAGGTGGCGAAGAAGCTTAGATATGCAAGCGAATTCCTGGGCTCGTTGTTCACCAGCAGGCAGGCAGAGCGACGATACGGCAAGTTCATCAAGACGATGGAACAACTGCAGGACGAACTCGGCCTTCTGAACGACATGGCAACCGCGCCGGCAGTCGTTCGCTCCCTGGAGCTGGAGTCACATTCCGACGCCGACTCCCTGATCGTCCATGGCAACAGCGAGAAACTGGTCAGCGCCGCACAATCATCCCTGGATGAATTGATGGAGCGAAAAAGGTTCTGGCGGGGATGAAGCGGACAAGCCCGACGCCATGCGGAGGACTTCTGACCGGACGCGATCGCTGAAGCCGAATGCCGGACGATGCCAAATGACAAACGGGGATTTCGGGTTTCATATATGAGAACCAGAATATAATCACTTTGCGAGACACAGGACTTGGTGCAACCTGCGTTATCAGTTCAGGTCAGTGAATCGGGGCGATTGTAACCTGAACACGAGAGGGGACAGGTTGACCATGAGGAGCAGGATTTCGCTGATCGCATGCACCGTTTCCGCTTTGGCGTTCGTGGCGCCTCTGCACGCCGCGGATCTGTTGCCCGCCACGGCACCGCAGCCTCAGACTGCGCAACCGAATGGCTGGACGTTTTCTTTCGCGCCCTACTTCTGGTTTGCGGGCCTCGAGGCAAGACCCAGGTGTTCGGCCTGCCGACCGTCGACATAAGTCAGGATTTCGGCGACATCCTGAAGGATCTGGACTTTGCCTTCATGGCAGCCGGTGAAGCCCGCTATGACCGGTTCAGCATCTTCACCGACATAATCTATGCTCGCATAACGACGGACGCTGCAACGCCGCGCGGCGTCATTGCCGACGAGGTCGATGTCAAGTCGGTCACGTTCAGCTCACTGCTGGGCGTCGGATACACCGTCTACGAAGATCCGAAGGCTCGCTTGGATGTGATTGCCGGCGCCAGATACTGGCATGCCGAAACGACGATCGGGCTGAGCGGCGGCATTATCGGCAACGTGTCGCGGACCGACTCTGCGAACTGGGTGGACGGGGTTGCGGGCGTCAAGGGCAACTACTCGCTGACCGACAAAGTCTATCTCACCGGCTGGGGCATGATCGGTGCCGGTGGCGCCGACCTGGATTGGGACGTGCTGGCAGGCGTTGGCTATCAGTTCAATGACACGATCTCCGCAGTTGCGGGTTACCGCGCCCTCGGTGTCGACTACAGCAACGATGGCTTCACCTACGACGTGATCGAGCACGGCCCGATTTTCGGAGCGGTCATCCGCTTCTGATCGACGTTCTGTCGTACGCCACCCCGGAGGCAACTTGGCTCCGCAGCAGTGCCCGCCAGCATCACACAGAACGGGTCAGTCCGCCGTCAACGCGAATGTTCTGTCCTGTCATGTAGGCTGCACCTGCCGACGCAAGGAACGAAACAGTCGCGGCAATCTCTTCGCTCGTGCCGTAGCGCTTCATCGGAACGCTATCGCGGCGCTCTTCGGTGGCCGGTAGGCTATCGATCCAGCCGGGAAGAATGTTGTTCATGCGGATGTTTTCAGCCGCATATGTCTCCGCGAATATCTTTGTGAATGACGCCAACCCGGCGCGGAACACCGCCGACGTCGGGAACATTGGACTCGGCTCGAAAGCCCATGCCGTGGAAATGTTGACGATGGATCCGGCCCTCTGCTTCTGCATGTGCGGCGTCACCAGGCGCGTCGGGCGGATGACGTTCAGGAGGTAGACCTCCATGCCGCGGTGCCAGTCCTCGTCTGATATGTCGAGGATGGGCGCGCGAGGGCCGTGGCCGGCGCTATTTACGAGCACATCAATGCGTCCCCATGCCGAGACTGCAAGCTCAACGAGCTTGCCGAGATCGTCGGGCGATTGGTTCGAGCCGGTCACACCGACACCCCCGAGTGTCTTGGCAAGCTCCTCCCCCTTGCCCGACGATGACAGGATTGCCACCTTGAACCCATCCGCTGCAAGACGCTTCGCTGCGGCGGCGCCCATTCCGCTGCCGCCGGCCGTAATCACCGCTACCTTTTCTACTGACATTATACTTTCTCCTATTTTCAAAGGGATCCGCACTATTGCCGTCTGCAGTCGCATGTGAAGCGTGATATCACTACGACATCAGCAATGCGAACGAGTTCCATTCTCAGCAAGCAGTAGAAAATCTATCGAATGGCAGAAGGTATCAGGCGTCTTCCCTCTCTTAATGGCCTTCGCGTGTTCGAGGTCGTCACGCGGCACTTGAACTTCCGCCTGGCAGCGGAGGAAATCGGGGTGACTCAGGGGGCTGTAGCCCAACAGATACGGGGGTTGGAAGCAGAGCTGGGCTTGAAGCTGTTTGACAGGCTTCCGCGAACGCTGGCGTTGACGGAGGCGGGCCAGAGCTATGTGACGAATATCCGCCGCGCATTCGAACTGATCTTTGAAGCAACCGAAACGCTGAAGCCGGAACCGCTCCGTCTGACGATCAGCGTTACGCCGACATTCGCCTCGAAGTGGCTGATCCCGCGCCTGCCCGATTTTACGGCAACCCATCCGAACATCGATCTGCGCATTCTGGCGAGTGACCGCATTGCCAATTTCCAAACCGACGCAGTGGATCTCGCCGTCCGCCATGGTCGCCCTCCCTTTGGACCGAACCTGAACGCAGAACTTTTATTCGACCACGTCATTATTGCCGTCGGCAGCCCCCTGCTGGTGGAGAAGCTCGGCCGCCCCTCTCAAGATGGCAATTTCGCACGCTACCCGCTTCTTCACGACGGCCACGATTTTTGGCCACAATTTCTCGAGTTGGCATTTCCCGCCACTCCGCTGACGGGCGCCAAGAACATTCGGTTCAATCAAACGTCGCTGGCGATTGAGGCCGCGATTGCCGGTCAGGGCCTTGCTCTGACGAGCACGTTCTTCGTGGAGGATGATTTAGCAGCCGGTCGCCTTGTCCGCGTGCTACCAACGGAACTTACTGTTGGCACCGATTTTTACGTGGTCTCGCCACGCAGGCCTCGTCATCCCGCATCCGTGGCTGCGGTCAGGAGCTGGCTTGCTCATCAGACATCTGCCAACCGTCCAGGTTAGGTTTAGGCCCGCAATCGAAGCTCATCGAAGGCCTTCCCAAAGACCCCGACGGCACAGGGAGCGGCATCAGCATCGAGTTCCGGCCTGAGCCGGGAAAGGACCAGATTGTGGTGGAACATACCAGCAAAACATCGGAATCGACGGAACGGACTGGCACTGCTCCCATTTCTATAGTAGCTCCTCAGCTTGCTGTCAGAATTGCACGCTACGATGCGGGAGAACAACCATCGGAAAGTCCAGATGACGCGGAAAAGTAAAGGCGCATTGCAATTGGCTCTTCTGGCCGTGCTGCTGGCGGGATGTACCAAGGTCGAGCCCTTGGAAACCGCCGCCGTCACACAGGCGATCCCGACACCCGCGAAGACGGATCAGGCGGTTATTGCTGATACAGTCAGCCGCGGCCCCGTCGGAGTGAAGCCCCTTGCCTGGGCCAACCCATCGACCGGAAGTGCCGGCGTGATTGAAGAAATCGGCGTTGATCCTCAAAGTTCATGCCGCGCCTTTGTAACGACCCAGCGCACGCTCGAGGGAGAAACCCGCTTCAAGGGCCTTGCCTGCCCGTCCGGCGACTCTGACTGGAAACTCGGACCCGCGCAATAAGCACGATACCCGCCTCTCCGGCCGAGCAGCCGATTGGAGCTGCTTTAACCGTTCTAGGCTTCGATGGAGCAGTCGGCTCGCCACAAGCCGCCGTGCCCCCGCGGAGCCAACGTGACGGTACCCATCCCGGGAACGCCCGAGATCACCTGGCCACCCATTTTTACCGAAGCAGTGCCGGAGCCGGCATAGATCGCGGAAATGTCATGGTGTTCGAACGGCGGCAGATCATATTCAAAAGGAACATTGTGCCAACGGCTTACCAGCCGCGTGTCACCAGAAAAAGCCTCCGCGACCACGGGCGGCGACAGGCCGTGTTGCAGCCGGCGAATATGCTCCGTCGTATCCGCATTCCCGCCCAGGGAGGACTTTTCTGTCTAGCTGGCCCTATACGGAAACACATAACATTTCCCGCATGCTTCGAAAATGTCCATTTAAGATTGAATTTGGCGTCGACCGAAACTCTACGCAACTATGTGGCGGCGCAGGAAGCTTCCATACTCAGCTTCGGCCACCCGCAATCATCGGGAACCGCACGTTTCGCCGGACATGCCGATCCTTGCGGCGTCGCGGGGACGGCCTGTCCCCGCGGAGCCACTGTTGAAGGGCAATCGGATCGCCCTCCATTTTCGCCCATCAGCCCCCATCAAGGTGGTCCTGTGTGCGAAAGAGCTTGGACGCGGCCCGGGCCGCGTCCAAGCAAGATTTAACGATCAAAGGAGATCGAAACGATCAGCGTTCATCACCTTGGTCCAGGCTGCCACGAAGTCCTTGACGAACTTCTTCTTGGCATCGGACTGGCCATAGACTTCCGCAAGGGCACGAAGCTGCGAGTGCGAACCGAAGATCAGGTCGACGCGGGTGCCGGTCCACTTGAGTTCGTTTGTCTTGCGGTCTCGTCCTTCGTAAACGCCTTCCTTGCCGGCAACCGGAGACCACTGGGTGCCCATGTCGAGCAGGTTGACGAAGAAGTCGTTCGTCAGCGCTTCGGGACGAGACGTGAAGACGCCGTGCTCGGGCTGGCCGGCCTTCAGCACGCGCAGTCCGCCGACGAGAACCGTCATTTCCGGTGCGGTCAGTGTCAACAGCTGGGCGCGATCGACGAGAGCTTCTTCCGGCTTCATGAACTGGCGACCGCCGACATAGTTGCGGAAACCGTCGGCGCGCGGCTTAAGCGCAGCGAACGAGGCCACATCCGTCTGTTCCTGCGAGGCATCCGTGCGGCCAGGCGTAAACGGAACGGTGACGTCATGGCCACCTGCCTTTGCCGCCTTCTCAACACCGGCGGCACCGGCGAGAATGATCAGGTCGGCGAGCGAGATCTTCTTGCCACCCGTCTGAGCAGCATTGAAGTCCCTCTGGATATCTTCGAGAACGCTAAGCACCTTGGCAAGTTGGGCCGGCTGGTTCGCTTCCCAGTCCTTCTGAGGCGCAAGCCGGATGCGTGCGCCATTGGCGCCGCCGCGCTTGTCGGAGCCGCGGAAGGTCGAGGCCGATGCCCAGGCGGTCGAGACCAGTTCCTGCACGGACAGGCCGGTCGAGAGAACCTTCTCCTTCAGTTCGGCGATGTCCGCGTCGTCAACCAGCTTGTGATCAACGGCCGGGATCACATCCTGCCAGATCAGGTCTTCCGCCGGGACTTCCGGGCCGAGGTAGCGCACCTTCGGGCCCATGTCGCGGTGGGTCAACTTGAACCAGGCGCGAGCGAAAGCATCCGCAAACTGATCCGGATTTTCGAGGAAGCGGCGAGAGATCTTCTCATATGCCGGATCGAAACGGAGCGACAGATCGGTGGTCAGCATCGTCGGGAGATGCTTTTTCGACGTGTCGAAGGCATCCGGGATGGAGGCTTCGGCATTCTTGGCCTTCCACTGCTTCGCACCGGCCGGGCTTTGGGTCAGTTCCCATTCGTAACCGAACAGGTTCTCGAAGAAGAAGTTGCTCCACTTTGTCGGCGTTTGCGTCCAGGTCACTTCCAAGCCGGCGGTGATGGCGTCCTTGCCCACGCCTGTCCCGAAGGAACTCTTCCAGCCAAGGCCCTGGTCCTCGATCGCGCCGCCTTCGGGATCGGCACCGACCAGCGACGGATCGCCAGCACCATGCGTCTTGCCGAAGGTATGACCGCCGGCGATCAGCGCCACCGTCTCTTCGTCGTTCATAGCCATGCGGGCAAAGGTCTCGCGGATGTCGCGGGCAGCCGCGACCGGATCGGGATTGCCGTTCGGACCTTCGGGATTGACGTAGATCAGGCCCATCTGCACGGCGCCTAGCGGCTCTGCCAATTCGCGTTCACCGCTATAGCGTTCATCGGCCAACCAGGTGGCCTCAGGACCCCAGAAGAGTTCCTCCGGCTCCCATACGTCGGCGCGGCCGCCGGCAAAACCAAAGGTCTTAAAGCCCATGGACTCGAGCGCGACGTTGCCCGTCAGGATCAACAGGTCGGCCCAGGAAATCTTGTTGCCGTATTTCTGCTTGATCGGCCACAGAAGACGGCGGGCCTTGTCGAGGTTGGCATTATCGGGCCAGCTGTTGAGCGGCGCAAACCGCTGCTGACCGGCACCGGCACCGCCGCGGCCGTCCGTAATGCGATAGGTGCCGGCGCTGTGCCAGGCCATGCGGATGAAGAGACCGCCGTAGTGACCGAAGTCGGCCGGCCACCAGTCCTGCGAATCGGTCATCAGCGCATGAAGGTCCTTCTTCAGCGCATCGAGGTCGAGCGTCTTGAATTCCTCGGCATAGTCGAACGCCTTGCCCATCGGATCGGAAAGACCGGAATGCTGGTGAAGAATCTGAACGTCCAGCCGGTCCGGCCACCAATCGCGGTTGGATCGACCACGGGGCGTGCTGCCGTGCGCGACAGGACATTTGCCTGCGCTGTCGGGTTTCTGGTCCATATCGTTCTCCTTGATTGCTTTGAATTTTCTGCCGTCCAAAGGGATATCTGCCAACCATCAGGTTCAGCTGCGCCGTCTGGAAACGGTTTTCGGCACTCAAGCCGAGGGTACCGGTCGACGCGTATCCTCCCTTTACCCCTTCATATCGGAACCAGGCTATAATGCTAAGTTGGATTTACTGATCATTACGATAACAAAAAGCTATGACACTTGGGCTACGTCCCCTGCAAAAACCTGCCGAAGGCCCGACAGCGTTTATGCAAACGTCGATACCGCTTAGGTTCTGGCTGCAAGCTATCGGCAAACCGGTCGAGTGGTCGATGTAGGGCGACCGCGACTGTCAGAAGACGAAGCACCGCCCCCGCTCCTAATTTTCCCAATGAAATCCCGAGCACGAATCTTCCTTGGCACTCCTGGCGCACGCTCATTTGACGGATATCCTACAAGTAGATATGTATCTCGCCATCAGACGTTTCCGCAGTGAGATCGACATGCCCCTCAAGATCATGAAGCCTTTGACGAGAGCCCCCTTGCTGCATGTTTCCGTGCAGGAGAGCCTGCGCGCCTTCATCAGTGACAATGACCTGAAACCGGGAACCCTTCTGCCGGCCGAGAGCGAGCTTGCGACCCAGCTTGGCGTCAGCCGCAACTCCCTGCGTGAGGGTATCAAGGCACTTGAATCTCTCGGCGTGCTGGAATCGCGGCGCGGCGTCGGGATATTCGTCAAAACGTTCTCGTTTGAGCCGTTGCTCGACAATCTTGCCTATGGTCTTGGAGGCGCTCTTCGCCAGATCGAGGAAGTCATCGAGATCCGCCGAACCCTCGAGGTCGGCCTGATTGGAAAGACGATTGAGACAATCGGCACGGACGACATTGCTGAGCTGCGCGCTACTGTCAATCGGATGAAGGCGCATGCCGAACGCGGGGAATCGTTTGCCGAGGACGATCAGCTTTTTCATCGCCTGCTCTTCCGCTGCCAGGAGAACGAGACGCTGAGCCGGCTGATCGACGTGTTCTGGCTCGCTTTCCATAAGGCCTCGGATTTCGTCAATCTCGTCAATGTCGATCCGATGGCCACCTGGCGGGATCACGTCGCCATTGTCGATGCTGTTGAAGCCCGGGAGCTGGACGAGGCCCGCCGGCGCCTCGACCACCATTACGAGGGTATCACCCAGGTTATCGCAACCAGCAAGACAAGTTCAAATGTGGGAGGAACGCAGTGAAACATTTGCCGCGACTTTCGGCGATCGCGATCGCCGATGATGGCAACAGCCGTGGCGTCGGGCGTCACCCGCCCGGCCTGGCAGCGGCTGTTCCCATGCGCCACACTCCTCGTCGCGGTGCCTGCCATCAACCTCATCGGCGACGGTCTTGGGGCCGTTTTTGACCCCCGCGCTGACCTAAACTGATCCCGCGAAAGAAAGAGACAATGACAGAATTCAAGGGTGTAATTCCCCCAGTCGTGACGCCTCTCAATGCGGATTTCACGGTCGATTATCCCTCCTATACGCGGGTTCTGGAGCATCTTATCGAGGGCGGATGCCACGGCGTTTTCGTGCTTGGTTCGACCAGCGAGGTGATCTTTCACGACGACAAGATGCGCCGCGAGATCATCGAGCACTCAGCAAAGGTGGTGAACGGGCGCGTGCCGCTGATCGTCGGCGTCATCGATCCGACCACGGATCGCGTCATTCATCATGCAGACTTCGCCAAGCGGGCGGGCGCCGATGCCGTGGTCGCCACCGCGCCGTTCTATACCGTCACCAGCCAATCGGAGATCCTGGACCACTTCCGCTTTATCCGTGACGCCGTCGATATCCCGCTCGTCGCCTACGACATTCCTGTCTGTGTGCACGTCAAGCTGCAACGCCAGACGACGGTGACATTGGCAAGAGAAGGCACGATTATCGGCCTCAAGGATTCCAGCGGCGACGACGGCAATTTCCGTTATGTGCTGCTCGATCTTGCCGACCAGCCGGACGTGTTCCTGATGACCGGGTCGGAGATTGCCGTCGACAGTGCCTTGCTGATGGGCGCCCACGGCGTTGTTCCGGGCATCGCAAACGTCGATCCGCATGGTTACGTACGCCTGTGGGATGCGGCCCAGCGTGGCGACTGGGTCGCCGCACGCAAGGAGCAGGAGCGGCTCTGCCGTCTCTTCGAAATCGTCTGGGTTGCCCAGGGCCGCGTCAGCGGCGGCGCCTCCGGCATCGGTGGCTTCAAGACCGCAATGAAGAGCCTTGGCATCATCGATACCGCCGTCATGCCGCGCCCGCGCGCCGCGCTCAATCAAATGGAAACAGCAAGGATCAACGAGATCCTGCGTGCAACCGGTCTCCTCGGTGGATGGCCACCATGCAGTCTGCCGAACTGATTCTCCCCATTCAGAGCCTCGAAACGATCTTCCGCATTCGCCTCCTCACCCGCAACATCGGATCGGCAGCGGCCGGCAGTAGCCGGTAGCGTCGAAAGGATGGTCAGGCGTCTCAATCCACCTGCAAGCGGAGTTTTGGCGACAGATCTTTTGCAACGTCGCCACGCAGATGAGATTGTAATGCGATCTTAGGACGTGCCGAAAAATGCCAGACGGCGGCGTTGGTGCTGAACCGCAGCGGGGCACGTCAGCCTGATTAAACGGGGGCACGTCACTCGTCTACGATCTGGCAGCCAGTCCGTAGCCCGGGATCGACCTGCGAGGATTATAGACCGTAGTAATTCGCATCAAATGTAAGCTTTGAATTAACCGTAGAGTTATGCAACTTCAGATTTTAACCTATCGTTTGCAGTTGAAGCATAGTGTTTATGAAACAGAACTGGGGGCGGGGCGCCATGAATACAGTCAGTTTAAACAGTCAGACTCTGTCGGCAGAGACTTTCACCAGACGTATTATTTTCCCCATGGCCAGCATCGTGGTCGTCGCAATCGCGGTCGTGCTGGGTTTCGTGCTTGTATCCGCAAGCGGTCAGAACAAACTTGAGGTCGAAGCCTCGACCAAACTCGCAACCACCGCCCTTCAGGTTAAGGCGAGGGAAGTTGCCCGCAACCTCCGTGACTACGCAGTTTGGGAAGATGTATACAAGAACCTCCACGACACCGTGAACGCCGAATGGGCCGCAACCGACGGAAACGTTGGGGCGAACATTTACGAAGGTCTAGGCTACGAGATGGCCTTTGCGATCAATCCAAGCGGCAAGACCGTATACGCGGTGGTCCACGGAACGCCCCAAAACGTCGATGCGCTTCAAGTGATGCCGCATGGCTTGAAAGATCTCCTACATGTCGCCTCGATACAGACTGATCCGGTCACAAGCATCATCAAGTCCGGGGAAGACGTGTTCATTGTCGCCGCCACCGGAATTCTTCCCCCTTCCATCGAAAGATCGACGGTTCGGCCTGCGGATTTGTCGATGCTGGTGTTTGCCAAGAAACTAGATCAGAAGTTCCTTGACCGCATCGGCCGCGACTATCTTCTAGATGGGCTGGCGATCTCGCCCACCAATCCCACCGACGCAGAGGCTTCGATCCCCTTGCTGACGCAGGACCGGGTTTACCTGGGCTCGATTACCTGGTTTCCAGCCAAGCCTGGTTACCAGTTGCTCCGCTTCCTCCTGCCGCCGTTGGCAGTCGCGCTTGTTATCCTCGCCGCTTTTTCCATACTGGTGGTCCGCAATGCCCGCCGGTCCACTCGCGCTCTGGAGGAGTCGGCCAGGACAGTCGAAGCTTATGCACAGACGCTCAAGGAGAGTGAATCTCGCTTTAAGGATGTCGCGGAGGCATCCTCGGACTGGATCTGGGAGAGCGACAATGTTCTGCGGCTGGTATACTTCTCGACCCGCTTCACGGAAGTGACGGGAGTTGCGGCGGCGAGCGTCTTGGGCAAGACGCTTGAACAGTTTTTTTCCAGCGACGCCGATACCGACGGTTGGCGCCGGCTGATCGAGGAAACCAACGAGCGGACGTCATTCCGGGATCTGAGATGCTGTTATCGCGATGCAGGCGGCCAAACGCGCATCTGCCGGCTCGCAGGACGTCCCATTACAGGTGCGAGCGGTGAATTCCTCGGTTTCCGTGGCACGGCAACCGACATCACCGAGGAGGTCAAGGCACAGGAGCGCGCAACGCACTTGGCACACCATGATGCTCTGACCGGCCTGCCGAACCGCGTACTTTTCCGCGAACGGCTCAACATTGCCTTGGCGGCGAATGCCGCCGAGACATCGCGCGTTTCCATCATCTGTCTCGACCTCGATCACTTCAAAGAGATCAATGATACACTTGGGCACGGTGCCGGCGACATCCTTCTCCAGCAACTGTCGAGCAGGCTTTTGGGCTGTGTCCGTGCAAGCGACACCGTCGCCCGGCTCGGCGGCGACGAATTCGCGATCATCCAGGTCGGTGTGAACCAGCCTCTTGAATCCGAACAACTCAGCAGACGGCTTATCGAGGTTGTGAGAGCTCCATTCCAACTCGACGGCCAGGACCTTCATATCGGCGTCAGCGTTGGCATCGCGGTTGCGGATACTCGTGACAACGATCCCGAGCGGCTCCTGAAGAATGCCGACATCGCGCTCTACAGGGCAAAGCAAGCCGGCCGCGCGACCTATAGGGTTTTCGAAGCGCAAATGGACGTGGAGCTTCAAGCCCGCAAGGCGTTGGAATATGACCTGCGCCAGGCAGTCCTCAAGAACGAGCTTGAAGTTCACTACCAGCCACTCATCGATCTTGAGGCGCGTGCAGTGGCAGCGGTCGAGGCGCTAGTGCGGTGGCGCCACCCCACACGGGGTCTTGTCTCACCAGCGGAATTCATTCCACTCGCAGAGGAGACGGGCCTGATCGTCGCTATTGGCGAATGGGTTCTTGAAACAGCTTGTCTGCAGGCGCTCGAGTGGCCGCAGCTCCGGGTCGCCGTCAACCTCTCGCCTATCCAATTTCGAGGCCGTGACCTTGTCGACAGCGTAAAGGGTGTTCTTGTTCGAACGGGCCTTGATCCAGCACGTCTGGAACTGGAAATTACCGAGAGTGTCCTTATCAACGATGCCACAGCCGCGCTCGAGATATTGAACGGTCTGAAGAGCCTCGGTGTCAGGATTGCGATGGACGACTTCGGCACCGGGTATTCATCCTTGGGTTATCTCAACTCGTTTCCGTTCGACAAAATCAAAATCGACAGATCCTTCATCGGAGATATGAGCAGCAAGGATAAGTCCGGCGCGATTGTGAAGTCGGTCATCAGTCTCGGTCAGAGCTTGAACATGGTGACGACCGCCGAGGGAGTGGAGACGATCGAGCAGGCCAGCTTCCTCACCAAGGAAGGATGCGACCAACTCCAGGGATTTTATTTCAGTAAGCCCATCACAGCAACGGAACTCACCGCGTTCATCGATCGCTGGGAAGCGTCGGACATACTATCAATTGTAGCAGCCTAGCCGCAAACAGAAATCAAACAGGAAAATTGAAATGACTGCGCAAACCGCGTCTGCCGTCCTAGACGAGCCGGATTTGTCCCCGCGCCAGCTTCAGGCACGGATACAAAGTTCCATTCCATCGCTGGAGAAGGCTCGCCACACAGGTACTCCACTCGCGAGCTATCCTGACGTGAACACTGTTATTGCTCACCTGCAGCCAACAGAACCGGTTTTTTGCATTTCGCCCGCGAAGTTGCGGGAGTCTGCGCAGAGCTTTCAGTCGTTTCCCGGCCGAGCGCTCTATGCGGTCAAGTGCAATCCTCACCCATTCGTGCTCGAGACCCTCTATCGCTCCGGCATTACGGATTTTGACGTCGCGTCGCTGGATGAGATCCGACTGATCGACGGCATGTTTGGGAAGGCTGCCGGCCAGTTTTTCAACAACCCGGCGAAAACACGGCCCGCCATACGTGCTGCAAGCGAACATCATGGCATTCGCTTCTATACCGCCGACTGTATGGAAGAGATTGAAAAGATCGTCGACGAAGCTGGCTCCAGGGACGACCTGGTGATCGCCGTCCGCCTGGCTACCCGTCCCGCTGACGCAAGGTATGTTCTCGCCACCAAGTTCGGTGCCCAGCCCAGCGACGCAGCCGAAATGTTGAAGGCCATTCACGCGCGAGGCATCAGGGCCGGGATCTCGTTCCATGTCGGCTCGCAATGTCTGGCACCCGGCGCGTTTGCCGCAGCCGTCGAACTCGCTGGAAAGATCGCGACCAAGGCGGGCGTTCCCTTGAGTGTGCTGAACGTCGGGGGCGGTTTTCCAGCACCTTATCCCGGCGACAAGATCGAGGGGCGAGAGCACTATTTCGGGAACATCGTCCGAGCGGTGCGAATGATCGAGCTGCCGCGCGGCTGCATCGTGCTTTGCGAGCCCGGCCGAAGCCTCGTGGCAACGGCGGGGACGGCAATCGTTCAGGTGGTGATGCGCCGAGGATCGAACATTTTCATCAATGATGGCGTTTTTGGTACGTTGCAGGAGCTCGGTCACCCCAAGGAGCACCGCCCGACCCGGCTTATCAGGAACGGCACACGCTGGGCGGCCCCCAATGTCGATTTCAAGATTTATGGGCCCACCTGCGATTCGAACGATGTGCTGGGAGCACCGTTCAATCTGCCTGAAGACGTTCGCGAGGGCGACTGGATCGAAATCGGCATGATGGGTGCGTACAGCCTGTCGATGCGCACGCAGTTCAACGGCTTCTATGCCGACACCGTCGTGGCACTGGGTGAATAAAGGCAAAGCGCGATGTCTTTATTCAGCTCCAGCCGTTTGGTCGCCTCGCTGGTCGGAGCTGTGGGAGTCATCCTCTGGGCCACCGAGACGACACTCGTTACCTTCACCACGGCCATTCCGCCTCTTCAGACGGTGGCGACCGCATTTCTCTTCGCCGCCGCCATGTCGCCTTTCGTGTGGCTTGTCACAGGCAGCCACCCGCTTGCCGCATTTCGCCAACCACCCCGCGTCTGGCTGCTGGTGGTGATTTCGCTGGTGGGCTACCATGCCTGCATTTACTACGCTACGCAGAAGGCGCCCGCGGCAGCCGCGGCCCTTCTTCAGGGAACGACACCGCTTATGATCGTGCTCGGGTCTGCTTTCCTCCCGGGAGAGAGGCTCCGATGGTGGCACATTGTCGGCGCGCTGATGGGGTTGGCGGGCGTCATCAGTCTGGTAGATGCCGGCAGCAGCGAAGCGTCCTTTTCGGCGGGAGCGACCTTCTATCTCTCGCTGATCGGCGTTGCGGCGGCGCTCTGGGGGATTTATTCTGTTCTGACGAGAACACTGCCGGAAGTTCCTTCCTCGGCTCTCGGAATGTTTTACGCAGCGTCCGCCATCGTCTCATACGTCGCCCACCTGTCGTTTGAAGAGTGGGTTAGGCCCACGACGGCTGAATGGCTGGCAATGGCTGCGCTTGGCTGCTTGCCTATGGGGCTCGCCATCTATTTCTGGGACCATGGGCTTAAGAAAGGGGACATTCAGGCGCTCGGGGCCTTCTCTTATGTCGAGCCGTTTGTCGGAGCCCTTTTCGTCGCGTCATTCACAACGGCCGCGTTCGACCTATCCCTCTTATGGGCCGGAGTGCTAATCATCGGTGGCGCCGTTATCGCCAGCACCAGCCTCTGGGCGCGAAATGAGATCAACACAGCCGGACGTGAGAGGGAGCAGGATCATAGCGATGCAGAATCACTGAGCGAAGCTTCGATCAGCCCCCTGATCAGCCCGTCGTGATCACAAAGCCTGCGGGCCTCGTGCTCCTATAATTCGCCTGTCAGAAACTGAACCCGGCCATGGCCGAACACGCCGTCGCAATCCTCAATGGAGATGCGCGCGATACCGCTGCGCTCTTCCCAATGGACGGCTTCTATTTCGACGATGCCCTTCTGGTCGCCCTGGGTCGCCACACGCTCCGGCACATGCTTGTCTTATGATTTTCGCGCTTCTTCGTGAGATAAAGAAGTGCCGGAGAGGACAGCCATCTCTTTCCGTTGCCTGTCGGTAACGAGCGCGGTTTTCAGGTCCGCGTAACGAATACCCTTCAGCGCCAGCGCTTCCTCGGTCTCTCGTCTGAGACGCTGGATTTCACGGAACATCGCAGGAGAGGAGACGTTGAAATAATCGCGTGTCACTTCTAGGAACACATTGCCACGCGCGTTGAACGTGTGAATCGGCCGAACTTCCACCACTTTCCCCTCGCCTACGCTCCGGTCGATTTTAAGTTTCGTCGGCCTTGTCCTGCTTCGCGATGAGGGCAGCCAAGTCTTCCTTCAGACGTACCGGCACGTCCATACGCTCGTGAAGAATGCTCATGACACCAAGATCGCCGTTGTCCAACACGCGAAAGAAGATGCAGTGCCGCTCGTACCGGCTGAAATACGCCTCGCGTTTGACATCAACAGGAACCGCAAGCTTTTGCGGCAACTTCCGCCATATCATTCGATTGTCGCATAGGCGCCGCAAATGGGCATGCAAGCCTGTGACGTAGGTCACGGCCTGCTCTTCGCCCCAATCCTTGACGGTATCTTCCCAGATCTTGTCTTGAGCGGCATCCGCTCGCGGATAAAACCGATAGGCCACCATGGTTAGCGGCGTTGGTTGCGGCGAATGACATCCTCGGCCGTGACGGTGACGAATTCACTGTCATCGGCCCGCATGGCAGGGGCCAATTCCTTCTGCAAGGTCTCCCACGCTTCCTCGCGCGTCTGCAGGTCACGGCGGATCAGGGCACGAATATACTCGCTGGCATTCTCGTAGAGACCGCCCTCGCCGATCTGCTGCTGAAGGTGAGCTTCCAATTGGCCGCTCACGCGCACATGAATGTTTCCTGATGCCATAGGCATATCCTCTCGTTCTCCTTTTATTGTGGGATTTGTAACATATATTGTCAATATTGTTCACAGAAAGCCACGCCGGAGGACGTGGCCGGATTGAGAGAAGGCTAAACCATTCTATGAGCGCCCCGCCAAGCGGGCGCTTCGAACCGGCAAGCGGTTCGTCTGGACACCCGTTCGGGTGTCGCGACGAGGCTGTGGAGCCTCGTTTCCGTGGTAGAGCGGCGGTTCCGCCGCTCTCTTCCCCTTCCGATCGCGGTTCGCCCTCCTGGGTTTGCGCGCGTTGATGACGGAAGCGTCCAAAGTAGTCTTGATGTGCGCCGCGTAGAATTTCTCGATCATTTCGACACTCGTGCGGCAATTTCTGGCAATCGCATAAACATCAGCACGTTCCATGAGCCGAAGGCATATATAGGTGTGACGTAAGCTGTAGGCTGTCCGAGGTTTGCCATCGCGGTCCAGCTTGAGATGTTGCGCATCAAGAAGATTGCTGAACATCTCGAGATAATTGCCGGGGAAGAGCAGATCAGTCGGTGCCGGAAGCTCTCCGTTTTCCGATTTGCCATTTCCGCGCACAGGCTTCAATCGATCGCGCAGGCGCTCATAAGGCTTCACCGCGCCGGGCATGGATTTGCACCAGCCGATGCCGCGCTTTCCGCGCACTTCGATTTCAAGGATGCGCTCGCGGCTGTCGGGATCCACGACAATGGTCACGTCACGATGCTGGAGCTGCTCGGCCTCGTCGGGCCGAAGGCCGGTATTGCCCATGAACAGCACGAAGTCGTGCAACTGTTCGGCTTCCCAACGGAAGTGCTTGTTCTTCGGCTCCTTGGCGTTCTGGCGGGTTGCCTCATAAAGCTGTTTGTATTCGGCAGGGCTGAACCACGACCGGTGCACACCTTCCCCTGCGTCTTGTAGGGCGGCGACGGGTCGGGAAGATGGCTGAGCCATTTATGGCGGATGACGGTTTTCAGGACCTGGCGCAGCGTGCCCACTTCATCAGTGAGCGCGACGAACAGCCCACCTTTTCTTTTGTGATGGGGGCCGTGAGATAAGCTCCTTCATCGATAGGAGCGGAACGGAATGGTTGGAGATCG
>NZ_JACHYW010000024.1:0-107137 GCF_014193145.1 Rhizobium sp. BK060
ATCGCTGCCGTCAGAGACGTCTTGCCGTGGTCAACGTGGCCGATCGTGCCGATGTTAACGTGCGGCTTGTTGCGCTCAAACTTACTCTTTGCCATTTGAATGCTTCCTGTGAACGAAATGGATGACCCCGGCGAACCGGTTTAGTGCCGCCGTTTAAGGCTTTCGTGGAAATTGCGCAAGACCTAATTGCGGACCGTATTCGCAGCCTGCGGGCGCATATGGGAAGGAGGTGCCGGATCGGCAATATCCACCGCAGATGGCAGCGAAGATATATTCGCGAAGAACGGGCGCGACCGGGACCAAGGATATGATACTATTTCATTTACTGCTCTCACGGGGAAGCACTGTCTGGAGACAACGCAATGGAACCAAAGGAAATTGCAAAGCGATCCGCGGGCAACTTTCTGATCTTTGCCGCTTGCGCATTCATATTGTGGATTCTTGCAGCTGCGATCGACTGGGTCGCGCAGATTGTACGCCTCTCCTCGCCTGAGCGGCTTCCAGCTTTGGCGACCTCGATCGTCAGTTCCTCGACGCTGCAGGCGATCGTCGCGATATGGCTGCTTACGGCGGCCTTCGCGATCGCCTTTCCGAAGATGCTGACGCCGCTTTCGACCACGACAATGCTGATGTTCGACGTCGGATACGGCATTCTCGGCGCGCTTACCGGTTTCGGTATCGCCATCGGTCTCTTCGGCGGCGGCTGGTCGATCCTGCTGCGCGCCGTGATCTACAGCGCACTGATTGCGATCGGGTTCATTGCCGTTCGCATCTGGCTTTCAAGGGAAGACCTCAGCGCTTACGGGCAGAGGCGATGGATGATCGCCGGCATCATCGCGCTCGCCTCGCCTTTTGTGCTTCTGTGGGGCTAGCAGCGCAAATCACACGCGCAGGTGCCGCGACAGCACTCTCCATATTCGGAATGAAATCAAGAAGGCGGACAGCCGAGAATAAGATGCTCGTTCTCTACCTATTTATTCCAGGTGCAACCGCAGTCTTTGCGGCGATGGGAATTGCCGCAATTTCCGGTCGCGCGACGGCGCTTCAGATCGCCGTTTATAGATTCGGTCTTATGCTTACCGCAGCGGTGGCTTGCTATGCCTTCGAAGGAGCCCGCGTGGTTCTCACAGTATGGCTCTTGTTCTGTCTGCCGGGTGCAGCGTTATTGATTTTCAGTAAAAAGGCGCTGGACTCTTCGGCACTCTATAAAATGACCGCAGCCTTTAAGGTGAGCCGCTTTGTTTGGAGAGGGTTTGGCAGTCGCGCTGGCGGGCGAGTTGTTCGCTGGTCTCGTCAGAGAGACACGCCGATCTAGGTTGACGGCAGCGCTCAGATCGCTAATCGCTCTCTATCACAGCGCCAATGGTTTTTGCAAAACTACTAAAGGTTGGAGCGGGTAGCGGGAATCGAACCCGCGTATTCAGCTTGGAAGGCTGCTGCTCTACCATTGAGCTATACCCGCGGGGTGGTTCCGATCCAATGACGAATGGTGGAGAGAGTTGGATTTGAACCAACGTAGGCTGAGCCAACGGATTTACAGTCCGTCCCCTTTAACCACTCGGGCATCTCTCCAGTCTTCTCGTCCGGATCGCGAGACCAAGCTCGTCAGACTTTCGAAGCGTTGCCGCCCCTCGGTCTGCGCCGCGTATATGACCGGACGATTTCCGCATGTCAACACGATGACGATGGAAAAAATGTGAAAAATTTCATCGACCGTGGAAAGCCGGGCTCTTGAAAGAAATCCTATGCGGAAAGAAGTGCCCTCGCTATAAAGCCGCATGAGCAAAGACAACAAAATCGGTGGCAAGCCCACCAACGACAAGTCCGCCAAGGACACACATTACGCAACCCTGCGCCGTGCGCATCGCGACAGCAAGCGCGAACGCGGCGAGATTCCGACACCTCCGCCGCAGAAGCGCCGGCGCGGCGCCGAGGACTGGAAGCCGCCGACACTCGCACCCGAGCAGGTCTATCTCTACGGCCTCCACACGGTTCGTGCAGCGCTCGACAACAAAGAGCGCAAGAACGTCAAATTGTCGGTGACCCAGAACGCGCTTGCCCGTCTCGAGATCGATGCCGATCAGCTCGGCATTCCGCTCGAGATCGTCGCTCCGCACGATATCGACAAGCTTCTCGGTCCTGACGCGATCCATCAGGGCGTCATGCTGGAAACGCGGCCCCTTCCCGTTCGCCGGCTCGAAGCGCTGAAAGACAGTCCGCTGCTTCTCGTGCTCGACCAAGTGACCGATCCGCACAACGTCGGCGCCATCATGCGTTCCGCCGTGGCCTTCAATGCCGGTGCCGTCATTACCACGCAACGCCACAGCCCGACCGAATCAGGCGTGCTGGCGAAATCAGCCTCCGGCGCGCTGGAACTCATCCCCTATATCCAGATCACGAACCTTGCGGACGCGCTTGGCGAACTGCACAAGCTCGGCTTCTTCACGATCGGCCTTGATTCGGAAGGTCCCGCCCCGCTCGAAGGTACATTCTCAGGTGAGAAGGTGGCGCTGGTGCTGGGCTCCGAGGGCAAAGGGCTGCGGCAGAAGACACGCGAAACCGTCAGCGCACTTGCAAGGCTCGACATGCCGGGCGCCATCAAGTCCTTGAATGTGTCCAACGCGGCGGCGATTGCTCTCTATGCGGCAAGGCTGCATTTGAAAGTATGATGCAATCGGCGGCGGATCGCGGCAACACGGGAATGCCACGATCCGCCTCGTTCTTCGATCGGCGGCGCTCTTTCTTGCCAATTTGCGCGCTGAGCGACGAGGCAAACGCGAACAGCAATCTCGCCCTGTCGCCGGCCGGAGACTGCGCGACAGCCATTGCAAGGCTCGATCCTTGATCTTCCACATTGAGGGCTTCCGGCTCGTACTGATGAGCGCCGACAGAGCATCCCTTTCATCATGGGGAACCACCGCAGCTTCGGGAAAAGCAAGGAGGAAGGCGGCAAACCATTGCTGATGATCAGAAAAAAGCTGACTCGCCTCGGTTTTGACTCTGCCGTTTTCTATAGCTGTCCCGTACGCGAACAGGAGGAACGTACCCCATATGGCCATCCGCTCCCTCATAGTCGGCACTCTCTTCGTCGCTGTATTCGTCGCCATCATTCTCAGCATCGCTTGGATCGACAAGTCGCAGCCAACGCACGAACCCGCTCCGCTGGCGCCCGCCCCTGAACGCCCCATTCCAACACCCACCCAATAGATCGTCGAGTCGTCGGGGAACCGACGGTCGCCCCCCCGAGTTTGCCACGCACGATTTTCAGGGAGAGAACCGTGCGGTGGTGATGGCCGTCATTGTTTCATGGTTGCCTCGGTGCTGAGCATCGCAATCATGTCGCCATCAGGAGCCAGTGAGACAGGCCCTGGAGACGCGTTGCAAGCAAGCGTGCGGCAAACTGCTCAGAATTGGGCTTGCGAAACCGACGCCGTCTATCTCGTTGCGCTTGCCAATCTCCGGCGGTCAGGTGGCACCCATGAAATCAACATCGCGCCGATTTCTTCTTTACAGGACGGCAGAATCTGGTACTTGGCAGGCATCGCCCTTGTAGCTCAGTTGGTAGAGCACCTGATTTGTAATCAGGGGGTCGCGGGTTCGAACCCTGCCGGGGGCACCATCTCTTGAGGAGACCGGTATCCTATTCCGGATGTCGTGATCTTCTCGGTCGTCTCGAAGAAGCCACGGATTTCGTTCCGTGGCTTTTTTCGTTGCGGGCGAGAAGCGATCAATGTCTCGACCGCACTGCCGGGAGAACCGACAAGGAATCCATTTTACGCCGATGGAGACAAAGCCTTTGTAGCTTCACGGCTATGGGTCGTCGCTTCACCAAATCGTGGCTTTCGAACTCAAAAACGTAGCGATTTCAGGGTTTGCATTTTACGGATTTGGGCCAACCTTCATCTCTTATTGCAGCCGTGGTTGTCCCAATCTCTGAAAGTAAGACAGGATCCGTTCAAAGTGGTAGCGCGTGTCCTCTAAACTGGTAGACTCTACCAACGGAGCCATCGTAGTCGGATGACGGGCTCGCCCAGGGGCCGAAAGCTCTCATCGTTGCCTGACATTTCCGCGGTAAAGGTTCTGGGTTCACTTGCTTGCGTGAGAGTGACCACGCGCGCGGAATCTGACCGATGAACTGGGAGGCCAGAGGATGTTTCAAAAAATAGTAGCGTCGGTCGTGATCGCGATGTTTGTTGCAAGCTGCACAGCCGTTTCGGGCTCCTATCAGTCGGAAGGCTACGCGCCTATTCCCGGCAGCATCACTTACGGCGGCCAGCCTCGAACGAAGATCACGAGGTCGCCGATCGGCTCTTCGTTCCCCCATACGTTCACGGATCAGACAGGGCGCGAGGTCGAGGAGATCTATATCATCCAACCGGATCGAACTCTGCTTATCGCCCAGCGACACTATCGGCCATTTTTGGCCTGGAGCAGGAACTAGGGGGCCGTGCCTCAGAGGCAAGCGCCCCCGAACGTTCACCTCCAACTTCTTCCAGGCCTTTGATCTTGAGAGACCGGGCATCCGGTGAACCCGTTTGACGCGCCTCGTAGCCAGCGAGAAGGCCGCCGTCGACAAAGCGGTCTACCTCGCCCAGCTCCGCTTGGCTTCCTGCTCATTGGGCACGACAGCGGACTTTTTCTTCAAGCAATGCCGTCACAATAAGCTAAATTAGGGAATAGCGCTGGATCCCGGCGCATTCACCAGTCTATATGGATTGGTCAAAGCCGCTCCCGGGAGTTGCAGGCTTCTCAAAATACCCCTGCTGTTCCTTCGTAGTCTCACGGCTGATGCGAGGCTTGGTCCACTTGCGTGCAATCGACACGACGATCTGTCTAGCGGTTTCCTCCTCGATATCGAGGGGTCCTGCCGGCGGATCCTCAGGGCCGCCCCTCGGCGGTACCGCCGTGCAGGTCAGCACGTATGCGCCCTTCGGCTTTTAGATGCGAACAGGATCGCGTTGCCCGGCTACAAGGTAGTACCCGCTCGAGTGATCCACGGGCCATGCACCGAGTTGGAAAAGCGGCTCCAAAACGCGCCTTTCAGCGACGATACCCTGGATTCGGATCCGCGGTTTCACGTACTTGGACCCGTCTACGATGGCTAACGCGGACGCCATCGATCTCTGAGTTGACCAGCGAAATCGGCCTCTACCCAGAGGAGCGACTCCCTACCTCGTCAGACCCGCTTGCCGATCCAACTCAAAACTTCGTCATGTTTGCCGCAGGTGGATTGGGTGACCGCACGAGGGTCTTCTTGTATTCCGCCACTGCCTTCAATATCGGCCCTAAAACCCAGTCGTACATTGCGCCGATATTGTGCTCCTGTTGCGGGTCGGCCTCGATGTTGAATACCGGGGATAACCGTTCATGGGTGCAGCGCTTGCACCTACGCCTCCCATCAGGATTGCCCCGCCCGCACCGCTGCGGCCCGGCGCTACGTCAGCAAAATAGGCCCGGAACTGCTTCCAGCGAACGGCGACCAGTTCCGAACGCACGAAGGTCAGCAAATGCTGGCGCGCCCCGTTGTCATCTTCGCCGAGCAGGAGTTTGCTCTGGTCGACGCCGTCGATCGGCCGGTTGTCCGGAATTTTGCCGCCCGCAATATGTGCGAGGGTCGGGAAGAAGTCCATGATCGAGAACATTGCGTATAAGGACCGCGGCTTGATCCGTTGCGGCCAGCGGATCATGGCGGCGGCGCGGATTGCGCCTTCGCTCACTTCGCCAAGCGCGCCGCGGCAAGGCCCGGAGGCTCCCATGTCTGGCATGTCGGCGCCGAAGCGGCTCGCGCCAGGACCGTCCGGTCCGTTGTCGGAGGCGACAACGACGATGGTATCCTCCTCTGCGCCAAGCTGCTTCAACGCGTCAAGCATCGTGCCGACTAAGGCATCGCCCTCCAGCAGGGAGTCGCCAAACTGGCCGATACGGGACGCGCCTTCAATGACTGGTGCGCCTTTTGACCCGCGGTCGTGGAGATCTTTCCTCGATCCAGAGTTCACGATCCGAGCGCCCTTTCGACCGCGTCGACAAGTACGGCCGCCGCGAACGGCTTTCGCAAATATGCGATGCACCCTGCCTGCTCTGCCTCGGTTTTCAGGCGAGCGTCTTCGAGGGCGGTAATGAAGATCACCGGCAGCTTCAATCCAGCCACTTTCACCCTCCGCTGTAGTTCGATGCCGGACATGCCGCCCAGGTCGATGTCCAGCACGAGGCAGCCGATCGGCGTCTCTGGATCACGGCCGAGAAAGGCTTCCGCCGATGCATACTCCATCGCCAGAAACCCGTAGGCATTGAGGAGCCGCCCGACGCTTCGACGTAGGCTCGCATCATCATCGACGACTGCGACAGTGCGGCGCAGCTTTCCCACCTCATGCCCCCCATTCGTGACAATACGCGAGATACGCAGTTGCCTGTCATTGTAGGTGCGTCGGCGGTTGCTTGATATTGCCCTAAGGGGATGGTCGCCCGATCACTCCCAGAGAGCACTGCGTCCGCGGTCGAGGCCGATGTCGGCGGCGATCGTGACAACCTCCGCCAAAGACTTTGCTCCGAGCTTCTCCATAACCTGATGGCGGTGCACCTTCACCGTCCGCTCCGAAATGCCAAGGGCATAGGCGATCTGCTTGTTGAGCTGGCCACGGATGATCAGCCCGAAGACTTCCGCTTCGCGCGCGCTCAAGCTCGCCATCAATGTCCTCAGCTCCTGCAGACGCTCGTGCTCGGCCCGCCGCCTTTCATATTGAGCCAACGCGCACTCGATCGTTTCCATCAGGACGGCGACCGAGCTCGGCTTCTCCAGGAAGTCCTGTGCGCCCGCCTTCATCGCGTCGACGCCGGCCTTTACGTCTCCTTCGCCGGTGAGGAATACGATTGGCAGTAGCGGCGCCAGCTCCCACAACCGGCGCTGTATCTGCAGGCCAGACTGGCCGGGCATCTGCAGGTCAAGGAGAACGCAGCCCGGCTCGCAGCTTGGAAGGCAGGCGAGAAACTGATCTCCGGATTCATAGGCCTCGACCTTCACGCCGTAGGCGGAGAGCAGCCGTGCAGTCGCCGTTCGGTAGGATTTGTCGTCATCGACGATATGGACGACCGGTTTCATGAGCCTCGCTCCTCCCGTCGGGCCAGAGGCAGGACCACCCGGAAGATGGCGCCGCCTTCAGGCCGGTTGTGCGCAGAGATCGTGCCGCCATATGTCTCGACGATGGCGCGCGCTATGGAAAGACCCAACCCTGTCCCTGCCTTCTTGGTCGTATAGAACGGCTCGAAGATGCTGGACAGGCGTTCTTCGGGAATGCCGCTGCCTGTGTCGACCACACAGAGCTCGGCCCTCTCCTTTGCAATTCCTGTTACGAACGTCAGGATTCTTCTGGCGCAATCGGCGTCCATCATGGCGTCCATCGCGTTGGTCGCCAGATTGAGGACGACCTGTTGCACATGAACTTTGTCTGCCCGAACCGGCAGCTCGGTCGTCGGCTGTTTCGTATTAAGCGTAATCCCTCTGCGATCAGCCTCGCCGTGCATGATGTGGATCGCGCTCGACGTGATGTCGTTCAGGTCGAATTCCTGCCAATCAATCTCACGTCTCTTCTTGAGCAATCCTCGCATCCGGCCAATGATGTCGCCCGCACGCTGATCGTCCTCCTGTATGTCGAGAAGGATCTGCTGAATCAACTCCAGATCGGGGTTGCCACTTCGAAGGAGCTGTGACGCTGCCTCGGCATTGTTTCGAATTGCCGACAGGGGCTGGTTTAGTTCGTGGGCGATCGATGAAGACAAGGCGCCGGCCGTTGCGGACTGGTTGAGGTGGACAGCTTCGAGCAGGTGAAGGCGAGACATACTCTCTGCATCCTGGCGACGACGTCGCTCGAGCAGCAATGCAGCGATAACGCCGGCCTGCATTAGAACGACGCCGAGCGCCACTGTTACCGCCAGCCAGTGTTCTTCCCACAGGCTCTTCTCCTTGTGCATCTGGACGGTACCCGGAGGAAGGTTCCCCTCCGCAAGCCCCCAACGTCGGAGTTGTCGAGAATCTACGATGTTTATCTGGGGTGCCTGGATATCGGACACCGGTCGGCCGGCTATGACATCGACGACAAGATTTCCGACGGTCCGGCCCAAAGCGTCAAAGGTGACGGTATTGCCGCCGACGATGCCATGGTCGATGTAGGTCTGATAGGGGCCATAGACAGGCGCGCTGGCCGTTGCCGCGATCAGCTTGATCGCCTCGCGCGGAATGAAATTCCGCCCTGCCCGATCCTTAAAGACCGTCAACGCCAAGATAATGCTATCGGACGGGACATGCGATGCACGTTCGACAAATTCCTCGATCGTCAGATCTTCAAGGTACGTCGTTTCGTATGATTTGGAGAACTCGTCAAGATCGGCGTGCGCCGTCGACAACCATCCCCGGTCGAAGTCCGACGATCCACCGATGATATACAGGTAACGGGCATTGGGCTGCAGTTTGCGGGCCATTTCGGCCGTCTTCAAAATATCGAATGTGGCGAACGCGCCGATCACGTCATCGGGTAGATCGATGTTCTCCGCGGTGGAGCTGCCGAAGCCTGCGGCGACTATCTTCGCACCGGGAGCGATCCTTCCTCGGTTCGTCGATATGAAGCTGGCAGACTCCTTGCCAAGTGCGACGATCACGTCCGGGCGACGAGCGGCATACTTCTCCGCCAGATATCGGCCCATGCGTACGACATGATCGGCTTCCGGAAACCTCGACAGATCAAGAAACTCCGAAAACAGATCGATCTTGCCCTCAGTCGCTTCCAGCAGGCGGCTGCGCAATGCTTCTCCGGCAGCGGTCGTTGCCGCGATCCGCTCATCATAGGGATAAAGTATGAGAACCCGCGGCGGCCGATCGAGGAGTGCATGCGACGTTTCCGAGGCAACGGCGTAGCACCCGCAAACAACCGCTGAGACAGCGATCGCCAGAACGGCGGCTCCTTGAAATCTAGCGGAACAACTGCATCCCCAGCCCATCAGACTTCCCCCAGATGCTCGGCGAACATAACAGCTTCACGCTGTGGTGTCATCCGGACAATTGCTACTCCGGATTGTTCCGAAGTCCGCAGATTCCCCAAAGGGCAATATCGGGGGAGAACCGTATTCGGTAGAGTTGGGCGGCGCCGGATAGAGTGCAACTCGGCGGGCGCACTCATCTGGGAGTACATCCTATGCTAGCCAGCCCCGACCTCCGCAAAACGGCACGCGGCGTGATGCTCGTGCTCGCCGCCACACTTTTCCTGGCGGCGTCCGCCTCCGCGCAGAGCGATCCCCTGTCCTCCTGGAACGATACCGCGCCCAAGGCAGCTATCGTCTCCTTCGTCGAGAGGGTAACCAAGCAGGGTTCGCCCGATTTCGTCCCGGAAGCCGAACGCATCGCCGTCTTCGACAATGACGGCACGCTGTGGGTCGAGCATCCGATGTACACGCAGCTTGCCTTCGCCCTGGACCGCGTGATGACGCTCGCTCCGCAGCATCCGGAATGGAAAAATGTACAGCCGTTCAAGGCGGTGCTCGAAGGCGATATGAAAACGCTTGCGGCATCGGGCGAAAGAGGCCTCCTGGAACTCATCATGGTCACCCACGCGGGACTGACGAACGACGATTTCCAGAAGGTCGTCACCGATTGGCTTTCAACGGCACGGGACCCAAAATTCAAGCGGCCCTACACCGAACTCGTCTACCTGCCGATGGTGGAACTGCTTTCCTATTTGCGCGCCAACGGCTTCAAGACCTACATCGTGTCGGGTGGTGGCGTTGAGTTCATGCGACCATGGACGGAGAAGGTCTACGGCGTCCCGCCGGAGCAGGTCATCGGTTCCTCGATCAAGACCGAGTTCAAGATGCAGGACGACACGCCGACCCTGTACCGTCTGCCGGAAGTCAACTTCGTCGATGACAAGGCGGGCAAGCCGGTCGGAATCAACCAACAGATCGGCCGTCGACCGATTGCAGCGTTCGGCAATTCCGACGGCGATCTCGAAATGCTGCAGTGGACGACGATGGCGGGCGCGCCTGCGCGTCTCGGCATGCTCGTCCACCACACCGATGCGCAGCGCGAATACGCCTACGACCGTGATACCGAATTCGGCCGCCTCGACAAGGCGCTGGATGCCGCCGCGATCACCGGCTGGACCGTCATCGACATGAAGGCCGACTGGAAGCAGATCTTCAAGGACTAGGACCGTGCGCCTGGGCGGCGTGCCAAATGCTTGAGACATCACACTTCAACGACGTTCACCAAGGGTGACGGGCTTCCTGCCCGTTCGAACTGGGAGGATAGATGCCATGAAAGTCGACCGTTTCACCACGCTGATCTTTGCCGCAGGTTTTGCGATGACGACCGCTGCCTTCGCACAGGATGCGCCGAAGAAGCCGCACGTACCGCTCGAAAAGGCAATTGGCCAAGTCACGCCGACAGGTCCGGTGCCGTCATTGGCAGTGATCAATTCGGCTGGTGCCAAAATCGAAAACGGAAAGCTCGTTCTGACCGGCGTCTCGGCCAACTCGATCGTCTTTGCCGACCGGCCGGTGCGCGCCGCCGGCCATGTGACGACCGAACAATTCATCATGCAATGGGACGACGGCAAGGACAATTTCGCCGTCGATCCTCCGAACGCGACGGTATCGGTGCTGGGCGGCGACGGATCTGACGTCAGCGACGCCGTCGTCACGCTGAAGACTCCGAAACTCGACGGCACGACGCTGACATTCGACATCGCCGTTCTGGAGGGAAGCCTAAGCGGTGCGACTGGACCCGCGGCACTCTTCATCGATCACTTCGGTGGAAGTTTCGGAGGAGGTGGTTTCGGTGGCTTCCATGGAGGCGGTTTGGGCGGCGGCAGCTTCGGCGGCGGCGGTTTCCGTGGCGGAGACTTCGCGGGAGGCGATTTCCGTGGCGGCTTCCGTGGAGACGACGTGCATATCGGCGACACGAACATCAACCGTGTCGGCGGCACCTACTGGCATGCGCCCGTCTACCATGGGGCTTGGTATCGCGGCGCTCCCGTTGCCGCGGGCGTGGTCGCCGGCGCAGCCATCGGAGCGGCGGCAGCCCGCCCCTACTATCCCTACTACAATTCCTACGACAACAACCAGCAATGCGGCTACTATCCCTACCCGCCTTGCTATTGATCTTCCATCTGCGTGACGAAGGCGGCGTGACTCTTCCAAACCAGCTATCATGGAGCGATCGAGTGGCAGGATCTGTTCGGTCAGAAGCGGAAAAGGGATTGGTCCTCCTCCTGACCCTATTGTTCCTGTCGCTGGCGTTCAGCGGGCAGAGCCTTGCTACCGAGAAAATAGCGACGTCCGCTCCGGATCCCCGGTTGTCGATTCATGAAGGTTTTGTCGACGAAACGACCTGCGCCTCCTGCCATGGCGATCAGGCGGCCGCTTTCGCAAAATCCCACCATGCCAAGGCCATGGCGCTGGCGACCGACGGCACCGTCCGCGGCGATTTCAACAATGCTCGGTTTGAACACGACGGCATTGTCACGACGTTCTCTCGTCGCGAAGGCCGGTTTTTCGTCAAAACGGAAGGGCCGGATGGCAACGAAGGCGAGTTCGAAGTCAAATATACCTTCGCCTATGAACCGCTTCAGCAGTACCTCGCGGATATAGGAGGAGGACGGCTGCAGGCTCTCGACATAGCCTGGGACACGGCCAAACGACAGTGGTTCTGGCTCGGCAACGACGCCCCGGCCAAGCCCGGTTCGACATATCATTGGACAGGCTCTTTCTACCGCTGGAACCGCACCTGCATCGACTGTCATTCGACCGATCCTCAAGCGAACTTTCAACCGGCGGCGAACGAATACAACTCGACCTATGTCGCCACCAGCATCGGCTGTCAGTCCTGTCACGGTCCGGGTGCCGAGCACGTCGCATGGGCGCAGTCCAGCGACGCCTCGTCAGCCGACAAGCCAGACCTGGGCTTGCCGAAGGCCGATGCAAGCGTCTGTTTTGCCTGCCATGCAAGACGGACCAAGCTCTTGAGCGGCTACGATGCCGGGAAGCCTTTTCTCGACTACTTCTCCCCTGCACTACTCCGACAGGATCTCTATTTTTCAGATGGGCAGATACTCGACGAGGTCTTCGAGTATGGCTCCTTTCAACAAAGCAAAATGGCAAGGGCGGGGGTGACATGTCTGGACTGCCATCGGCCACACGATGCCGGCCTGAAGGCCGAGGGCAATGCGCTCTGCGCGCAATGCCACGCGGAAACCAAACCTGAGCGCTTCGTCAAGCAGGATCCGAGTGGCCTGTTCGACGCGCCTGTTCACACCCACCACCCGGTCGGTTCGGCGGGAGCTCAATGTGCCAATTGCCACATGCCCGAGCGCATATACATGAAGGTAGATCCGAGACGCGACCACTCGTTCGTCATCCCTCGGCCAGATCTGTCGACGACATTCGGAACGCCGAATGCATGCACGACGTGCCATGCTGAAAAGGACAATGCCTGGGCAGCCGAGAACATGGACAAATGGTATGGAACGAAATGGCGTCAACGCCCCACGATCACCCATACTTTCGCCGGAGCCGCAAACGGCGATCGGACAGCCGTGGAGGCGTTGCGCAAGCTTGTCAAGGATCGGGAACAGGCGGGGATCGTCAGGGGTAGCGCAATCGCTAGAATGAGCCGGATCGGCGGAGTGGATACAACCGCGGACATTCGGGCCGCGTCAACAGATGCAGATCCCCTTGTGAGGCTTGGCGCCGCAGAAGCAGCAAGCAGCCTCCCGCCAGAACACAGGCTAGAGGCGATCGGCGACCTGCTCAGCGATGACACCCGCGCTGTGCGTGTCGCGGCCGTCACCGCTCTCGGCAGCACTCCTGCCGACCTCTTCGGCAACCAGCGAGGCAGCTTCGAGAAAGCGGTCGAAGACCTGCGCGCCTACGTCGATACAAATGCAGACGTTGCGGAAACGCAAAGCAACTATGGTGTCTTCCTGTTCGGCCAACAGCGTATTCCAGAGGCCGAAGCCGCCTTCCGGCGGTCGATTTCTCTCGACCCTACCCTAGAAGGTTCGCGTGTCAATCTCGCGGAGTTTTACCGTGCCATCGGACGGAACGACAAATCCGAGCAAACCTATGCCGAAGCAATTTCAATTTCGCCCGAACGGGCAGATTTGCGCTACGGACATGGTCTCTCGCTGGTTCGCGAAAAGGCGCTGACCGACGCGATCGCAGAACTCGAGGAAGCGGTCCGGCTTGACGCTGGAAACTCCCGCTACCAGACGACGCTAGCAGTCGCCCTCGATTCCGTCGGCAGGACCGAAGACGCCCTGAACCGTCTCGATCGCTGGGCGGCGACGGGAGACGCAGCCATCATCGGCCTCGCGCTGCAATATAGTTTCAAGCTTCAGAGGCTGCCGGAAGCGTTGCAATTTGCCGAACGAATGGCCCAACTGAGACCCCAAGACCAGCAGATCTTGGATCTGCTCAGGCAGTTGCGCCAGGCAGTCAACCAAAAATAGGCGTACAGCTTGCGGAAATTCACCTCCTGTTGCACAGTCCCGACTCGGGATCAGTGCTGGGTTCAAACGAGATCGGGGGATTCTCATGAAGGCCATTCACTTGCATGCGATTGTCTTGCTAGCCGGCGTCACAGCCGCAACGATCGGCAACGCCGCCGATATGACGCCTCTCGCGCCGGAGGCGAAGACGGTCGAGACCCGGAGCGGCTGGGAGTTCACGGTCGCGCCATACTTCTGGGCTGCCGGGATTTCCGGAGACGTACGGCAATTCGGGCTTCCCGAAGTCAACATCGACGCCGATTTCGGCGACATTCTCGACAATCTCGACTTCGCCTTCATGGCGACAGGCGAAGCACGATATGACCGCTACAGCATCGTCGGCGACGTGATCTACGTCAAACTGGGGGCCGATGCGCACACGCCCCGTGGCATCTTTGCCGACAGCGTCGACGTGACGTCCGAGACCTTCGCAGGACTTCTCGGCGTGGGTTACGCCGTCCTCGAAGATCAAAATGGCCACCTTGACGTGTTCGGCGGTATGAAAGTCTGGTCGGTCGAGACGGACATCTCCTTCAACGGCGGACTTCTGGCCGGTGTGGAGCGGGAAGACAGTGCCACGTGGGTGGACGCGGTCGTCGGCCTGCGCGGGAACTACTTCTTCACCCCGGAAATCTATGTCACGGGATGGGGACTGGTGGGCGGCGGCGGTGCCGACGTCGACTGGGACGTGGGCCTCGGCCTCGGTTACAAGTTCAACGACACCATCTCGGCGGTGGCCGGATACCGCGCACTGGGCGTCAACTACGAGAACGACGGGTTTGTCTTCGACGTTGTCCAGCAGGGCCCGATCATCGGGGTTTCGTTCCACTTCTAATGAGGGCGAGAGCGCCTTGAGCAGTTCGGCGATCAGCGCAGCTGACGGTCGTCGTGCTCTCTTTGCGATAGCCGGATGTCCTGCAGAAATCGGACGAGCGACCCCGCCAGGAAGCAAAGTGCCGCAATGAATAGTACGGCGGCGCCTGGTTCGTGGCGGTATCCCAAAAAAGCGACGACGAATCCGAATAGGAGGAGAAGCGTCACGCCGATCCCGGCAAGGACGGCCATGTGCACTGCACTGTTCAAGAGCAGTTCCCGCCGCCTCAGCTCCCCGATTTCCTGCTTCAGCCACACTCGAGAGACATCACCTTCATCGATCTCGCGGAGGCTTCTGATCCGCTCGGTTACGCCGGAAATCCGATTGACCAGAATCGCCACCATCGCCGCGACGGCATTGAGCACGAATGCCGGCGCGACCGCGTGATTGATCATTGTTGAAAGCTGATCAGCTTCGACTGACATACAGGCACCTTCGATCTATACGGACGAATGGACGACCGCGCCGTGGAGGCGCTACGGAATCACATTGACTGCACGCGCGGCCACGAGCACGAGTGTCAGCAGTGAAATGGCACTTTCGAGCATCATCAGCCCCTTCGCACGCCGGGTGAGCGGCAGCACGTCGGTAGGACTGAACGCGGTCGCCGTATTGAATGCGAGGGAAAGATAATCGAGGTAGAGCGGTCGCCAGTCCGGGGGCGCCAGTTCGGGAACCGAAGCCTGGGGAAAGAGCCAGTCGGGCGTTCCAGCCATCCCACGCGCGATACGCGATGGGCCACCCGCGTCGATCTGCCAATAGAGCAGCGAGAAGGTGAGCACGTTGGTGATCCAGATGGTAACTGAAGACGTCAACAGCGACACTGATCGCGTCTCGGGCGGGTGGATGGTGATGATCCCAACCATATCTCCGAGTTCTGCCGCCGTATTCCCTGCATAGACGCCGGCAAGCAGCATGATGGCGACGTGCTCGATGCGCAGCCACATTGCCTTGTCGGTCGACACCGTCACCATGATCATTGGAACGATAGCTGCAATCAGGACCGCGTATGACACCCATCGCGGCATGGCATAGACGTGATGCGGCAGCACGTCCAAAAGGGCGAACACCGCCAGGATCGCCATCACAGGAGGCCAGCGTGGTTCGTCGCGACCTGCTTGGATGAAATCGCTCATCGTTACGCCCTCAGTCGGCCCCAAGGCCTGACAGATAAAGCACGGAGCGGACGCCCCGAAGGGCGTCGGCTCCGACGTCGTTACGCTACTGCGCGCATCAATCGTGACCTGTCTTCATTTCCCGGACCTGCTGCATCACTTGCTCCAGATTGTAGCTTGCAGGGCTCTGAAGCGGCGGGAAGTCGATGTAGGTCTCGAGATGCTTCAGCCACAACTGCTGGCCGATGGGCAGGATGTTCCAGTCATAGACATAGGCGGTGGACGGTGACGCGATGGCGCCGCCTGTACCGAAGAGCGTCTTCAACTGTTCTCCGACCGAGGTTTCGAATGGGTCGCGCTTGATGTTGACGACCTGCGTCCAGGCGAACGGCCTCACCCCGGCAATGAATCCAGCCGGATCGTCGGAGACCATGGCGAAGTACATCTTCCAGTTCTTGTAGCGGACAGCCGACGGCTCCTTACCGGAATAGTACAAGAACGAGTCGCGCGCGGATGGCGACTTGCCTTCCAGGAAGTCGCGCTGGTCGATCCCGTCGAGCGTGGTCTTGACGATCTCCGGATACTTGCCCGCCTCGATCTCTTTCTTCAGGCCGTCGCCCTTCGGACCGCCTGCGATGTTCACAAAGGTCGGCAGCCAGTCGAGCGCAGAGAACATCTCGTTCTTGACTGTGCCGGGCTCGATGTGCCCCGGCCAGCGAACCAGAAGCGGCGCACGCATGCCGCCTTCCCAGGTGCTGAGCTTTCCGCCCTTGAACGGGGTTGTGCCGCCATCTGGGAAGGTGATCGTCTCGGCACCGTTGTCGGTCGTAAAGACGACGATGGTGTTGTCGAGTTCTCCCATCTCCTCGAGCCTCTTCAAAACGTAGCCGATATTGTCGTCCATCTGCTTCATGCCGGCTTCGTTGACGCCCCAGTCCTTGCCGCCGGGCTCGCCGACCATTGCCAAGTACTTGTCAGGCAGCACGGTGGTGATGTGCATGCGGGCCGGGTTGTACCAGACGAAGAACGGCTTGTTGGTCTTCTTCGGGTCATTGCGGTCGAGGAAATCGATGACCTTGGCCGAGATCTCCTCGTCAATCGTCTTGGAGCGCTCAAGCGTCAGAGGCCCCTCATCCTTGCAGCTTTGGTTCGCCGGGGATCCGTCGGACGATTTGCACGCAAGCATCGGACGCGGCGGCGTCAGGCAGGTCGTGGTTTTTGGGTCCACCGCCGCCGGGTCTTCCGCTATCCCAGGAATCGGCGTGTTCCTGCAAGCTGGTGCGATCCCCTGCTCGGTTGCGGTCTTGTTGATGTCGGGGAAGCTCACCCCCTGCATGGCGTCGAGGTGATAGAGGTAGCCCCAAAATTCCTGGAACCCGTGTGCCGTCGGCAGGGATTCGGTGGTATCTCCGAGATGGTTCTTGCCGAACTCACCTGTCGAGTAGCCGAGATCATACAGAAACTTGGCGAGGTGAGGCGTGCCGGCCCGCAGGTAGGACGGGCTTCCGGGAATCTCCGGCAGAACCATGCCGACGCGCACCGGCTGCATGCCGGTGATGAACGCGGTCCGCCCTGCCGTGCAGCTCTGCTCGGCATAGTAGGTCATGAACTTCGCCCCTTCCCGGCCGATGCGGTCGATATTGGGCGTTTCACCGACCGCAAGACCTTGGTGATAGATGCTCGGCTGCATCCATCCGATGTCGTCACCCATGATGAACAGGATGTTGGGCTTCCTGGTCTCCTGCGCATGTATTGCCGCCGTGCTCGCCAGCAGGCAACCGGCGACGGCAGCCGCCGCTGTGCATATCTTTGCCGTTCGTCTCATTTCTGATGCCTCCCTCAAGGGACTTCGCGTGGATGGCCACGTTGGTTGAAAAGACGTGTCAAAGCAGAGGAGACAATTCGGAGAGCTCCAAGTTGCAACTCAGCAGAATGGAGCGAAATAGCGCTCATGGCGCGCATTGTTGCCCCTCGACTTGCCGAAAGAGGGCATGTCCACTCTTCCACATATTTTCTACATCGTATCAGTGGGTGCAGATATTGCCCTTTAGGGAATCCGAATTCGGCTTGGCAGTTGCTCCGCCCAGACGAGCGTGAGGCCGAAATCGAGCTGGGGTGTCCTTCCTCCGGGAGCCTCTCGTCGCAACAGATGTTAGCACTGTCCCTGCAGTGAAAAGCGGCGAACGCGACTTGCTCGCCCCCTATTCAATCGCCCTTCAGCCACCAGGCAGGGCTTCATGGGCTTGTCCGGCAGGCGGGCCGTGAACCGCAGTGCCGACGCGGAAGAGAGCGGCCACGAGGCGTCGGGCGGGCGTGATCGCGACTCTTCAAGTTGACGTTGGCTTCACCCGGCGCCGCAGATGCACTTGACAAAATCGGCTTTTGTTGGCGCCTAGACGCCAAGACTATGTTATCGTTCATTGAATACAACAAAGGAATTACATGGGCCGTTCATTTCAGACGCTTTCCTTCCTTGCCTCCTCGGCAACCGAGGCGCTGGCGGCGCGGGAAGAGCTGATTCGCATCTATGGCGACGTGCCCCCTGATGATGCCGACGTGATCGTCGCCCTTGGTGGCGACGGCTTCATGCTGCAGACCCTGCACAGCACAATGAATTCCGGCAAGCTTGTCTACGGCATGAATCGCGGCTCCATCGGCTTCCTCATGAACGACTACCGAACGGAGAACCTGCAGGATCGGATCTGCGCAGCCGTCGAAAACGCTTTTCACCCGTTGCAAATGACAACGGCGAATTCAGACGGCACGAATTCGACAGCACTTGCCATTAACGAGGTGTCGTTGTTCCGGCAATCCTACCAGGCCGCCAAGCTGCGGGTCGAGGTGGACGGCGTCGTCCGGCTCGACGAACTCATCTGCGACGGTCTGATGGTGGCAACGCCCGCGGGTTCGACGGCCTATAACCTCTCGGCCCATGGGCCGATCCTGCCGCTTGACGCACCTCTTCTGGCGATGACTCCGGTCAGCGCGTTCCGGCCGCGGCGTTGGCGCGGCGCGCTTCTGCCAAACAAGGTGACGGTCGATATTCACATCCTCGAGGCGGAGAAGCGCCCGGTCAACGCGGTTGCCGACAACACGGAAGTCAAATCGGTGCTTCACATTCGCATCGCTCAGTCGGAACATACCACGGCGCGCATTCTTTCCGATCCTGATCGATCATGGTCCGATCGAATTCTTGCCGAGCAGTTTGAGGACTGAGAGATGAGTCTGCGACGAACGACGCTTTGCGCACTGCTGCTCGCCGCGATCGCGCTCTGCGCTCGAACCGCTGCGGCCGAAGACGCAACCCTGCCGGCTTCGATCATATTCGCGACAAGCACGGGTTACTGGGAGGACGACGGCACGACGCCTGTCGTCCAACGGGCACCTTCAGCTCCTCGGACCTCGGCGGCAGCTGCCGCTCCGGCAAAACCGCGCCACGGCTATTACAAACTGTTTGCTGTCAGGCAAACAGACCGGACGGCCAAAATCTATCTGCAACAGATCGAACAGGGCGCTGGTGGGCCTGCGATTGCCTCGACCGTGGAATTGCAGGAACTCAACGATCTAAAGCCATATGTCACCGACATCCGGCCTGAAAGCTCATCCGGCATGCTCAAGGAGCCTGGCCTTTTCGCAATGGTCTACCTAAAGACCGACCCGGATGCGGAATCGGAAACGTGGACAGTTGTCATCGACGAATTCGGTGAGGTTACCGTTGGCAAGGCAAGCAACTAAAGCGTTGTTGCTGCTCTTCCGCACGAGAATCCCCAACAAGCAGGCTTTTATGATTGAATCAAAAAAGGCCCCTTTCGGGACCTTCTTCAAATTCACACTTCGGAGTGATCAGTCGACGTCGTCTACGACCGCGTCCGGCTTGCCGCTGATGCGGTGGGCGAGCGCCGCTTCCATGAACTCGTTGAGTTCACCGTCCAGGACATCGCCCGGCGCCGTGCTTGCCACACCGGTGCGCAGGTCCTTGACCAGCTGATAAGGCTGCAGAACATAGGAGCGGATCTGGTGTCCCCAGCCGATGTCGGTCTTGGACGCCGCTTCCGCGTTCGCTGCTTCTTCGCGCTTCTTCAATTCCGCCTCGTACATGCGGGCACGCAGCATGTCCCAGGCCTTGGCACGGTTCTTGTGCTGCGAGCGTTCCTGCTGGCAGGCGACCACGATACCCGTCGGAATGTGCGTGATGCGCACGGCCGAGTCGGTCGTGTTGACGTGCTGGCCACCCGCGCCCGACGAACGGTACGTGTCGATGCGGCAATCGCTTTCGTTGATCTCGATGTTGATCGAGTCGTCTACGACGGGATAAACCCAGATCGACGAGAAGGACGTGTGACGGCGCGCGTTGCTGTCATAGGGCGAAATTCGAACGAGGCGATGAACGCCCGACTCGGTCTTCAGCCAGCCATAGGCATTGTGCCCCTTGACGAGCAGCGTCGCGGACTTGATTCCTGCTTCTTCGCCATCGTGAACTTCGAGAAGCTCGACCTTGAAGCGTTGACGCTCCGCCCAGCGGGTATACATGCGCAGAAGCATGTTGGCCCAGTCCTGGCTTTCCGTGCCGCCGGCGCCGGAGTGAACTTCGAGATAGGTGTCGTTGCTGTCGGCTTCGCCCGAAAGCATCGCTTCCACCTGACGGCGGGCAGCCTCAGCCTTCAATCCCTTGAGGGCGTCTTCGGCGTCCTTGACGACGCTCTCATCGCCCTCTTCCTCGCCCATCTCGATGAGCTCGATATTGTCGGTGAGCTCTTGCTCGAGCTGCCTCACGCCATTGATGCCGTCATCCAGCTGCTGGCGCTCGCGCATCAGCTTCTGTGCTTCCTGCGCATCGTTCCAGAGGTTCGGATCCTCTGCCTTGTTGTTCAACCAGTCCAGTCGTCTTACCGCCTGGTCCCAGTCAAAGATGCCTCCTCAGCAGGGTGATAGCCTGCTTGGTTTCATCGACCATGTTCTGGATTTCCGCTCGCATTTTCCTGCTTCTTTGCGTTGCTTCGAAAGTTGCCCGTCAAATAATTGTGGCGGCTGCGGATGTAAAGAGCCGCAGCCGCCACAACTGTTCGGGGGAAGGTTTAGTAGAGTCCGCCAGCGCCGGACTGCACGGCCTGATTGGCCTGCGGAGAGGTCTTCAAAATCTCCTCGGGCGCCATGGTGTTGTCCATGCCGATAACCGAGAAGCTGTCGGCAGGACCAGTGCCCGGCTTGAAAGCTTCGATGATCGTGTTCGGATCGCCCTGCGCCGCAGCCATGCCGGTCTTGCGGTCGATCGGAATGAGGTTCATCCCGGCGGGAATGACAAACTTGGACGCCGGCATGTCCTTAACGGCTGCCTGCATGAATTCGTTGAAGACCGGCGCCGACAGCGAGCCACCCGTGCCACCGCGGCCGAGCGTCGAAGGCGAGTCGAAGCCGATATAAAGACCGGCGACGAGATCCGGCGTGAAGCCAACGAACCATGCGTCCTTCTCGTCGTTCGTCGTACCGGTCTTGCCAGCAACGTCACGCTCACCGAGATCGATCTTGCCGGCAGCGGTACCACGCTGCACGACGCCCTGCAGCATCGAGGTGATCTGGTAGGAGGTCATCGGGTCAAGAACAGTTTCGCGATTGTCGACGACGTTGGGCTCGTCCTGGTTCTGCCATTCGCTGGCATTGCAGCCCTCGCAGACGCGCTCCTCGTGCTTGAAGATCGTGCGGCCGTAGCGATCCTGGATCCGGTCGATCAGCGTCGGTTTGATCTGCTTGCCGCCGTTGGCGATGACCGAATAGGCCGACACCATGCGAAGGACCGTGGTCTCGCCGGAGCCCAAAGACATGGCGAGAACCGGCATCATGTGGTCGTAGATACCGAAGCGCTCGGCATATTCGGCAACAACATTCATGCCGAGGTCGTTGGCAAGACGCACCGTCATGCGGTTGCGCGAGTGCTCGATGGCGAAGCGAAGGGTATTGGCGCCACCGCCCTCGCCTTCATAATTGTCCGGCGCCCATACCTGGCCATTGCCGGTCTGGATCGAGAGCGGGTCGTCGCTGACAACTGAAGCCGGCGTATAGCCATTGTCCATGGCCGCCGCGTAGACGAACGGCTTGAAGGACGATCCCGGCTGGCGCATCGCCTGGGTCGCGCGGTTGAATTCCGACTGCGCGTAGGAGAAGCCGCCGACCATCGCAAGCACGCGACCGGTCTTCGGATCCATTGCGACCAGGCCGCCCTCGACCTTCGGCGGCTGGCGAAGCCGGTAGGAATTGGAACCGTCGTCGCCCAACCGCTCGACGTAGACGACATCGCCGGCGGACAGGACGCCCTCCGGCGACTTGACCGTCTTCCGGCCGGCAGCCGAGCGATACGCCCATTGCATGTTCTTGGCCTCGATGACACCGCGCTCACGCTCGGCAGGAATCTTGCCGGCGCCGTCTTTCGGCGGCTGAAGTCCGATGTCGACGCTGTCGCCGGAAACGGCCAGTACAACTGCCAATCGCCATTCGGACACGTCGGTCAGCGCCGGAATATCGGCCAGCGCCTTGCCCCAGTCAGCCGTCGTGTCGATCTGCTTGATTGGGCCGTGGAAGCCGCGGCGCTCGTCATAGGTCGTCAAGCCGTCCTGCAGCGCCTTGCGCGCGAAGACCTGCAGCGCAGGATCAAAGGAGGTACGAACGGACAGTCCGCCTTCGTACAGCATCTTCTCACCGTACTGCTCGATCAACTGGCGGCGGACCGCCTCGGCGAAATAGCCGGATGCAAAGAGCGAAGGCCCGCTGCTGCGACCGGTAACACCAAGCGGCTGCTTCTTGGCCTCGGCACCGTCAGACTGGCTGACATAGCCATTTTCGACCATGCGATCGATGACCCAATTACGACGGGTGACCGCTGCTTCGGGATGGCGGAATGGATGATAGTTGGCCGGGCCCTTCGGCAGGGAGGCAAGATAGGCCGCGTCGGCGATCGTCAGTTCGTTCACCGACTTGTTGAAATAGGTGAGCGAGGCGCTCGCAATACCGTAGGAGTTCAGGCCGAAGAAGATCTCGTTCAGGTACAGCTCAAGGATCTTGTCCTTGCTGTAGGCTTGCTCGATACGGAAGGAGAGGATCGCTTCCTTCGCCTTGCGCTCCATCGTCTGTTCGCTGGAAAGCAGGAAGTTCTTGGCGACCTGCTGCGTGATCGTCGAACCACCCTGCGTCGGACCGCCGGTCAGGTAGGCAACGACTGCGCGCGCAAAGCCAGTAACGTCGATGCCGGGATGCTGATAGAAGTTTTTGTCTTCCGCAGACAGGAATGCAGCCTTGACGCGATCGGGAACCGCCTGAATCGGCAGGAAAAGTCTGCGCTCCTTGGCGTACTCCGCCATCAGCGCACCGTTGCCTGCATGCACGCGGGTCGTCACCGGCGGCTCGTAGCTGCTCAGCACTGCGTAGTCTGGAAGGTCCTTCGTGACGGTTGCCAGGTAAACGGCAACAACAGCCGCCACGCCCAGGAACAGGACGCAAGCCACTCCGAAGAAATATCCAAGAAGTCTAATCATATTTAAGCTACCGGTATCTCAATCATCGATCGGCGCGAGCATAACCATCGCATGGATCGGGGCATCTTGCGTGTTGGGCGACTTACTCCATGAGCGTTTTCGCCACAAGCCGATTCCGTTTCACCTATGGAAACACAAGCCTGAGTAACGGCGTGAATGTGAGTAAAATAGGGCCTTGAAGCGCTATTCCCACATTGCAATTGCGTTACCCGAGCAAGTGTCGCATCTGCGCCACGGCTGAACTTAGCCGCCATTTGCAACCATCGCCATTCGATAGTGCTTCACCGCCTCCGTCAGCAGGTCCGCCATCTTTCCCCGCCATCCGTCATCGAGGAGCAGTTTTTCGTCTTCCCTGTTCGAAAGGAAGCCTAGTTCCAACAGGATAGACGGCACATCTGGCGCCTGCAGAACGCGGAAGCCGGCATGGCGATGCGGATTGTTGATTGTCCCCACCTGATCCTTGAAAGACGCGAGCACGCTCTCTGCCAGAGAAATCGAGAAAGCCTGCGTTTCGCGGCGTGTCAGGTCGAGCAGAATATCGGCGACTTCGGGAGGCTCGGCCACGGTCTCCTTGCCGGCAATCTGGTCGGAAAGGTTTTCGCGGTCGGCGAGATCGGCGGCGAGCTTGTCCGAGGCCCGGTCGGAGATCGTGTAGACTGTCGCGCCGCGAATATCCTTCTGCTTCAGGGTGTCGGCATGCATCGAAATGAAGAGGCCTGCATGGTTCTGACGGGCGATCTCCACACGCTCGGACAGCGACAGGAACGAGTCGTCCTTTCGCGTCAGAAACGCCTTGATGCCGGACTCGCGGTTGAGGCGATCGGCCAGCGCCTTGGCGAATGCGAGCGTTACGTCCTTCTCCTGCGTCTTGGTATCGACGCCGATCGCGCCCGTGTCGATCCCACCGTGACCGGCATCGACAGCGATGATGAAATCGCCGTTGGCCGGCTTCTCCGGCGCAGGAATCGCACTGGTCGTCTGTTGAGGCGAAGGATCGCTCCATGACTGGGCCTTGACCAGTTCGATGAACTTGTCCTTGTCCGTCATTGCAGCATCGAGGACGAGACGATGCCCCTTGCCGTCCTCATCCGCCTGAACCTTGGCGACTTCCATCTTCACCGGCTTCTTGGCCGTCAGTACGATGCGCGCACTGTCCTGATCCATCCTTCCGTAACGGATGTCCTTGAATAGCCCCCTCGCCTCGAGGTCGGCGGTTGGGAACCCGAAGGCCGTCGCGGGCAGATCGATCACCACGCGTTCGGGATTGGCGATGTAATGGACCGAAAAATCCGGGGCCCGATCGAAATCGATGACGATACGGGTGCGTGCATCGTCGCCGATGATGCGGGCACCGTAGGCGAGCAAAGGCTCAACCTTGGCTGCATCATTTGCTCTCACGTCCGGAAGACATACAAAAACCATCGCCGCCACAGCGACGAACGCACCCGCAACCTTCGTCCTCCGCCATCCGGATATCACCGTCGCGGGTCGTACCCTCTTAAACAATCGACCGCCACACCTTAAATAACATTCCGATCAAGTTCTCCCGGTAAACGCGAAATTGCCCGTGTCGACGTCCTTCGCGGCCGCGGAGCCGAATCGGGGCCCTTAATCCCCGATTTTCTATGCCTTCCAAAATCCATCAATATTATGGCACATTTGGCTTTTCCCTTGCTATTGTGACAGAGAAAACATACAAGGATTTTTAGGGTAGAAGTGCTGACGGGATAGAGTCGCCTGCACGGCAGCCAAACCGATAAGGAACTGGCGCCACAACCGGCAATCGTCTGCCGTCATATGTGTTTCCACTCGAAATTGGATCCTGAATTTTCCGGCGTATGCGGGAACTTCATCGGTGGATAGCCACCAACCGCTCTTTACAGAGAGAGCAAACTCATCGGACCTGAACAAGGTCTTAGTTTTGTCGATCTCGCTTGGTCTTTGATGGTGTCGCAGCAGGTTTTATCTGAAGTCTACAGGCCCCGGGAGAATATCTCCCCCGCTGCTGTCTGGCTGCTGCCTTCCACACCGCACCAATCGCGACTTTCATTATCCGGCGCTGCAATGACGAGCCGCACCTCTTCTGTCTCATCGACACAAGCGGATGCTGACGTTCGACCGCGCCGAGGAGCACAGCTTACATGGCAGACAAGATGCTTATCGACGCGTCTCACGAGGAAGAGACGCGCGTTGTTGTCGTTCGCGGAAACCGCATAGAAGAATTTGACTTCGAGTCGCAGCACAAGAAGCAGATTCGCGGCAATATCTATCTCGCAAAGGTAACGAGGGTCGAACCCTCGCTGCAGGCCGCCTTCGTTGATTACGGCGGCAACCGGCACGGCTTCCTGGCCTTTGCCGAAATTCACCCCGACTACTATCAGATCCCGCTTGCCGATCGTCAGGCCCTGCTTCGCGCCGAAGCCGAAGAGCATCGCCGCGACGACGACGTCGAACATGTCGAGACGGCACCGGTCGATCTCTCCACCCAAGAGCAGCCGGACGTCGGTGTCGAAGCGCCTACAGCGGAAGCCGCGCCAGAGGTAGAAACTGCTGCCGTAATCGAGACGGTCGAGGCCGTTGCGGAAGTTGCCGAGGAAGCACCGGCCAAGAAGGCAAAGCCCCGCCGCAGCCGCAAGAAGGCAGCGCCGGCTGCCGAAGCGCCGGCAAGCGATGAGGCTGCCAGCGAAGCCACTGTTGACAACGATGACGAAGGCTCCTCGGGCAACGAGATGGCTGCAATGGTCGAGACGGACTCGATCTCCGAAGAGGTCGACGCGCGCCGCCGCAGCGATGACGACGATGACGACGATCACGACCACGAAGAGGAAGTGATCGAATCAGTCGGCGCCGAAGATGCCATGGAGGAAGTTCCCGATCGCGTCCAGCGCAAGCCGCGCAAGCAGTATCGCATCCAGGAGGTCATCAAGCGCCGCCAGATCCTGCTCGTTCAGGTCGCCAAGGAAGAACGCGGCAACAAGGGTGCTGCGCTCACCACCTACCTGTCGCTGGCAGGCCGCTATTCGGTTCTGATGCCGAACACCGCCCGTGGCGGCGGCATTTCCCGCAAGATCACCAACCCGCAGGACCGCAAGCGCCTGAAGGAAATCGCGCGCATGCTCGAAGTGCCCCAGGGCATGGGCGTCATCCTGCGCACCGCGGGCGCAAATCGCACCAAGGTCGAGGTCAAGCGCGACTTCGAATATCTGATGCGTCTTTGGGAGAACGTCCGCACGCTGACGCTGCAGTCGACCGCTCCCTGCCTCGTCTATGAGGAAGGCTCACTTATCAAGCGCTCGATCCGCGACCTCTACAACAAGGATATCGGGGAGATCATCGTCGCCGGCGAGGAAGGCTATCGTGAAGCGAAAGACTTCATGAAAATGCTGATGCCGAGCCACGCCAAGGTGGTTCAGCCTTATCGCGACATCCACCCGATCTTCTCGCGCTCCGGCATCGAGGCGCAGCTCGACCGCATGCTGCAGCCGCAGGTGACGCTGAAGTCGGGCGGCTACCTGATCATGAACCAGACAGAAGCGCTGGTTTCGATCGACGTCAACTCCGGCCGTTCGACCCGCGAACATTCGATCGAAGATACGGCGCTCCAGACGAACCTCGAGGCGGCCGAAGAGATCGCCCGACAGCTTCGCCTGCGTGACCTTGCGGGCCTGATCGTCATCGACTTCATCGACATGGAAGAGAAGCGCAACAACCGCGCCGTCGAGAAGAAGCTGAAGGAATGCCTAAAGAACGACCGCGCCCGCATCCAGGTCGGCCGCATCTCGCATTTCGGTCTTCTCGAAATGTCGCGCCAGCGCATCCGCGCTTCCGTTCTCGAATCGACGACGCAGGTCTGCTCGCATTGTGGCGGCACCGGCCACGTCCGTTCGCAGTCCTCGGTTGCCCTGCATGTCCTGCGCGGCATCGAGGAATACCTGCTCAAGAACACGACGCACAACATCGCGGTTCGCACGACGCCTGATATTGCGCTGTACCTGCTCAATCACAAGCGCCAGACGATCGTCGACTACGAAGTCCGCTTCGGCGTTGCGATCATTATCGACGCAGACGGCTCTGTCGGCTCGCAGCACTTTGCGATCGACCGCGGCGAGCCGGTCGAGAACCCGGTCAAGATCGAAAGCCTGTTCAACTTTGCCGCCATTCCCGATGACGACGACGATATCGTGGTCGAAGTCGACGAGGAGGAAGAAGAGGAACTGGAGGCCAAGCCGGCCGCCGCTGAACGTCCGGCACAGCGCGCCGAAGGCGATGGAGAGGGCCGCAAGCGCAAGCGCCGCCGCCGTCGTCGGGGCCGTAACGGCAACGGCGAGCCGGTAGCCACCGACAGCAACTCTGCCGAGGCTGAGGAAGGCGACCAGACCGGCAGCGATGACGAGGATGAAGGCGACCAGAGCGTCGCCACCACCTCGGAAACGCGTGACGAAGGTGATGAGACCCAGCGCCGCAAGCGCCGCCGTCGTGGCAAGCGCGGCGGCCGCCGCAACCGCGAGGAAGGCGGCGAGCAAGAAGCTTCTGCGGCGGAAGTGGCAAGTGACGGTGCTGAGGATGGCGAGACAGAGGTAACCGCCGCCGAGGTGATCGAAGCTGCCGCTGACGAAGCAGTCGAAGCTCAGCCAGCGATGGCAGCTGTTGAAACAGGCGCCTCGGTTACTGAGGACGTGAAGCCGAAGCGCGCACGTCGTAGCCGCAAGGCATCTCCGATCGAGGAGCCCGTTGTGGAAGAGGCCGCGGCGGAAGCGGCACCGACCGCGGAAGCTGAAGCCGAGTCTGCAGCCGCAGACCTCGCAACGCCGGCCGTCGAAGACGCAAAGCCTGTCCGCGCCAACAGGGAGTCGAACATCTCTTCATCTGAACCGACGGTTAAGTCGACGCGCAGCGATGCCGCGGAAAGTGAAGGTGACGGCAAGCCGAAGAAAGCTGGCTGGTGGCAGCGCCGCGGTTTTTTCTAAGACTGATCTTCGGCGATAAATAAGCAATACGATCCGGTTGCGGCGACGCAGCCGGATCTTTTATGCTCTCGTGAGATCGACGTCTCACCTGCTCCGTAGCGAAGGAGCGCAGGTCAAAACCACCTTGGATAGCGCGACCATGCCTGAGCAAGCGTTTGTCGCGGCGCAGATGTTCCGGGCCGGATGCCTACCGCTGATAGCCAGATGATGGCCCCTAAGGACCGCTGACGAAGGCTGCTACGTACTCTTACAAAGTGCCACCCTTGTCGACACATCGGGGATACACGTCTCCGGTTGAATTACACCTGTGATCAACGGGTATGGCCAGCAGGCACGGGAGAGGCGATATGGACATGAAACAGATGATGGCGGCGGCTTTGTTGATGGGGTGCGCGCTTGCCGAGCAACCCGCTTACGCGCAACAGCCACAGCTCCAGCGCACCGATATTGTAAAAGGCGATCTAAGCATTCCTGGCCATGAAGCCGTGCAGGTTCGGGTAGATCTTGAGCCCGGCGCGGTGTCAATCAAACACAGGCATCCAGGCGAAGAGATTGCCTATGTCCTCGACGGCGTGATTGAGTATCAACTTGAAGGCAAAGAGCCCCTGACGATCAAGGCCGGCCAGGCCTTGTTCATTCCCGACGGAGTGGCGCATGTGGCGAAGAACGTGGGCGACGGCAAGGCATCCGAGCTTGCGACCTACGTCGTCAGGAAGGTGTCGGAGCTGGTTCAGCCCGACGAATGAGCCTTGGTGAGTGCGCTCGACGCACCTCAATCCCGCTCGGCAATCGCGGTCTCGTGCGGGTATTCTCCGTAAAACGCCCGCCAGTTCGCGATCGCGAAACCAAGGACCACGAGGGCTCCGCCCTGATGCAGCAGCCCCCAATGAAGCGGGACTTGCAACAACAAGGTGGCGATTCCAATCGCCGCCTGAGCCATCACTAGCACAAAGAGAACGACGGCGCGTCGAGCATGCGTCGTGGACGGCGCTGCAGCAAGGGCAATGATCATGTTGACCAGCGTCACTGCAAACAGGGTGTAGGCACCCAGCCGATGGAGGAACTGCACCGTCTTGGGGTTCTCGAAGAAATTGATCCAGGCCGGTTGCTGGATCAATAGGTCGGAGGGAACGACGGAGCCGTCCATCAACGGCCAGGTGTTGTAGGTAAAGCCGGCATCGAGGCCAGCGACGAGCGCACCGAGATAGATCTGAAAAAACGCAAAAACGGCGATCACAGCGGCCCAGACATGCGAGCCCGGCGTGGGCGCCGGATCATCGGAGTGAGGGGAAAGCCCTCGCATGATCCACATGCAGGACGCGAAGATGAGACAGGCCATGACAAGGTGCGTTGCCAACCGATACTGGCTGACGTCGGTTCGGACGGAGAGCCCTGACGATACCATCCACCAGCCGATCGCGCCCTGCAGTCCACCCAGCATCAGAATTCCGAAGAGAGGCCAGCGCAGCCGTCGCTCCACCTTTCCTGTTACCCAAAAATAGAGCAACGGCAACGCGAAGATGACACCAATGCCGCGTGCAATCAGACGGTGGGCCCACTCCCACCAAAAAATGCCCTTGAACTCGTCGATGGTCATTCCGTCATTTATTTGCTGATACTCGGGAATGCGCTGGTAGAGCTTGAATTCCTCGTCCCATTCCGCGGCGCTCAGAGGCGGAATCACGCCGTGGATCGGCTTCCACTCGGTGATCGACAGGCCCGAATTCGTAAGTCTGGTGGCGCCGCCGACGATCACGAGACAGAACAGTGCCAAGAGCACAAAGCCCAGCCAAATGCGAACAGCCCGGCGATTGCCCTCCTGCCGGCGTATCTCACCCAATATCTGCTGTTCGGTGCTCAAGTTCGCGATGGCCATGGCTGCTCCTTACGTCCGGTAGTTGATTTGCCTGAGCGGCTCATGCAAAACAAGCCCCGAACCTTTGCGGCATGCCGTCGCGGCAGTTCAACACCAGTGCGAAAGATATCTGATGCCTGTCCGCCTCCGGAAATTTATCGGTACGATCCTGATCGTCGTGCTCGTACTCGCCTACGCGGTGCTTGCAAACACGATCGCAGTCGCGACGCTCGGCAACGCTCCATGGTGGGGGCAACTCCTCTACTTTTTCCTGACCGGGCTGCTGTGGGTTCTTCCCGCCATGGTTATCATCAAATGGATGGCAGGGCCGAAGCAGCAGTGAGCCGTTAACGTCAGGATAACCGTGATCGACGGAAAGCACGGTGCGTCGTGGCCCATAAACGAAATGGATGCCCTGCTACCCTATTCTCCGCGCTAGCAAGTCAGACCGGAGAAAAACCGTGCAGGCGCAGAAGCTTCCTGTTCCAGATAAAGCGCAACATTCGAGGGAATCCGACGCGGGCATTTCCGAATTGCGGGCGCTGACCGCGCAGCTTGCAGTGACGGAACTCGATATCGTCGTCCTGGATGGCTTGGAACCGCTGGAAGAGCTCTGGCGCGAGCTCGATCGCGACGATCTGAATTCCCTACACCAAGGTTACGACTGGTGCATGTCGTGGACTAACGCCCATGGAAACCCACTATCGATCGTCTGGGGCAGGCTTGGCGAAGAGACCGCATTTATTCTGCCAATAGAGATAAACAGGTTTCACGGTTTCCGCACCGCCAGATTTGTCGGTGCAGATCACAGCAACATCAACACGGGCCTCTTCACAGCACGCTTCATCGAGCTGGCCAAGGGTCTCGAGCGCCGAAAATTCGCGGAGTTGCTGCGTCGCGCTCTGGTTGGAAGCGCCGACCTTCTGTTGCTGCAGAACATACCGCTGGAATGGCGCGGACGCCGCAGTCCTCTAGCGCTGTTGCCGATCGTCCAGAACCAGAACCACGCCTACCATCTTCCGCTCCTGGCAGACATGGAAACGACACTCCAACAAGTGAGCGCAAAGGGCCGACGTAAGAAGTTTCGAACGCAGCTGAGACGTCTGGAGGCGCTCGGCGGGTTCGACTACATTTCTACCGGAACTTCGTATGAGCAACATCGGCTGCTCGATCGCTTCTTCGAGCAGAAGGGCGAACGATTCAAGGCGCTTGGACTGCCGGATGCGTTCGAAGACTCAAAGACCAAGGCTTTCCTGCACGGCGCACTCGACATTCGCGACCCCGACAGCAAGACGGTGGGGCTGGAAATGCACGCGATCCGCCTGAAGGGCGAGTACGATGGTCATATCGCGGCCCTGGCTGGTATTTCTCGCAAGGGCGACCACATCATCTGCCAAATCAGCGCAATCGATGAAAGCTTGGCGGCGGATGCGAGCCCTGGCGAATTCCTATTCTGGCAGATGATCGCCGGGCAGCATGGCAAGGGCGTCGGCCTGTTCGACTTCGGCCTTGGCGACCAAAGATATAAGCGCTCATGGGCACCAGTAGAAACCGGGCACTATGACGTTGTTCTGCCGCTTTCGTTACGCGGCAGAGTGGGCGGCCTCGTTCACCGGGCAATCACACGATGCAAAGCTTTCATCAAGTCTCGCCAGAAGATCTACCAGCTTGTCCAGCGCATACACCGGATGATCGGCGTTTGATCACGCGGCATGCCGAGAGATCGGGCTTTCAAGGGGCTCGTCGCTATCGGACATCAGCACGACACGCCCGTAGCCGGCCGCTTCGAACTCGGTCATAGCGGTCACGAACTCCGGCTCGACGATCTCAGGCATGGAGAGGATGATTTCGACGTCCTTGCTCTGCGTCAGGCGCGAAACGCCGGCCACGTCGGCAGCGCCGCATTCCACGATCACGAGATCATAGGCCGAGACCAGAGCGTCCAACAGCAAAGACAGCCGATCGGCACCGCGCATCGCCCGGCGCGGATCGCTGATACCTTGCGGAATGAAGTGTGCGTCGGAGCGGCTGTCGCCATGGATCGTATCGCCGAAGGCCGCATCCCCGCAGAGCAAATCGGTTATGCCGAGCATGTTGCGATCCTCGGCCATGAGGTCGGTCGGCAGCCCCGAGCCCGTCATGTCGACTAGTATGACACGCGAGCCATCCTCGGCTAACTTGCGCACAAGCGATACGGTTGCCGCCGAGCCGTCATTGCCGGTCGGCGAAATGGCGATGGCCAAAGGCGCTCTGCTGCCGCGAAGGTAGCCCGAGACAGATGCTATCGAGAACTCGTTCGTTTCGACGGCACTTTCCTCCTCGACTGGCTCGGCAACCGGCTCCTCGTCTGCGGGTGTAGCCAACAGGCTCGGTGTAGCCACCCGCCTGGCGGAACCGGCAGTCGTCGCTTCAGGCTCCTCTGCTTCATCACGCACCACCTTCTCCTCGGGTGGCTCGACGGGGCGGAGTGCCCGACCGCTGAAGAGTTCGGCGAGCATGATCACAATCGATGTCATAATGAAGGTTGCCAACGCAGCGACGATGACGATCGGCAAAACCTTCGGGAAATAGGGATCGACGGGTTTTATCGCCTTCGACACGATACGTGCGTCGGCTGGGCTTGAATTCTTGTCGGAGCGCGACGCCGCCTCGCGGTAACGAGAGAGATAGCTTTCCAGGAGTTGCCGCTGCGCCGTGGCTTCGCGCGTCAGGGCATTTAGACCAACCTCGTCTTCCCCAGCCTGGGCGCTGTTGGCCTTCAGTTTGTCGGCCTGCCGCTCCAGTTCCTTTTGGCGAACCGCAGAGACCTTCGCTTCGTTTTCGATGCTTGCGAGGATCTTCTGCGTCTCCTGGCGAATCTGTGCCTTGATGTCCGAAAGCTGCGCGCGAAGGCTCTTCAGTCGCGGATGGTTATTGAGCAACGACGTCTGCAGGTCGGAGATCTGCGACTGCAGACCTGACTCCGTGCTCTTCAGCCGCTGGATCGACTGAGACGACATGATGTCCTGTAATGTATCGGATGGCTCACCGGAGGAGAGAGCATTGCGTACGGACTGAGCACGCGCCTCGGCATTGGCGCGCTCTCCCCGGACCCTGGTAAGCTCTGCCGAAATGTCGTTCAACTGCTGTGTGGCGAAATTCGAGCCGCCGTTGGTCGGCAGCAGTCCGTGCACGGCGCGGTATTCCGCCACCTTCTGCTCGGCATCATTGACCTTCTGGCGGAGATTTTCGATCTCCGGCTCCAGCCAGCGCGTCGCCTCGGAATTCGAATCCAGCTTGGCGCCGCTCTGGGTGGCAAGGTAGACCGCCGCCATTGCATTGGGGATTGTCGCCGCGAGCTTCGGATCCTTCGAGGTGAAGGTAATGCCGATCACGCGCGATCCCGGCACCTGATAGACCTGAAGCCTTTCCATGAAGGCGTCGATCACGCGCTCTTCGGGGGGATTCTCATACGGGTTTTTCTTGAGGTGGAGCGCCACCAGGATATCGGTGAGTGCCGAGCCATTCGCGGCCGCATCGAACTCCGGCAAATCGTAAAGCTTCTGGCCGTTGATGACCTGCTTGATGAGGTCCGAGGACTGGAGAAGCTGCACCTGGCTCGCAATATTGAGCTCGTCCAGCAATGGTCCCGCATTGGTATCGTTTACCTGCGCATTGGCGAAGGCTGGGGCACGGGGCTCGATCAGGATGCGCGTTTCGCTTCGGTACTTGGGGGAGATCATCTTAGCGCCCGTGAAGGCGATCCCTGCCCCCAACGCGGTGATTGCCAGGACCTTCAGCCGGCGTGCCCAAACGGCGCGGACCAATTGTCCAAGATCTATGTCCACATCCTGATTACCCGATACGCCGGACATGCTTGTACTCCAAGAACAAACGTGGCCGCGAGGGTAAATCACTATAGTAACCCAACGGTTAATGTTTGCGCCGCCCCTCCGGCGGCACATCGACCGGTCGAAGTCAAAAAAATCGGCGGTTTTTACCGACCGTTAACCCTAACGGATTGATAACGGCTGAGATCGAATTCGTTTTCCTATGAGCAGACGCGATGCCCTTCGCACAGCCCAAGTTCCTGATGGCTCTGAGCCTCGCCGCCACGACCGCGGTCCTGAGCGGCTGCAATAGCTACAAGCCCGCCCCCCAAGCCTTCAACCAGGCGACGATCCAGCCCTATTCGCTGGACAGCGGCGACCGGCTGCGCATTACCGTGTTTGATCAGCCAAGCATGACCAACACGTACACGATCGACCAGGCCGGCTACATCGCCTTCCCGCTTGTCGGTCAAGTCCCTGCTCGCGGGCGCACGCTGCAGCAGCTATCGGGGCAGATCGCGCAGAAACTCAGGCAGGGCTACTTGCGGGATCCCGACGTCACGATCGACGTCGACCGCTACCGCTCGATCTTCGTTATGGGCGAAGTTGGCCAGTCCGGCCAATACGCCTACCTTCCCGGAATGACGGTGCAGAATGCCGTTGCCGTTGCCGGCGGCTTCACCTCGCGCGCCAATCAGGGCGCGGTCGATGTGACCCGCAAGATTAACGGGCAAGTAATCACGGGGCGCGTCAATATCTCTTCGGCGATCATAGCCGGCGACACCATCTATGTTCGCGAACGACTGTTCTGATCCGCGATGACTGAACAGCGTCCGCTCCGCATTCTCCATTGTTTCAGGTCACCGGTTGGCGGAATCTTCCGCCATGTCCGCGATCTGGTGCTAGAGCACAGCAAGGCGGGGCACGAGGTCGGCATTCTCTGCGACAGCTCTACGGGCGGCGAGCATGAAGACCGTCTATTCGACGATATTCGTCCCTTCCTGGCGATGGGTTTGACGCGCATGCCGATGCGGCGGCACGTCAGCCTCTCCGATCTCGGAATGCTCTGGGATACGTACAAGAACATCAAAAGTTTGCGGCCGGATGTGCTGCACGGTCACGGCGCCAAAGGCGGTGTGCTCGCGCGCCTTGCCGGCTCAGCCCTGCGGGTGAACAGGTATCGCGTAGCCCGCCTCTATACAGCGCACGGCGGAAGCCTGCATTATTCCCGCAGATCGCTCATGGGGCAATTCGTGCTCCGCATGGAGCGCCTGCAGGAATACTTCACCGACGCCCTCGTCTTCATCTGCGAATACGAGCGCGATGCGTATACGAAGAAGGTCGGTCGACCACGGACGGAAACGCGGCTGATCTACAACGGGATCGGTGAGCGTGATTTCGAGCTCATCCCAACCCGTTCAGATGCAGTCCACTACATCTACGTCGGCATGCTGCGGGACCTTAAGGGTCCCGATCTCTTTGTGGAGGCCTTCGCGAAAGCGGAGCGTATTCTCGGACGTCCGCTTTCGGCCGTGATGGTCGGCGACGGACCAGACCGCGACCGATACCGGGACATGATGATCGAACGCGGCCTGGGCAAGCGGATCAGCATGCTGCCGGCAATGCGCGTCCAGCAAGCCTTCGCAATGTCCCAGAATCTCGTCGTGCCGTCACGCGCCGAAGCCATGCCTTACATCGTGCTCGAGGGTCTCGGCGCCGGCAAGACCATCATCGCAACTCGTGTTGGCGGAATTCCCGAGGCATTGGGCAGAGATAGCCCGGCCCTTGTCAACCCTGACGATTCCGACGATCTCGCGCGCGCCATGGCGGATGCGATCCGCATCCCCGATTGGCATGACGCCGTGATGCCGCCGATGGAGCAGGTGAAGTCGGTTTTCTCGGCCTCGGTGATGGCCAATGATGTCCTGAAATTGTACCACGACGTCCTGGAGCTCCAATCCGGGCAAGCTCTTGCGGTTGCTTCGTAAAAGTTTCTTAGGGGCTTCCTGCTATGCCGTTCCGATAACCAGCGGCGGTAGCCTCATGAACAAGGCAGAGAAGAGCGATCAATTTAACCTCGATGCGCTACGCAAACAGGTTTCAGACATCAATCGGCACAACAAAGACGCGGATAAAAAGGCCCAGCCGGAGCCGATCAACAGCTATGCCCGTCAGATCGCCGAGCAATTCAGTGCGGGAAACCGCTCGCCGGCTATCATCATCGGCCAGTTTCGCCTGTTGGAATTTGCTTCGCAATTTCTGATCGGGCTGCTCGTATTCCTTCTCTGGCCGGGGAATGAGGCGGAGACCCTCTTTGGACGCGCCGTCACTGCCGTAATTGTTGCGGCCCTCCTCGTCTGCGGGCTCCAGACGGCCGACACTTACTCCGTCCCCGCCTTGCGCACGCGTTTGCGCCTGCTGCCACGCGTTTTTGCCGTGTGGGGATCGGTCTTCGTGATCGTCGCTGGCGCAAGCGCATTCGCCGGCAACGTCGGCTCGACCGTGGTGCCGGCCTATTTTGCCTGGTTCGTTGCTGGCGCGATCTTCCTCCTCGCAGCTCGCTTCCTGTTCGCCTACGGCATCCGCAACTGGTCGCGCAACGGCATCATGGAGCGCCGCGCTGTGATCGTGGGCGGTGGAGCACCGGCCAAAGAGCTGATCCGGGTCCTCGAGCAGCAGCCCGACAATGACATCCGGATTTGCGGCATCTTCGATGATCGCGGTGAGAAACGGTCGCCGATCATGGTCGCAGGTTATCCGAAGCTCGGAACGGTCGCCGAACTGGTCGAGTTCGTCCGTATCACGCGCATTGACATGCTGATTATTTCGCTTCCGCTCAGCGCCGAGGCACGCATTCTGCAGCTGTTGAAGAAGCTTTGGGTCCTGCCCGTCGATATCCGCCTCGCCGCTCATGCAAATCGTCTGCGCTTTCGTCCGCGCGCCTACTCGCGCATCGGCTCCGTCCCGATGCTCGATATTTTCAACAAGCCGATCCGGGACTGGGATTCCGTCGCCAAGCGCTGCTTCGACATCTTCTTTGCGTTGCTCGCTCTGGCGCTTTTCTGGCCGATCATGCTGACAACAGCGGTCGCCATCAAGCTGACCTCGAAGGGGCCGGTCTTCTTCAGGCAGAAGCGTCACGGTTTCAACAACGAGATCATCAACATCTTCAAGTTTCGTTCGATGTATGCCGACAAAGGCGATCCGACCGGTCGCGCCGCCGTCACCAAAGGTGATCCTCGCGTAACCCCGATCGGACGCTTTATCCGCAAGAGCTCGATCGACGAACTGCCGCAGCTTTTCAACGTGCTGACGGGCGACCTTTCACTGGTCGGCCCGCGCCCGCACGCCATTCTTGCGCAGGCGAAGGATCGTGCTTTCGGGGACGTCGTGGAAGGCTATTTCGCTCGCCATCGCGTGAAGCCCGGGGTGACCGGCTGGGCGCAGATCAACGGTTGGCGCGGAGAGGTCGATCACGACGACAAGATCAAGTTCCGGACGGCCTACGACCTCTACTACATCGAGAACTGGTCGCTCTGGCTCGATCTGAAGATCCTGTTCCTCACGCCCTTCCGGTTGTTCAATACGGAAAACGCCTATTGAGCGCGGTCGAAGCGACATCTCTGCGCGTCGCCCAGCCGCAACGAGCAACGTTGCGGCTGCTTGGTTCGGCGATGGTCGCCTTTGGCGTCTTTCTCTCCGGCTTCGTTATCGACGAGCCGGCGCCTTATGAGCTCTGGATGGCCGCGCTTCTCTGCATCTGGTTCATTCTGGGGCTTAGGATCTCGCGCTTCACCGTGCCGCTTCTGGCACTGCTGCTTGCCTTCAACATTGGTGGCATGCTTTCGCTGACGCAAATGAAAGATCTCGGGACCGGACCGATGTATGTCGCCGTCTCAACCTTTCTCGCGCTCACAGCGATCCTCTATGCAGCGATTATCGAGGATAGCCATCGGCGCCTGCCGCTCATTTTCAATGCCTGGGCATTCGCCGCCGTCATCACCTCGATGCTCGGGATTCTCGGCTACTTTCACGCCTTCCCCGGCGCGGAGGTCTTCACGCTCTACGATCGTGCCAAGGGCGCCTTCCAGGACCCTAACGTATTCGGCCCGTTCCTGGTCCCGCCATCCCTCTACCTCGTCCACGGCATTCTCGTCGGCAACTTGAGGACGTCGCCGATCAAGGCCTTTGCACTGTTGATCCTGGCGCTTGGCGTGTTTTTGTCCTTCTCGCGTGCGGCCTGGGGTCTTTTTCTTCTCGGCATTGTCCTTCTGATCTTCTGCATGATGCTCAAGGAACGCAGCGGCGCGTTTCGCCTGCGGATCCTGATCCTGTCGCTTGCCGCGATCATGCTACTGATCGGATCGCTGGTCGTTGCATTGCAATTTCCGAAGGTCAGCGCGCTCTTTTCGGCACGCGCCCAGCTCGTGCAGCAGTATGACGGCGAGCACCTCGGTCGCTTCGATCGCCACCGCATTGGCTTCACGATGATGATGGAACGGCCACTCGGAATCGGTCCGCTGGTCTTTGGCACAATGTTTCCGGAAGACGAGCACAATGTCTGGCTGAAATCACTAACGAGCTACGGTTGGCTCGGCTTTCTCAGCTATGTCACAATGCTTTGCTGGACGATCCATCTCGGGTTCAGCAATCTCCTCAGGGATCGCCCGTGGCAGCCCTATCTGATGATCGCATGGATCGGGGTGTTAGGGCATGCAGCAATCGGCAACGTCATCGACATCGACCACTGGCGACATGTCTACCTGCTTTTCGGCGTCGTCTGGGGCTGCGCTGCGCTCGAACAGCGCCATAAACGACGTCTTACAACACGTCGGTCTTGCGAACGAACGCCGGCGCACTAGTCTTTGATTCATGATTACAGCCACACAAATGCGCGGTGCCCGCGCCATGACCGGAATGAGCATCGAGCAACTGGCAGCCGCATCCGGGTTGCCCGCTGCCACCATCGAAACAATGGAACGCGACGAGCAGGACGGGGAGCCACACGCATTGCTCGCCGTCAAGCAAGCACTTGAAGCGGCGGGCATTATCTTTATTGCCAGCGGCAATCACGACGAAGGCGGACCAGGGGTGAGATTGCGGGCGCGCACGGGGGCCGATGAAGGCATCCGCCCGGAAAACCTCAACGCTGCGAACGACGATTAATCCAGTATCTTTCTTGGAGACCTGAAATTACAAATAGGCCTTTGCGAGAGCCGAAAGCTTGCCCTGGTCTCTGACGCCCTGTCGATAGAGCTGGATCAGAAGCGCGCCGATAGTCTCGGCGGCCGAGGTGTTCCGCTCGAGCCCCCTGTCCTTACAGACATCGTCAAGCACCCCGGACAAAAGATCGAGATCGTCCGAGAAAAGCGGCAGGTCACGCGGAAGAACTGGGGATTTGAGCATGACGCCACAGCTCCCATCAGGGGCTATCAATACCAGCAATTGTCATCGACCGCCCATCCATAGCCGACGATGCGGCCACTATGCGCGCGAGCCGGCAATTTATCAACCGAACATTTCTTGCGGAAACATTTATGTGAATGGCGTAGGCCAAGCCTGCCGATGGGCGAGTTCTGCCTCAGTTCTTCAGCTGCTCCGAGGCAAGCTGCGACTGGAGCGAGCCCTCAATGATGATCCTTGCGCTGACCTTGACGACATAGGTCTCGGCCAGTTCGGTCAGCGCCAGCGCGACTTCGTGCTCCGGCCAACCCGACGACACGGCCTTCTCAACCAGAGCCCCAAAGGGCTCCGATAGCGCTTCCCGGCATGTTTTGCTCGTCTCGCGGTCTGCCATGCGTCATCCACCAGCATTTGCGGGGCATATATTACAGAAAACTAATAATTATTCGAGTTACCACGACAAATTTCTGACAGCGGTATTTCCGTTGAGCCTCGACAGGCAGCCATCAGCATCGGAAATACTGCCGGAACAACGCGATTGCGTCGGCGCCGCACAATTGATTCGTCGACAAGTACCATCAAGGAGGCGAGATGACCTTCGGGCTTCTGGGGGTGCCGAAGGTTGAGTAAATGGTCGGGGCGACTGGACTCGAACCAGCGACCCCTTGACCCCCAGTCAAGTGCGCTACCGGGCTGCGCTACGCCCCGACCTGCCAAAACGGCCTGATCCTGTTAGTCTTTTGGGATTCCACACGCAAGAGGAAAATCGCCACTGGTGAATAAAAAGGAATAAGCGCGCTTCAACACAGAAAATCCCGGGGAGATCCGACGGGCAGCTCGCTTCCATTCTCATCCGAAGTCAACGACGCCGACTGGGCCAATTGGAGATGCCGTTCGCAACATGGCAGCGCTCAGCAGCGCGCCACCTGGTGGTTTTCACAAAGCCAGCCAATCAACCGAATGTGCAGACGGACGTAAGGGCTGCCAGTGTTCCCGGTTGAGATCCCTTGATGGATAGTTTCACTTGTGAACAGCTTCCGTGGCGCGCCGTCGATGATTGATATGCCGAAGTGCAGCGAGCCCAATTCCGGTGAGACGCGATGGATCCTATTTTTGTTCCATCGCCTCCCATCGCCGTTCCTTGCGCGTCTTTGGCTTTAGCCGCTTGTAGGTTCTTTCAACGAAACGGAGGAATCTCGTCACATGCATCAGCTTGTCAACGAATGAGCTCAAATTCACGAGACGCTCCGCCAGCACCTCGTTTGCCGTGAAAGCGATCTCGGCAGGAGAGTATTCTGGAAAGTGTGCGGAAAGCTCTGCATAGGAATTGGTTCGCTCGCGGCCAATAATGTCGATCTTCCCGCGCCGATACATTAGTCGCAAGACCACTTGTTCGAACGTCCAGTCATGAACGTCAAGAACCTGATAGCGCTCGCTTCGCTTGGACGAAAAGCCGGCCAGAGTGACCGTTACTCCCAGTTGGAGATTGGCGAGCCAAAAGCACAATGCAAATCCCGTGGTTGGCAGACTTGCAGTTGGATAAAACCGAGCGAACACATCCGTCAGATCCAGATGCCTGACTTTCACATCACCAAATGCGGAAGCTGGGCTGAACTTTTCGCTGTCACCGATGGTCAGATTGATGATCCCAAGGAAGCTACTTTTATCAAAGTACTGGAGAACCTTGGATACTTTGCCGCTTTTGACAAGGTTGGCTCCCAGAGCTCCGCTTCGCGACACCAAAAGGGCATTGCGCGTAAACGGTTTGCTCAGGACCTTGTAGACCTTGTTGAAGAAGATGAAGAGCGTCGTCTCAGGAAAGCGCGACGCGAGCTCGTCGATGTCGACCTCGTCGCTATTTGCCACTAAGACGATATCGCTGTAGCCGAGAAAAAACGATCTCCAATCCTCCGTGTTGATTTCCACTGGAGGAGTCGCGTTCATCGTTTCAAGATCGCTAGCGCCAGATCTGCTCATCGTTCAAACCATGTTTGTGTTGTCGTGCTAAAGGAACGCGTGGAGGCAGTTGCGCGATCGCCGTTCTCCGTTTCACTTCTTCGCCTGTCCCAGTTTTCACCAGGCGCCCCGGCGCTCCCACATAGACGCCAAAAGGCACCGTTATCCTTTCACCACACTGTTCGTCCCTATATGGCGCCTCGGGCGATACGGAAGCCCACAAGCACCCCGACTCCCGCGCCGATCCAATGAACGAAGCTTGACGAAAAAGCCGAGATTCAAGCGTCACACCGGAGCGAACTGCGGATCGATCGCGAGCGCCTTGTCGAGCCACTTTTGAGCATACTCGACATCCTGCCAGTTCTTGAACCAAGGGCCGCCGTTGGTGTAGTGAACGCCCTTCGGATAGCCGGCGGACGGCTTTGAGCTCCAGCCTTCCAGCCAGTTCCACTCTTCCGGAATTTCTCCGATCTCGCTGTCATCGGCCCATTGGAGACGATGAAGAAACGCGCCGGTTTCGGCGTTGATGCGTTCCGGCGTCAGGTTGCGGGTGGAGGGATGGCCGCAATTGAAGAGCATGAACGACGACCAGTTCTTCCGCGGATAAGTTGTCTGGATCTTGCCATCCATCTTTACGCCTTCCTTCGGCGTGTAATCATGATGGACGCAGGCAACGGCCTGGTCTTCATTGCGATACTGCAGCAGGTCAGCGACGTCGCCAAAGAACAGGAAATCGCAATCGCAAAACAAAGCCCAGCCCTTGTAATCGGCAAGCCATGGCGTGAAGAAGCGGGAATAGGTAAATTCCGTTGATGCCAGCGGATCGACCGCGCGGGTGTAGACACCACGGTCGATTAGATCCTGCAGCTTGATTGGGTGTACATCGACCTCGATCGAGGCATGTTCGAGCAGCGATTCCTTCGCAACTTCATAGGCGATATCTTCGCGTGAATCCCAACCGATGTAGACTGATAAGTCTGCCATGCACACTCCCCTTTTCTTCAGTAGTCAGAAGCCGATGGAACACTCGGCGCTGTTCTTATCAGCGCCGATGATTGCTAGCTCGCGCATCGTAACGTCGAGCGTGAGAAGGGCTTCAAAGCTCAAATCTGATTTGAGCAAATGTGAACAACAAATGTAAACAGCAAAACTCACCTTAAACGACGAAAGATGTGGACACTTCGCGACCAGACGCGCGATTGATATTGGCATATCAGCAACATCGAGGGATCGACGGTAGCAATCCGCCGGTCATGGGCCGATCCCACGGAGGACCCGTTTCTGACCTAATTTCCTTGTGTTTCGCCCGGATTGTCACCAACGACGCTTGGCACCTCGAGCGCCACGGCGAACAGACCTGTAACAACCCAATGTGGCTCGACTTTTTTACCGAACCTATGGAATCTCAAGCGCTCGGCGCCCTCTGCGGCAAAACACAGCCGGGCCGTCCGCGCGATATAACAGTCCCGTGGCGCACCTGGGTTGCCAAGACCGCTTGCTTTGTGTCTGTTCCGTGGCAGACCAGCCAAAGGCGAATCGTTGCCAAGATGGGGAAATCCGACCATGAAAACCCTAAAAACAATAGCAATTGTGGTTCTGAGTTCGGCATGCATAAGTGCGGCACGTCAGCCAACGATGATAGGCGATTTTGGCACCCAGACGCTGGCTCTCATCAATTCCTACAGGACGAGCCGTGGCCTATCTCCCCTCGCCGCAAATGGCACGTTGAAAGCGTTGGCCCGGCAACATAGCCTGTACCAAGCAGCTCGAAGAACCATCAGCCACGATGGCTTCCGCCAGAGATCGGCTCAAGCCAGAGCTGCGGGCCTCAGTGTGGTGTGTTCGGAAAACGTCGGTGTTGGATATATGACTCCACAGCAGCTTTTTTCTGGCTGGAGGAGTTCCCCGGGCCATAACACGAACCTGCTTCGACCTAACCTGCGATATGCGGGAATATCCGTGGTCGGAGGCTACTCGACTTTCTTCGCTTGTCGATAGTTTTGCCTTCGCCTGCGAACCGCAGGAAACTGCCGCTATTGGGGTAGCTCAAAAGGCTTGCTCGATCCGCCCTACCCGATTAAGAGACCTGCGAAACGCTAGACTTGGATAAGAACATGCAGATCGAGATCCCCTGCCCGAAATGCAGGAACACCCGAATGAAGTTCGAGCGACCCGAGCCGCTCGACACCGATATACTTATCTGCTTCACCTGCGGCCACGAACTGGGAACACTGGGTTCGGTCAAGGCAAAGATGCTTGCTGCCTTCGAGCGCATGAAGAAGCAGGCGCAGCAACAGCGCAAGCACTAGCAGCAGCTATTTGACCAACGCAACGCGGCCGTCGGGGCCGCTGTCGACACGCCAACCCCGATAATCGGGGATCGAAAAGTGCGGCGTTGCGAACGGCGTCGTATGCGTTTGTGTAATGACCGTCACATCTGCCCCCGCCGCTTCGCCTGCGAGAATACCGGCAACGGCATCTTCGAACACCAGGCATTTTGTCGGATCGACTCCGAGGCGTTTGGCGCCCAGCAGGTAGCATTCCGGGCTCGGTTTGCCGGCCGCCACTTCTTCACCGCTTACCATTGCTACCGGTGTGGGAATGCCAGCCGCTGCCATGCGGCGCCTGGCGAGTTCGATCGGTGCCGACGTTACGATCGCCCACTTTTCCGGCGGAATACCGTTCAGGAAATCGATAGCGCCGGGAATCGCGACGATGCCCCCGACATCTTCCATCTCCTCCTTCAGCAATTGCCTTGCCTCATACTCCGGATCTACGCCTGGCAGCGCCAGTTGCCGAATGACGTCGGACGCGCGAATGCCGTGGATCGTCTTGAGGAAGACCTCCGGCTCGAAGCCATACCGGATCGCCCATTCGCTCCAGACGCGTTCGACCACCGCAATGGAATTCAAGAGCGTGCCGTCCATATCGAACAGGAAGGCGTCGTAGAATTTGCCGGGAACGGAATGAGAGGCGGTCACGAAAGTTTCCCTGGTACTGACTGATATTGAACTCGGCCAACTGCTGTGAACCCGGCAGAGGCTGCGCGCCCGAAGAGCGGGCGACGTTTCACTCACTAAGCCAAAGGCACCTGGCGCTCAGCGAACCTGGTCCAGCAAGCGCTTGCATTCGAGGAGATCGTAGAGTGCTTCCTGGAGCAGAGCCCGATCCTCCTTACCGACGCTCGACTTGCCGATCGAAACTTCGGGAGATTCTTCATCGCCACCGCCAAAATTAAAAAACCGGCGGGTGATCGGTGGTTTCGCGCGGCCGACGAGCTGATCCTCCTCGGACATCCCGACCCGCGGTTCGGCGGCATCGGCGCCCTCCTGCTGGCCGCCCGTCAATGCCTGAACGCTGGCAAGGTCGCCATGTCCGATCGCTATGACGAACTTGTTGCCATTGGTCTTCAAGAGCTTCTGCACGCCCTTGATGGTATAGCCGTGATCATAGAGCAGGTGCCGGATGCCCTTCAGGAGATCGACATCCTCGGGCCTGTAGTAACGTCGGCCGCCGCCGCGCTTCATCGGCTTGATCTGCGGAAACCGCGTTTCCCAGAAGCGCAGGACATGCTGTGGAAGGTCTAGGTCGTCCGCCACCTCGCTGATGGTGCGGAACGCATCGGGGCTCTTATCCAACATCCTTACTCCCTACGCGGTCTCGGGGCGTGCCGCGCGTCTGTTCGGCTGATAAGACGCGGCTGTATCTCATGAACGCCAGAACCGAGCCGCGACTCATCATATTTCAACGGTTTGACGCCGTGAATTCAAGTCACGTCTTGAATACCGCACAGATCGTTCAGGGAAGATTATAGTTGTTGTCGGCAAACGAGAGAACGATTCTCTCTTTTTGGGTCCGATCAGGAGGCCGGATTGGCGGTCTTCTGCTTGGTCTTGCGCAGGGTATGCGCCTTGAGAATCCGCGTCTTCAAGACATTCGACGCCTTGAAGGTCATGACGCGGCGGGGAGAGATCGGCACTTCCTCGCCGGTCTTGGGGTTACGTCCGATGCGCTCATTTTTGTCGCGCACCTGGAAGGTCGCAAAAGACGAAAGCTTGACAGTTTCGCCGCGAACAATCGCGTTACAAATCTCGTCGATGACAGTTTCCACGAGCTCAGCAGATTCGGTTCTCGAAAGACCGACCTTGCGAAAAACCGATTCCGCCAGGTCTGCTCGCGTCACTGTCTTTCCGGTCATGGTTTCCCCGCCCATTTGCCAATTATATTATGAAAGCGAATAAAGAGTATTTGTCTTGCGCCTCACGGTCAAGCTCTTGTTCGTCGGTAGTTTTTTGGATTTTCGGGTTACCAGCGCAGGAGTGCGGCGCCCCAGGTAAAGCCGCCGCCCATCGCTTCCAGCATCACCAGATCGCCTTCCTTGATGCGGCCATCGCCGGCAGCCGTCGCCAGCGCGAGCGGAATCGAGGCGGCAGAGGTGTTGCCGTGAAGATCAACCGTAACGACTACTTTCTCTGGAGCAATATGCAACTTCTTGGCGGAACCATCGATGATGCGACGATTGGCCTGGTGCGGCACGAGCCAGTCGAGATCGTCAGCAGTCGTCCCTGTCGCGTCGAAGGCAGCCTGAATGACGTCGGTGATCATGCCGACCGCATATTTGAAGACTTCGCGGCCTTCCATGCGAAGCTTGCCAACTGTGCCAGTCGTCGAGGGGCCACCATCCACGTAAAGCTTTTCCTTGTGGGAGCCGTCGGAACGCAGATGCGCCGTCAGCACGCCGCGATCGACCGTCGTGCCCTCGCCTTCCGCAGCTTCCAGCACGATTGCGCCGGCGCCGTCGCCGAAGAGGACGCAGGTCGTGCGATCGTTCCAGTCGAGAATGCGCGAGAAGGTCTCGGCGCCGATCACCAGCACACGCTTGGCGAGACCGCCCCTGATATAGGCGTCGGCGGTCGTCACTGCGTAGACGAAGCCCGTGCACACGGCCTGCACGTCGAAGGCAAAGCCATGGTGCATGCCCAGTCGGTTCTGGATATTGACGGCAGTCGCCGGAAAGGTGTTATCGGGCGTTGAGGTGGCACAGATGATGACATCGATGTCGGCCGGGGTCAGACCAGCCCGGTCGAGCGCTGCGCGCGCTGCCGCTTCGCCGAGCGACGAAGTCGTCTCGCCCTCGCCGGCAATGTAGCGCTGGCGAATGCCAGTGCGCTGGACAATCCATTCGTCTGATGTGTCCACGACATCTTCCATGTCGCGATTGGTCATAACGCGTTTCGGAAGTGCGGCTCCGAACCCGCGAACAACTGAACGGATCATATTGCTTAAACCTCGTCGCTCATGCGGCTTCCGGCCCGATCGGGGGCAGCCGCTTGGCATGATACTTTTGAAGATCGTTTTCTATTTTCTGATTGAGGCCATTCTTGGCCATGTCGTAGCCGACCTCGATGGCTGCAGCGATGCCCTCGGCGCTGGCGCCGCCGTGGCTCTTGATGACGACGCCGTTGAGGCCAAGGAAGACGCCGCCGTTAACCCGGCTCGGATCCATCTTTTCGCGCAGCATGTCGAACGCGCCTTTGGCGAAGAAGTAGCCGATCTTGGCAAGCAGCGTGCGCGACATTGCGGCGCGCAGATACTCGCCGATCTGGCGCGCCGTGCCTTCGGCCGCCTTCAGCGCGATGTTGCCGGAGAAGCCTTCGGTCACGACGACGTCGACGGTCCCCTTGCCGAGATCGTTTCCTTCGACGAAGCCATAGTACTCGAGCGAGTCGATGTTCGCCTCGCGGAGCAGCCGCCCCGCCTCCTTCACCTCTTCCTGCCCCTTGATCTCTTCGACACCGACGTTCAGCAAGCCGATCGTCGGACGTTCGATCTCAAACAGCGCGCGGGCCATTGCCCCACCCATGAGGGCGAAATCCATCAACTGCTGCGAATCCGCGCCGATCGTCGCGCCGACGTCGAGAACGATGCTTTCGCCCTTCAGCGTCGGCCAGATGGCGGCGATCGCCGGCCGCTCGATATTGGCCATCGTGCGCAGACAGAACTTGGCCATCGCCATGAGGGCGCCGGTATTGCCGGCCGACACGGCAACGTCGGCCTCCTTCGTCTTCACCGCCTCGATCGTCCGCCACATGGTGGAGACATAACGACCGCGGCGAAGCGCCTGACTCGGCTTCTCGTCCATACGGACGGCCAGTTCGCAATCGTGGAAGACAGTCTTTTCCTTAAGCTTCGGAAACCTGTCGAGAACCGGCTCGCACTGTTCCTTCAAACCATACATCACGAAGGAAATATCGGGATGTCTTTCCAGTGCCTTGGCGGCGCCGGGGATGACAACCTGGGGACCATGGTCGCCACCCATGAGGTCGATAGAAATTCTGATCACGCGTCCCTGATCCTTATTTTTCGCCTCCGGCGGGCGAAATTTCGGCCAAAATACCGGTTTTCCCGTCGCTTACAACTGAATTGTGTCAAATCCCCAACGGCGTTCAGTCCTTTTTCCAATCCTTCAACACGGCGAAGGCGGACGGCTTTTTATCATTCTCTCCAGTGTCTTCTACGTGACCGCCGAACTCGACACCTGCCTTGCGGGGATAAGGATCTATCGCAAGAGCCGCGAATTCCGTCACGACCTCACCGGCATCGATTGTATCGCCGGTAAAGCTCTCGGGAAGGTCCGGACCGTCAGGATCGAGCACCATCTCACCGGCATCATTGGCTGGCCGACGCGCAAGCTTCGAATTTTCAGGCACGAAGATCTGCTCGAAGGTCTCATCGATGGCGGATGGAACCGGATCGAGGGTAACGACGCAGGATTGGACAATATTTGCCTGGACCCTGCCCTTCATGCGGATGCCGTCGCGCTTCCACCGAGCGATCTGAAGTTCGGCTTTGAGGCTGTCCACAGAAAGGACATTCCAACGCTCGGCGAGCGCCGCCAATTCCCGCTTGTCGGCCTCCAGATGCACCTCGACAGGATTGGCCGATATATGACCGACATTTACGAGGTAAGAGAATGGCACGTCATCTCTCTTGTTCTTCATCGTCTTCTCCTCAGGCAACCTTCGGGAGCGTCGCCGAGCCTGTCGCGATGACGTCTTCCGACTGAGACAAAAGATGGTCCTCGGCCTCGAACATCCAGCCCGCGAGACCGCGCATATCGACCGGCTCGGTCGTCTTGGGATGGATGTTTCGGACAAGCGCAGCGGCAAGCCCTTCGGCATCCCTGGTGTCCATCGCCTTGGAGTAAGCCTCGAGGCGGCCATAGAACATGCCCGCCAGCTTCTTCATGCGTTTCGGCACGCTGTTGTCGCCGATCCCCAGTTCACGAATGGAGTAGTCGATGTCCTGGAAAAAGGCATCGACGATTTCCTGCGCGATTTCCTGGCCGCTCGTCTCAGACGTTCGTGTGCGCCGGAAGAAGAGGATCATCACCGCGGAGAGCATTTCGAAGCGCCCCATGACCGTATCCGGCACATTCAGGCGCTCATAGAGTTCCGGCATCCGCGCGGCCGACGTTAATGCCTGATATTGCCGATCAACGATTGCCTGATTGTTGTTTTTCTTGCCAAAGAGCCCGAAGATCATTGTTTTGTCCGGAAAGGCCTCATTCTTGACGCCAAGCGGCGTCCGGCCTTGTTGCATGATTTCGAAAGCTGGTTTACCGAAGCAGGCGCGAATTGCAATGCCGAAGGTGGCCACTTTCGGGACAGCACCCCATCTGTCCGCACGAGCCAACGGGACGTCTGACCCCGGAATGGCCACAATGGTTTTGCATCAGCGATCTGAGGCCGGTGGCTGCCATTCATAATTTAGGGAGTAGATGTCGTTGACGAAACGGTATTTCAAGTCTGACAAGAAATTCCTCAGCAATGCCGCCATTGCCATCATGATCGCCTCCGCCGGACTTTCGGGCTGCCAGACAGGAACCGTCCTTAATGGCGGGTATGTCGCCGACGAGCAGTCTCTGAATCTCGTCCCGGAAGGATCGAGCCGCGAGCAGGTTCTCCTATCCCTGGGCACGCCGTCAACGACGGCGACGTTCGATGGCGAAGTCTTCTATTACATCTCACAGCGCCGCGAGCGCTCCATGGCCTTCCAGAAGCTGAAAGTCGTCGACCAGAGCGTTTTGGCGATCTATTTCGACAAGGACGGCATCGTTACGCGTCGCGCGAACTACACCCTCAAGGACGGCAAGGTTTTCGATACGATTACCCGCGTCACCCCGACAGGCGGCAAGGACTTCACCTTCCTGCAGCAACTCCTGTCCGGCGGCAGCGCCGCGAACGCTGCCAAGGGCCTCTTCGGTGGCGGCACCTCGCAGCCGGCGTCCCCGCAGAATCCGGCCAGCTTGCGCTAACGGGGATCGAACTCCCAAAGAAAAACCCGCCGGATCGCTCCGGCGGGTTTTTTAGTGTTCGTTCGCGGTTAACCTCGGGCCAGAACGGCAAGAAGCAGAAGCGCGACGATGTTGGTGATCTTGATCGCCGGATTGACGGCCGGACCCGCCGTGTCCTTGTAGGGATCGCCGACCGTGTCACCGGTCACCGAAGCCTTGTGGGCATCCGATCCCTTCATGTGGCGAACGCCGTCCTTGTCGACGAAACCGTCCTCGAAGCTCTTTTTGGCGTTGTCCCAAGCGCCACCGCCCGAGGTCATCGAGATCGCGACGAACAGGCCGTTAACGATCACGCCAAGCAGCGATGCGCCCAGCGCCGCGAAAGCCGATGCCTTGTCGCCGCCGGAAATGAGCAGGATGCCGAAATAGACGACGATCGGCGCCAGCACCGGCAGCAGCGATGGGATGACCATCTCGCGGATCGCTGCCTTAGTGAGCAGGTCCACGGCCCGGCCGTAGTCTGGCCGTTCAGTGCCTTCCATGATGCCCGGTTTTTCGCGGAATTGCCTGCGCACTTCCTCGACGATCGAGCCGGCCGCACGACCCACTGCGGTCATCGCGATGCCACCGAACAGGTATGGGATGAGGCCGCCGAAGATTAGGCCGGCAACGACATAGGGGTTAGACAGGCTGAAGGAAATTTCGCCGACGCCGTTGAAGTACGGATACTGGCTGGGATTGGCGGCGAAATATTGCAGGTCGTTGGCATAGGCGGCGAAGAGGACCAGTGCACCGAGACCAGCGGAACCGATCGCGTAACCCTTCGTCACGGCCTTCGTCGTGTTGCCGACCGCGTCGAGCGCATCGGTCGACTTGCGCACCTCCGGCGGCAGATGCGCCATTTCGGCGATGCCGCCGGCATTGTCGGTGACCGGACCGAAGGCATCGAGCGCGACAATTATGCCCGCAAGGCCGAGCATGGTGGTGACCGCGATGCCTATGCCGAACAGGCCGCCGAACTGGTAGGTCGCCAGGATGCCGCCGACGATGACGATGGCGGGTAGCGCCGTCGATTCCAGCGAGACGGCAAGTCCCTGGATGACGTTCGTGCCGTGGCCGGTCACTGACGCCTGGGCGATCGAATTGACCGGTCGCTTGTTGGTGCCGGTGTAGTATTCGGTAATGACGACGATCAGTGCCGTAACGATGAGGCCGATCAATCCACAGGCGAAAAGATTGGTTCCGGTCACCTCTGCGCCGCCGACGGTGCCGACTGAGCCCCAGCCGATCGTAAGCGACGTGGCGGCACCAAGACCAATGATCGAGAGCAGACCCGTGACGATCAGGCCCTTGTAGAGCGCGCCCATGATCGAACCGTTGCTGCCGAGCTTGACGAAGAATGTGCCAATGATCGAGGTGATGATGCACGCGCCGCAGATCGCAAGCGGATAGAGCATCGCCGATTGAAGAATGGGCGCCCCGGCGAAGAAGATCGCGGCGAGAACCATCGTTGCGACGACGGACACGACATAGGTTTCGAAAAGGTCTGCGGCCATACCGGCGCAATCGCCGACATTGTCGCCGACGTTATCGGCGATCGTGGCGGGGTTGCGCGGATCATCTTCCGGGATGCCCGCTTCGACCTTACCGACGAGGTCACCGCCGACGTCGGCGCCTTTGGTGAAGATGCCGCCGCCCAGACGGGCGAAGATCGAAATCAGCGACGCACCAAAGCCAAGCGCGACGAGTGAATCGACTACCTCGCGAGAGCTGCCTTCGTGCCCAAGCACGACAGTCAGAACGTAGTAGTAGATCGACACGCCAAGAAGCGCGAGACCGGCCACCAGAAGCCCGGTGATGGCACCCGACTTGAATGCGATTTCAAGGCCGGCCGCCAGGCTTTGAGATGCTGCCTGCGCCGTGCGGACGTTGGCGCGCACCGAGACGTGCATGCCGATGAAGCCGGCGGCGCCGGAGAGAACCGCGCCGATGAGGAACCCGATTGCAGCCGTGCCGGAGAGCAGCAGCCAGGCTGCAATGAAAACGACGATGCCGACGATTGCGATAGTCTTGTACTGGCGCGTCAGATACGCCTGCGCACCTTCACGAATATAGCCTGCAATTTCCTGCATACGCTTGTTGCCCTGATCGGCGGCAAGCACCGACCGGGTTGCCCAGATGGCATAGACCACCGAGAGCAGACCGCATGCTATTACCCATAAAAGAATGCTCATTTCGCTCTTTCCTCCAAAAGAGCCGGAGCTCACTCCCTCTCCGGCTGCGAATACGCCGACTCGATTTCCTCCCACAGAAATGCTGCAACGCCGCGCGGAGATTGCGTGGAGGAAAACGGCGCGTCAAGCCCGCAAACGCCAAAAGCCCTTGCAGCACAATGGGAACCGGGAGTTTCTGGAGGTCGGGGCCACGGCCCCGGCAAAACGCTACTTCTTGGCTTCGCCGCGAACCTGCTTCGCGATGCGGTCAAGCACTGCATTGACGAGCTTCGGCTCATCTTCGCTAAAGAAGGCCTGGGCAATCTCGACATATTCCGTCACGATGACCGCGACGGGAACATCCTTACGATCGAGGATCTCGAACACGCCGGCACGCAGGATCGCGCGGACCGTGCTATCGAGACGCGACAGCGCCCAGTCGTCCTGCAAAGCGGAGGCGATCAGCGGATCAAGTCGACGCTGTTCTCGTACGACGCCGGAGACGATGGAGCGGAACCAGGAGGGGTCGGCCTTCAGATAGGTCTCGCCGTCGAGTTCCTGACCGAGGCGATGCGCCTCATACTCGGCGACGATTTCCAGGACGCCGGTACCGCCAATATCCATCTGGTAGAGCGCCTGAACGGCAGCCAGGCGCGCAGCACCTCGCTGGTTTGCGGTCTTGACGGGACGCTCCGAGTTCTCGTTGTTCATTCGTTATGCACCCAACTTTTTCTTCAGCTCGATCATCGTGAGAGCTGCGCGGGCGGCAAATCCGCCCTTGTCCTTGTCTGAACGGCGGGCGCGAGCCCAAGCCTGATCGTCATTCTCAACAGTCAGAATGCCATTGCCAATGGCAAGGGATTCGCTCACGGCCAAATCCATCAGCGCGCGCGAGGATTCATTCGACACGATATCGAAATGGTAGGTCTCGCCGCGGATGACCATGCCAAGGGCGACATACCCGTCATACTGCGTACCATCATTATCCGCTCCGTCGAGCGCCATGGCAATCGCCGCTGGAATCTCGAGAGCGCCGGGAACGGTGACGACCTCATAGGTCGCGCCGGCCTCTTTCAAGGCGAAGGTCGCGCCTTCAAGCAAGGCATCGGCCATGTCGTCGTAGAAGCGTGCTTCAACGATCAGAATGTGGGGAGCGGTTTCTCGCGCCATGCTTCACCTTCGGTAGCTAGAGGACTTCGCCAATCGGCAGGCCGCGGTCAAAACACGCCGCGACCCGAATGGCAAGCAAATTCCGAACTCGGTTTGGACGCGAAATCCAAGAATCACGGCAGAGGCATGGTTGACAATCCTTGCATCGCCTTGCGCCGAAGGCGGCCCCGGCGCCTCGAAGATGGCAAATGAAGGGCGATCCGCATGAACAATTTGTAACTAAATTCCAGATACTTATTGGTTGAAGGCGGATGATCTGGACACCAATTTCATCTGTGTAACGCTGACGATCCACGGCCGATCGTCAGAGCAGATGAAAGGATACTCCCATGAATCGCGTTGCCGCCATCGCCTCCGCAGTCGCTACTCTTGCCTTCGCAGACGCCAGCCGTGCGGAAAGTCTGGATATGAACACCCCTTCGGGCATCGAACGAACGCTGCGCAGCTTCAGCGGCCGCAATCTCGATGTTCGGCAGGTGTACGATCACGGCGGCTCGGGAAATATCGGGGACCCCAAGTCCTTCGCCGCGCGCAGCGTAAACGACATCCAGATGATCCGTGCCGCTATTGCCGTCAACAAGCCTCTTGTGCATCAACTCAACGCCAGAGGCGTCCTGTTGGGTAACATCGTCAATGCCGACCAGGCCGCGGATGGCGGTATCACCGTCTACTATCGATGAAAGCAAGGGCGACAGCGGAAGCCTGTCGCCCTTACGATGCTTTGCGGTTGTATTTTCTCGCGGGATGGTGCCTCTTCTCCGGAAACAGGAGGGAGACAATGTCCACCGTATCGAAGCCCGTGATCAACATCGCCGATGTGGAGCTTGAACACTGGAAGCAGGGAGATCTGTATGAAAGCGCGGATGCCTCGTTTGGCTCGCTTCTCGGTCTCGCAGGTCTCGGCATAAGCTACAACGAAGTTCCGCCCGGCAAATCCAGCTGTCCGTTCCACAACCATCACGTGGAGGATGAGCTGTTTTTCATTATTGAGGGCACCGGCGAGTATCGCTTCGGCCGTGACCGCTACCCTATCCGGAAGGGTGACACACTCGGTGCGCCCGCCGGAGGACAAGAGACAGCTCACCAGATAATCAACACCGGTTCGACGCCTCTTATCTACCTCGGCATCTCGACAATGGCGAAGACCGAAATCGTAGAATATCCGGATTCCGGCAAATTTCTTGCCAAGACCAATCGCGACGGGGGACAAGCGAACCGCTTTCGCGTTATCGGCAGCGAGAGCGGTAAGTTGGACTACTGGGATGGTGAGCCCGGCGCATGACTTCCATCCGAGAGAGCACTTCGAAATGACAAGTATTCCGGCCATCGAGACCGCGCGGCTATTGCTGCGACCGCACACTGTTGATGATTTTTCGGACTATGCGACGATGTGGAGCGATCAAGCGGTGGTGCGCTTCATCAGTGGTGTGCCCTCTACCCGTGAGCAAACCTGGGCACGCATGCTGCGCGTTGCGGGCATGTGGTATTACTTGGGCTTCGGGTTTCTGGCGATCGAGGAAAAGCAGTCAGGGCGCTTCATCGGGGAAGCAGGCTTTCTCGACATGAAGCGGGACATGCATCCGCTCTCCACGGAAGGCACCCTGGAAACCGGCTGGGGTCTGATGCCCTTCGCGCAAGGACGCGGCTACGCCAGCGAAGCGCTGACGGCGCTGATTGCCTGGGCGGAAGAACGCTTCCCCTCCAAACCGATGACCTGCATCATCCACCCCGAGAACGACCGCTCGCTACGCCTAGCGCGCAAGCTCGGCTTCCGCGAAGTCCAGCGATGCAACTACAATGGAGACGTCATTCTGCTTGCGCGGTCGGGAACTCCGCCAGCCTAGCGGCATAGCGCGCCATGGTATCGACTTCGAAATTGACGAAGTCGCCTGCCTTGCGCTCGCCCCAGGTCGTGACCTCAAGCGTGTGACGGATCAGCAGGACGTCGAAATCCGTGCCGTCGACCGCATTGACCGTGAGCGACGTGCCGTCCAGGGCGATAGAGCCCTTGGGTGCAACGAACTTGGCGAGATGTTCAGGCGCGCGCAGGCGAAAGCGTGTAGCGTCACCCTCTTCGGTCACAGAGAGAATCTCTGCCTTGCCGTCGACGTGACCGGAAACGATGTGACCGCCGAGTTCGTCACCGATCTTCAGCGAACGCTCGAGATTGATGCGGCTACCTTCCTTCCACGTTCCGATTGTCGTCAGACGCAGAGCCTCTTCCCAGGCTTCGACCTCGAACCAGCGGCCGTTGCTGCCGTCGCTCGGCAGGCCGGTCACCGTCAGGCAGATGCCGCCGTGCGAGATCGAGGCGCCCATGTCGATGGTCGCCGGATCATAGGCAGTGGCGACACGCAGCTTGATGCCTTCCTTCAACGGGGAAACGGACTCTATCGTGCCGATGTCGGTGACAATTCCGGTAAACATCAAAGCTCTCTTTCGTATTCGTCCAGGCGGTCGTCGCCAAACATGAAGGTGCCCTTGCGCAGGAAACCCGATGGCATATCGGTCTTCGTCACCGGCGATTCAATACCGCCCTGCCCGATCACCGCAGGGCCTTGATAGAGCAGAATCCGGTCGACGTATCCGGCGTCAAGGAAGAGCCTTGCCGTCCGCGCACCACCTTCGACAACAAGCGAGGAAATGCCGCGTGAGGCGAGCGCAGGCAGCAGCTCGTCCAGGCGGTAGGGATTGCACTGGACGACTTCGACGCCCGCCCGATCGAGCGCGGCACGGCGCGCAAGAAAGGCCGCGTCCTCGCTTTCGTCGAAGCGGGGCGGCTCGGTTGCAACGACGATCAACGGCACCTGCTTGGCGGTCGCAACCAGCTTGCTATCGAGCGGCAAAGAGAGATCTTCGTCGAGCACGACCCGGATCGGCGAGCGGGTCTCAAGGCCTGGGGTGCGAACTGTCAGCAAGGGATCATCAGCAATCGCAGTACCGATCCCAACCAGTATCGCATCGGTTTCAGCGCGCAGCTTCTGCACCTCGGCGCGTGCGGCAGGCCCGGTAATTGCAATCTGCCCTTCGCCCTTTTTCCCGATCATACCGTCGGCAGAAACCGCAAGCTTGAGAGTCACGTACGGCCGGTTCTTTGTCTGCCGCGTGAGGTAGGCGGCAAGCGAACGCTTACCTTCATCTTCAAGAATTCCGGACTCGACCTCGATCCCGGCATCGCGCAGCATGGCAATGCCCCTGCCCGAGACGCGCGGATCCGGATCGGTCACGCTGATGACGACGCGACCGACGCCATAGGCAATCAGCGCCTCCACGCAGGGCGGCGTCTTGCCATGGTGCGAGCAAGGTTCGAGCGTCACATAGGCGGTGGCGCCCCGTGCCAGATCGCCGGCTCCGGCCAGAGCTTGCGGCTCCGCATGCGGGCGCCCGCCGACTGCCGTTACGCCACGGCCGACGATCTGCCCGTCACTCACGATGACGCAGCCGACCGAAGGATTGGTTGATGTCTGGCCGAGGTGCAGGAGACCCAGCCGGATCGCCTCTTGCATGAAACGCGCGTCGTTTTCCGAAGCGCTCATCAGCTAGTTGTCCAAGGGATCGCGAGCGATCTTGGCGTTGATCTCGGATATCACTTTCTCGAAATCCTCGGCATGAGAGAAGTCCCGATAGACCGAAGCGTAGCGAACAAAGCCAACATCATCCAGACTCTTCAATGCTTCCAGCACCTGCAGACCGATCTGCTCGGAGCTGATCTCAACCTCGCCGGAGCTTTCAAGCCGTCGAACGATACCGGAGACCGCGCGCTCGATGCGGTCGCGGTCGACGGGGCGTTTGCGCAACGCGATCTCGAAAGAACGCACCAGCTTGTCGCGGTCGAAAGGCACCTTGCGGCCGGTCTTCTTGACGACCATCAGTTCGCGCAGTTGCACGCGCTCGAAGGTTGTGAAGCGACCGCCGCAGTCGGGACAGATACGCCTCCGGCGGATGGACGTGTTGTCCTCCGCCGGGCGTGAATCCTTGACCTGTGTGTCTTCCGATCCGCAAAATGGGCAGCGCATGCGCTACTCTTAGCCGATGTAGTCGTACATTGGGAAGCGGTTGGTCAGGTTGACAACCTTATCCCGCACGGCAGCTTCGACGGCTGCATTGCCTTCGTCGGAATTGGCGACCTTCAGGCCATCGAGAACCTCGACGATTAGGTTACCGATGTCCTTAAATTCCGCTTCCTTGAAGCCGCGCGTCGTGCCGGCAGGGGCGCCGAGACGAACGCCCGATGTGACGAAAGGCTTTTCGGGGTCGAACGGGATGCCATTTTTGTTGCAGGTGATGTAGGCCCGGCCAAGAGCTGCTTCGGCGCGCTTGCCAGTCGCGTTCTTCTTGCGAAGGTCGACGAGCATCAGGTGGTTGTCAGTGCCGCCCGAGACGACATCGAGCCCGCCAGCGATCAGGGTTTCGGCAAGTGCCCTGGCGTTCTTGACGATCTGGGCCGCGTAGTCCTTGAACTCAGGCTGCAGCGCTTCGCCGAAGGCAACGGCCTTGGCGGCGATGATATGCATCAGCGGGCCGCCCTGGAGACCCGGGAAGACGGCCGAGTTGAACTTCTTCGCCAAGTCCTCGTCGTTGGTCAGGATCACACCACCGCGCGGACCGCGCAGCGACTTGTGGGTCGTGGTCGTGGCAACGTGGCAATGCGGGAACGGCGACGGATGCTGGCCACCGGCAACGAGACCGGCGATGTGAGCCATATCAACCATGAGGTACGCGCCAACGGAGTCAGCAATCTCGCGGAAGCGCTTCCAGTCCCAGATGCGGGAATAAGCAGTACCGCCAGCGATGATGAGCTTCGGCTTGTGCTCTTCGGCCTTGCGGGCGACTTCGTCCATGTCGAGCAGGTTGTCGCCTTCGCGTACGCCGTAGGAAACGACATTGAACCACTTGCCGGACATATTGACCGGCGAGCCGTGCGTCAGGTGACCGCCCGAGTTGAGGTCGAGGCCCATGAAGGTGTCGCCCGGCTGCAGCAACGCGAGGAACACGGCCTGGTTCATCTGCGAACCGGAGTTCGGCTGAACGTTGGCGAAGTTGACGCCGAAGAGCTTCTTGGCGCGTTCGATCGCGAGCTCTTCAGCAATATCGACGAACTGGCAGCCGCCGTAGTAGCGCTTGCCCGGATAGCCTTCGGCGTACTTGTTCGTCATGATGGAGCCCTGGGCTTCCAGCACCGCACGGGAAACGATGTTTTCCGAAGCAATCAGCTCGATCTCATGCCGCTGGCGGCCGAGCTCCTTTTCGATCGCGCCGAAGATTTCCGGATCGGTGTCGGCGAGCGAGCGATTGAAGAAGGTCTGGGTGGAAGCATTTGTCATGGGCGGGCTCCTCAACTGGAATGCGCGAAGGTATTAGCGCCCCGCCCTGTCAAGGGCAATACGGAGAACGACATTTGCTAGGCAATCTACGCGCAACAAAAAACCGCGCCTCGAAAGACGCGGTCTTGAATGCGAACGAGAGGCTCGAGCCTCATTGAACTGGCTGCTCCGTGCCAGCGGTCGTATCCAGCGCCAGCTCGGCATTGCCGTCGAGCTGGTAGATATCGTCGCGGAACTGCACAACGCCATCCGGCATGCCCCAGGCGGAGATGTAAACGAAGTAAACCGGCACTTCTTCAGCGAGTTTGATCGGCGTGTTGACGCGGGTCGTGATGACCTGCTCCATCTGCTGACGCGACCATGGCGGGGTCTCGCGAAGCAGCCACGTCGTCAGGTCGCGCACATTCTGAACGCGGACACAGCCGGAGGATTCAAAGCGCATGAGTTTGTTGAAGAGGCCCTGCTGCGGCGTGTCGTGCATATACTCGCCGTTCTTATTGTAGAAATTGATCTTCGTGGAGGCCATGGCGTTGATCTTGCCCGGGTCCTGACGGAACATCAGATTCGGCGCCTTCTCAGCATTCCAGTCGACCGTTTCCGGCGCCACCTCATTACCCTTGCCGTCAATCAGGCGAATGGCATTCTTCTCGAGGTAGGTCGGATCCTTGCGCATCAGCGGCACGATGTCCTTTTCGACGATCGAGCGCGGTGCGGTCCAATATGGGTTGAGGATGACCTCGTAGACCTTCGAGTTGACGAGATGCGTGGGACGGCTGATGCGTCCGACGACGGCCGCATGGCGCGTGGCAACGCTGCCGTCTTCGACCGCCTCGACGTAAGCCGCCGGAATATTGACCATCAGATGGCGGCGTCCCAGTTCTTCCGGGAACGTTTGAATGCGGATGAGATTGGTGTTCAGTTGCTGCAGACGAACGTCAGCCGGAATGTTCATGGCCTTCAAAGTGAACTCGCCGATGACACCGTCAGCCGGGAGACCGTGGCGCGCCTGGAAGCGCTTGACGGCGCCGTCGACATAGGAGTCGAAAGCACTGGAAATGCCCGCTTCCTGCGGCAGGTCGCCGGTGATGATCAGGCGCTGACGAAGGCTCTGGACGGCCGGATCAGTCACGCCGATCTGCAGACGCTGCTGGCTTGGGCTCACCTCCGGCCAGCCGCCTGCGGAAGCGATCTGCTGATATTGGGCGATCGCCTGTTGGATGCTCGGCACCGACTGCGGTCCGAGAATCGGCGTGTTCGAAACGACGGCCGTCGCCGTGCGGGACGCGGCTTTCGCATCGAACTGGTCGTCCCAATCGCCGCGCTGCGGAGCATTGATGAGCGAGTCAATCGCCGACTGCGCGAATGCGGGGGCAGCCAAAGCGCCCGCGCCGACCATTGCCGCAGACGTCAGAAACGCCCGACGAGAAAAAGCTTCAGTTCTGATTTTCTTCGACATTCATCCCAACCACTAAATTGCCGCTGCCTGAGAGACCGGCGGCCTTCGCTATCCCTGCGAGAACGCAAATCCCTATCAACCCGTCGCCACGGCGCATCGCACAATCTTTCTGCCGGCGATCACATGATTGCGAGCAGGGAGCGCGAGGTTATCGGACCTCAATTGGGGAAGCGCCATTTGCTGTGTATTTCCGCTGACATGCTAATATGGCCAATTCGTGTCGCCCAAAACCACGCTCAACCGTCGGTGGCGGGCGATGTGCAAGTAACCATACCGATCCACAGAATGTGGCGGTTAATAGCGGCTAAAAAACGGCTTGAATACAGGCGATTATGCTTGCCTGCCATGCGTTGCAAAGATGTCACGAGACCGCTGACGGGGTCCGAATTACTCGCGCCAGTGGTCGGCCACCCATGGCGTCGGGCGGATGTAGTGGCGCAGGTAGCGGAACAGCGACTTGTTCCTCCTCCGCTCCGGATCGAACATATGCAGGATGTGATCGAGCGGTGGCGCCGCACGCCCCTTCAACCCGAACCGCCCTTCGACCGCGAACTGCGGATGGAAATCGCGTGGGAATAGGATCACCCGGGCATTCGCGGGTAGGCGCGGCGTCAGGAAATAATTCAGCGGGAAAGGCCAGCGGCAATCCTGCCTGAAATGCAGGACCCAGCGGCGGGGAAAGAACTTCGCGCCACCGGGCGCATTTCGCGTCACGAAGCGCTGTTCGAATTCGTACTTGTCGGCCACGCCCTGCGGATCGGCTCGGAACTTCTCCTGCAACGAAACGAGCTTGCCGACCGGGAATCGGAAAAGAGAGGTCTGCCCGAGGCGTTCAAACGGTGTCGTCTGGTTGCGCGACAGGATGACGTCATCCGGTTCGCCAACCTCGAAGAATGAATCGAGAGAGCCGACAATCACCAGATCGAGGTCCAGAAACAGAACCGGGCCGCTCAACTTTCCAAGCTTCGGACCCCAAAGCCGCGCCTTGGGCCAGATGCCCTTCGTCCTGACCGGCATGTTTTCGACATCCAGCGGCGGCAGGTCCTCGCAGAGAATTTCCGGATTCAGGTCGGCGCGGTTGTCGGTGAAGCAAGTGAACGTGAAGGGCGGCGTGATGTTGCGCCTCACCATGGCGTACAGGCGATTGATGAAGGGAGCCCCGTACTTCGTTCCCCAGCTAATGCAGATGACCTGCTTCACCCCACCGCTTGCAGCCAGTACAGCTGACGTCATAACCACAACTCCTGATTCACGCGAAGACCGAAGGTCCGTGCGGAAGTCATTATCAACTTGGCGACCGAATATGTAGCCCCGTCAGGAAGCGCAGCAAACGGCGGAAAGGGCGCTACGGGATACCGTTGCGCCCTTTCGTGCCTTGGAGGTCCAATAAGCCAGCAGGGAAGTTGGCCTAAGAGATTACAGGCGGTAGAGGATCTGGTCGTTCCAGAAGCGGTCCAGACGGGTCAGCAGCTTGTTCATCTGCGTGAATTCGTCGGTGCCGATGCCGCCGACCTTGTCGATCGAGCCGATGTGGCGCTCATAGAGCTTGGCAACGGTTTCGGCGATGTCCTGGCCCGTTTCCGTCAGGCTAATGCGGACCGAGCGACGGTCGATGCGCGAACGCTGGTGGTTGATGAAGCCGAGATCAACCAGCTTCTTGACGTTGTAGGAAACGTTGGAGCCGAGATAGTAGCCACGGGAGCGAAGTTCGCCGGCGGTCAGCTCGGAATTGCCGATGTTGAAGAGAAGAAGTGCCTGAACGGCATTGACGTCGCTGCGACCCTGACGGTCGAACTCGTCCTTGATGACGTCGAGGAGACGGCGGTGAAGACGTTCAACAAGATGAAGGGATTCCATGTAAAGATCACGGATGCCCTGTTCCTGCTGGTCACGGAAGTTCGATACCGCCTGCGGCTTGATTTTCGTGTTCATGATGACTGCCTCACTGTTTGTTTGGCGGTGTTGGTTTTCTTCCCGCCTTGAGACAGACCCTATCGAATACAAATAAAATTCTACTTAAACCGCAGGCTTAACAGTGCCTTACCGAATCTCCGCGTTGTATCAGGGTAAATCAACGCTTACCTGCTGACGGCGCTTGTGCTTCTCGTACCAGAGCGCGGCGCGGAATCCCAGGTAGACCAGGGCTACCGCAATATGGAGCAGAACGATCAGCCGGTTGGCTCCAAACACCTCCGGCATGAAGCCGTACATGATGGTCTGTCCGCCTGCCGCGAGCACCCAGATAACAGGCCCCCAGGAGACGGCAAGCCACAGGCCGAGAGACGCGACGGGGAACAGAACGGCAAGGCAGGTGCTTGCGACCTTCCATGGAAGGCTGAGCAGATCGAAGCGGCCTGCCCCCACCAGCGAATAGCCGACCAGCATCGCCCAATACTGCAATCCGAACCAGAAGCAGGAAATGGCGACAAGCCGCAAGAACAGGATGAAGAGAACGCTGGTCAGCGTCCGTTTCGGTATCGTCGGGGAATCAGCGTCCATGTCTTAAACAATAGGGTTGCGATTGCGACTTCGCCAGCGCCTCTTCCATTGCGGCCAATCGTCCGGTTTGGATTTCGGCGGCGCCATGATAATGAGCGCTTCGATAATATGGAATGGCAGAAAGCTGGAACGACCATGCAGGACAAGACCCATCTCGTCGACGAAATCACCGGCCATCGGCGCATGCGCCGCAATCGCAAGGCCGATTGGACGCGGCGCCTCGTGCAGGAGAACCGTCTGACGGCCGACGATCTCATCTGGCCGGTTTTCGTCGTTCCCGGCACAGGGATTGTCGAACCAATACCGGCGATGCCCGGCGTCAACCGCATGAGCGTGGATAAGCTCGTCGAGGCCACCAAGGAAGCCGCTGACCTTGGCATCCCGGCGATTGCGACCTTTCCCAATATTGAGATGGAACTGCGTGACGAAACCGGCTCGAACAGCCTCGAGGCCAACAACCTGATCAATCAGGCAACGATCGCGATCAAGAAGGCAGTGCCTAATATCGGTGTCATCACCGATGTCGCGCTCGACCCCTTCACCAGCCACGGCCATGACGGGATCCTGCGACAGGGCGAGATCGTCAACGACGAGACCGTCGATCAGGTCGCGCGTGCAGCAGTCATGCAGGCCGATGCCGGATCCGACATCATTTCCCCCTCCGAGATGATGGACGGCAGAATAGGCGCTATCCGCCGCGCCCTCGATGCCGCAGGGCATCAGAATGTCGGCATCATGAGCTATGCCACCAAGTTCGCTTCAGCTTTCTACGGCCCTTACCGCGAGGCGATCTCGACCGGCGGACTGCTCAAGGGCGACAAGAAAACCTACTACATCGACCCGGCAAACGGCACTGAGGCAATCCGCGACGCCGCGCTAGATGTGGAAGAAGGCGCAGACATGCTGATGGTCAAGCCGGGGCTGCCCTATCTCGACATCTGCTGGCGCATGAAGGAGGCGTTCGGTCTACCGACCTTCGCCTACCAGGTTTCAGGCGAATACACGCAGATCAAGGCCGCCGCGATGAACGGCTGGATCGACGGTGAACGGGCCATGCTAGAAACCCTACTCTCGTTCAAGCGCGCGGGCTGCGACGGTGTCCTCACCTATTTTGCGGTCGAGGTGGCCAGGATTCTCGCCAAGCGCTGAGCCCTGCACGAATATTGCATTTGCGGGAAGCGATACCATATCAGCGGCATCGCTTCCCGCAAGGAGACCGCAACAATGACGCTCACTCCCAACCCGCTCTATGCCGCACCGGACGACTGGCGCGCCTATAGCGGCACGCTGAGCCGTCGTGTGTTCGCCTTCATCCTCGACTACGTGATCGTTCTGCTGCTCTGCATCCCGGCAGCCGTCGTGCTTTTCTTCCTGTCGATCGTCACGCTCGGCCTGGGATTCTTTCTTTATCCGGCATTATTCGTAATCGTCGCTGGCCTCTATTTCGGCTTCACCGTCGGTGGCTCCAATCAAGCCTCGCTCGGCATGCGTGCAATGGGAATCGCAATCATGCGGGTCGACGGGCAGCGGATGGACTTTCTGACGGCCATCGTTCACCTGGCGCTTTTCTGGATCCTGAACTCCGTTCTGACGCCGCTGATTCTGCTGGTTGGCCTGTTCACCGAGCGCAGCCGGTTGATCCACGATTTTCTCGTGGGCACCGTCACGGTCCGCACTGCCTAATTGGCCGTGGTGGGCTAAAATAAACACAGCTTCTGATCTTTGCCGGGAAGGTCGTGGCACCATATCCCAAAGTATGACGCGCGACAGCGGGTTCGAAAACAGCCCCGCTGTTGACGTTTTACATTCTTAAGTCATCCTGTCAGATACGCAGCAAACCGAAGGAAATCTCCGCAACAGATGAATACGCAGACCACGCCATCACCGCAGTTTTACCTAACTGCTCCGGCTGCGTGCCCTTATCTGGCCCACGAGATGGAACGTAAGGTCTTTACACATCTCGTCGGCCCCCGCGCAGCGGAGATGAACGATATCCTGACACAAGGCGGCTTTCGCCGGTCGCAGAACATTGCCTATCGGCCAGCCTGCGAAGCCTGCCGCGCCTGCATTTCCGTCCGTATCCTCGCGCAGGAGTTCCTGCCGACGAAATCAATGAAGCGGGTGCTTGCGGCAAATGCCGATATCATCTCGACCGAATTCCCCGCCCAGCCATCCAGCGAGCAATATTCGCTATTCCGACGCTATCTCGACTTTCGCCACCAACAGGGCGGAATGTCCGACATGACGGTGCTCGATTATGCCATCATGGTCGAGGATACACATGTGAACACCAAAATCATCGAGTATCGGCTTCGAAAGGAAGGGGCTGGTCTCGAAGAGCGCCCGACGGGTGAACTCCTGGCTGCCGCTCTCACGGATACGATGAGCGATGGCCTGTCCATGGTCTATTCCTACTTTAATCCTGACATGGATCGACGTTCCCTTGGCACGTTCATGATTCTTGACCACATCAAGCGCACAAGAGCTTTGGGTCTTCCGCACGTCTACTTGGGCTACTGGGTTCAAGGGTCGCGGAAAATGGACTACAAGACTCGCTTCCAGCCACAGGAGCACCTGACATCGCGCGGCTGGGAACGTTTCGATCCCTCCGCAATGCCCGAAAGCACACGCTACTAAATGCTCTTCCCCTCCCTTTCCGATCATCGGAAGGGTCTGCTGCTGACAGCGATCGGCGGCCTGGCTCTTTCCATGGACATTCCACTCGTACGCCTTGCTCACGGGGATATGTGGTCGATCCTCGGCGCGCGCAGCATCACGACCGTCGCCGTGACGCTCGTCGTGGTCTGCCTCATCAGATACCTCAAGGGAACATGGCCTTTGCTTATGCCCGGCAGGCACGGCCTTGCGACGGGACTGCTGTACGGCTGCTCGACGCTGACCTTCCTGCTTGCCGTCTTCAATACGGCAACGGCCAACGTGGTCTTCATCGTCGCGTTCAATCCGATGTTCGGCGCGCTTCTATCATGGGTGTTCCTCAAGGAACGCCCTTCGATATCCACGCTCGTCACCATGGCGGTGATGGTGTTCGGTGTCGGCTTGATCGTGCATGATGGATTGGCCGGCGGCCATGTCTTTGGTGATGCCATGGCGCTACTGAGCGCCCTTATCCTCGCCTCGGCGATAACGGTTGGCCGGGCATCACGCCGGGACATGGGCTTTGTGCCCCTGCTTGCCGCCGCCCTGCCCGCCATACTCGGCTTTGCGAATGCCTTGCCGAGCGGGCTCGCCATAGAACATCCGGCCTGGATCATCCTCAATGGTGCCCTTCTGATGCCGGTTGCCTTTTGGTGCTTAGCGACGGGACCACGCTATTTGTCAGCGCCCGAAGTCGGCATGTTCTATCTGCTCGAAACCATCCTGGCTCCGATCTGGATCTGGCTGATCTTCGCGGAAACGCCCCCGACGATGACGCTCATCGGCGGCACGATCCTCGTCTGCGCGATTACGGCGCACTCGCTTTGGATGGTTCGGAGGAAGCCTGTGCGGCAATCTCTGGCACATTGACCACCTGCATCGCCTCGAGTTCGCGCTCGAGCCCCTGCATCACGTGAAGCCAGCCCTGTCGCGTCTGCTCTTCGAACTGGCCCCATTCGGCGCACATTTCGTGTGAGAGTGTCAGCCGCGTGCCTTCGGCCAATGGTTCGATGTCGATCTGGATTCGATCTGCGTTGTGGTCGTGCTCCGCTGCCGAGAAGCAGAAGACCATTCGCCGCGGCCGGCGCAATTCCAGAAACACGCCGTAATGCACCGCATCACCTGTCGGACGCCGGTCGATAACGAGAAAATGGCCGCCGACCTTCGGATCGATATCGGCGCGGATAACGCGGCCTTCGTCGCTCGCGAAGAGGAAGCGTTTTGCGATCTGAGGATTCAGCCATGCGTCATAGACGGCGCAGGGCGAGGCATTGAAAGTATGCGCAACGTTCAAGGTGATGGTATTGCAAGCACTCATCAACATTCCTCCGTGATCGGACATGACGCTCTCCCTGAGGCGCCACATTCGATCATTCCGTCCGCCTGCGGAATGATGTCTGTCCATGTTGTGATTACACGACAGAGGTAGAGGAGTTGCCTCGCCCGCCAAGAGCGAGGCGCGGATTTATTTTCGCCTTAGCCGGCAAACTTGCCGCTGCGCGGGAAGCCCTTCGGAACGGTGCGGCCGGCTGTCGCGCGATCAGCGAGCCATTCGGCAAGCTCATCCTTGTTCTTGGTGAAGGTGCGGCCGGCGCTGTCTTCCCAGACGAGGCCGTCAGCGATCGCGAAGCAGCGCACGTCAGAGATGCCGCCATCCTTGTAGCGCTGCAGGCGAACGCCCTTGCCGCGACCCATTTCCGGCACCTGCGCCAGCGGGAAGACGAGCAGCTTGCGGTTTTCGCCGACGACGGCGACATGATCACCGCTGACGGGAACGATCAGCTTCGTCTCATCTGGCATGGACACGTTCATGATCTGCTTACCCTTGCGGGTATTGGCCACCATGTCGGTCTCGGCAACGACGAAGCCGTTGCCCGCCGTCGAGACGATCATCTGCTTGCGCGCAGAATCATGCACGAAGGCGGTCAGAACGTCCTGATCGTTCTCCATGTCGATCATGATGCGCAGCGGCTCACCGTGGCCACGACCGCCAGGCAACTTGTCGCCGCCAAGAGTGAACGCCTTGCCGCCAGTCGTGATGATAAGGATCTTGTCGGTCGTCTGCGCCGGGAAGGCAACCTTCAGCCCATCGCCCTCCTTGAAAGTCAGGGTCGCGGTGTCGGAGATGTGCCCCTTCAGCGCGCGGATCCAACCCTTTTCGGAGACGACGACCGTAATCGGTTCCTTCTCGATCATCGCCTGCTGGATGGCCTGCTCGTCGGCCTCGGGTGCATCGGCGAACTGGGTGCGGCGGCGGCCGAGCTCGGTCGCCTTCGCGAACTTCTTCTTTACCTCGCCGATTTCCCACGCGACGGTCTGCCACTGCTTTTCTTCCGACGCCAGCAGGGCTTCGATCTCGCCCTTTTCCTTAGTGAGTTCGTCGAACTCAGTGCGGATTTCGAACTCCTCGAGCTTGCGCAGCGACCGCAGACGCATGTTGAGGATCGCTTCAACCTGGTTGTCGGTCAGCGACCAGCGCGCGATCATCACCGGCTTCGGCTCGTCCTCCTCGCGGATGATACGGATCACCTCATCGATGTTGAGGTAGGCGATCAGCAGGCCGCCGAGGATTTCGAGGCGCCGATCGATGGCAGCGAGGCGGAAGCGCGAGCGGCGCTGCAGCACTTCGCGGCGATGGTCGAGCCACTCCTTGAGCACCTCGTTCAGAGCCATGACGCGCGGGATGCGGCCCATGGACAGAACGTTCATGTTCAGCGGGAAGCGGCTTTCCAGCTCCGTCAGCTTGAACATGGATTCCATAAGGATCGTCGGATCGACCGTCCGGTTCTTCGGCACCAGCACGACGCGGACGTCCTCAGCGGACTCGTCGCGGATGTCCTCGAGCAGCGGCAGCTTGCGCGCCAGCAGCAGTTCGGCGATCTTTTCGATCAGGCGGGACTTCTGCACCTGGAACGGAATTTCGGTGACGATGATCTGGTAGCCGCCGCGGCCGAGATCCTCAGTCTCCCACTTGGCGCGTGTGCGGAAGCCGCCACGGCCGGTCTTGTAGGCTTCGATGATGCTTTCACGGCCATCAATAATAATGCCGCCGGTAGGGAAGTCCGGACCGGGGATGAACTCAACCAGCTTTTCGACCGAAGCATCAGGATGCTTGATAAGGTGGAGTGCTGCGTCGCATAGCTCGTGGACATTGTGCGACGGAATGGACGTCGCCATGCCGACCGCAATACCGGACGAACCGTTTGCAAGCAGGTTCGGGAAGGCGCCCGGCAGGACGACCGGCTCTTCGTCTTCTTCGTTGTAGGTCGGCCGGAAATTGACGGCATCCTGCTCGATGCCGTCAAGCAGCAGACCCGCGACCTCGGTCATACGCGCTTCGGTATATCGGTAGGCCGCGGCACTGTCGCCGTCGATGTTGCCGAAGTTGCCCTGCCCGTCCACGACGGGATAGCGCTGCGAGAAATCCTGCGCCAAACGCACCAGCGCATCGTAAACCGACTGGTCGCCATGCGGATGGAACTTACCTATGACATCGCCGACGATGCGCGCGCATTTCTTGAAGGCGGAATTGGGCCGGATGCCCATTTCACTCATGGCGTGAATGATACGGCGGTGGACCGGCTTCAGGCCGTCGCGCACATCCGGAAGAGCGCGGTGCATGATGGTCGACAGCGCGTAGGCAAGGTATCGCTCTTCGAGCGCTGCCTTCAGATCGACCGGAAGGATACTGTCGTCGTCTCCGCCAGAGGGCGGCAAAATCTCTTGTCCCATATGTCCTGACTAGCCGAGAAGACCCTCTTGAGCAAGGATTCCGGGCATTCCGGCTGTGGACGAAGTCTTGGGGGCACAGGAAAAGAATGGCTTGAGACACTTTGCCTGAATTTGGTCGTTGTTTCGTTTTCCCTTCAACACAAATTTAGAAATCCGCAAATATAACCCGCGATTGAACCACAGTAGACCGGCAACGAATTGAGCCGTCGCTACGCACCGCCACCAGGGGACCCCAGATGACTTTTTACCGGACGACACGGCTAATGCTTTCGGGCGTTGCCTTTCTCTCTCTCGCCGGCTCGGCTTTCGCGCTCGACGGCCAGGATCTGCTGAAGAAGATCAATGCCGCCTATAGCCAACAGGGCGGCACGATCGTTGCCGATAGCGTCAACGTCGACGGTACGACCGTGACCCTGAAGAAGGCGAGCTTCAAGGCAAACAGCGGTGAAGCGGTGTCGATCGGCGATATCACGATGACGGGTGTCGAAGCCGACGACGACGGCGGCTACTACGTCGAGGAAGCGTCCTTCCCGAATGTCAGCGCCACCAATGAGGGCGCGACCTTCACGGCCACCGATCTGACGCTTAGCGGCATTTCGATCCCCGCCGATCCGAAGGGCGAAGGGCTCGACTCCATGCTGCTTTATGAGAACGCTCACAGCGGTCCTGTGAAGGTTGTCCAGAACGGCGCGGAACTATTCTCGATCGCCGAAAGCGACGTCAACCTGACGCTGCGCGAAGACGAGTCCGGCTTCGACTTCGATGGCGCTTTCAAGGGCCTGAAGGCCGATCTCAGCAAGGCAAGCGACGCGCAAAGCAAGGATGCGATCGACAAGCTCGCACTTCAGCACATCCAAGGCGACATCACGATGAAGGGTGCCTGGGAGCTGACGCCAGGCACGATCGACGTTTCCGAATTCGCCTTCGACTTCAACAACATCGGCAAGCTGAACCTCGCCTTCAAAATCTCCGGCTACACGATGCCTTTCTTGAAGTCGCTGCAAGAAGCCGCCAAGCAGGCCGAAGCGAACCAGAACAAGGAAGAAGCGCAGCAGGCTCTCGGCCTCTCGATGCTCGGACTGATGCAGCAGCTGTCGTTTGAAAGTGCCCAGATCCGCTTCGATGATGCTTCCATCACCAAGCGCGCGCTCGACTACGCCGGCAGCCAGCAGAACATCTCCGGCCAGCAGATGGCGGATTCGCTGAAGGCGATGACGCCGATCATGCTGGCGCAGCTCAACATTCCGGAGCTGCAGAACGCCATATCGGCGGCCGTCAACACCTTCCTCGACGACCCGAAGAGCCTGACGCTTGCCGCTGCTCCGGCAAAGCCTGTACCGTTCCCGATGATCATGGGTGCTGCGATGGGCGCACCGAACACGCTGCCGCAGGTTCTCGGCGTGAAGGTTTCGGCCAACGATTGATCGGCCAAGCTTGACTACTTGGAAACCCGGCGCGCCGTTGCCCGCTGGGTTTTCTACTTAGTAGCGAGGTGACCGCTGACCGTCACGTTGCTGGACGCGATCTGGAGCCTCGCAGAAATAAAGAAAGCCGGCGAAATCGATTGCCGGCTTTTATCATTCAGTAAGCCTGCTTAGTCCTTCTTGACCGGCGGGATCGGGCGGATCGCCAGTTCACGCAGCTGCGTCGGCGTTGCCGGCGTCGGTGCACCCATTAGGAGATCCTGGGCCTGCTGGTTCATCGGGAACAGCGAGATTTCGCGCAGGTTCTTCGCGCCGACAAGCAGCATGACAATGCGGTCGATACCGAAGGCCATGCCGCCATGCGGCGGTGCGCCGTACTGGAAGGCGCGGTAGAGGCCACCAAATTGCTCCTCGACCTCGGCGCGCGACTTGCCGGTCAATTCAAAGGCCTTGACCATGACTTCCGGCAGCTGGTTGCGGATCGAGCCCGAGGCGATCTCGAAGCCGTTGCAGACCATGTCGTACTGGAAGGCCTTGATTGACAACGGATCGGCGCCGTTGAGCGCTTCCATGCCGCCCTGCGGCATCGAGAACGGATTGTGGGCGAAGTCGATCTTCTTTTCTTCTTCCAACCATTCGTAGAATGGGAAATCGACGATCCAGCAGCATTCGAAGCGATCGCGATCGACGAGGTTCAGTTCCTCGCCGGCCCGGGTGCGGGCTTCCCCGGCGAACTTGTAGAACTTCGTGGGGTCGCCAGCGACGAAGAAGCAGGCGTCACCGTCATCGAGACCGAGCTGGCTACGGATCGCGTCGGTGCGCTCCTCGCCTATGTTCTTGGCAAGCGGGCCGGCGCCTTCGAGTTTCTCGCCTTCCTTGCGCCAGAAGATGTAGCCGAGGCCCGGCTGGCCCTGGCTCTGCGCCCAGGCGTTCATACGGTCGCAGAAGGCGCGGGAGCCGCCGGTCTTGGCTGGAATAGCCCAAACCTCGACCTTCGGGTTGGAGGCGATCATATTGGCGAAGACCTTGAAGCCGGAGCCATCAAAATGCTCGGTCACGGCCTGCATCTCGATCGGGTTGCGCAGGTCCGGCTTATCGGAACCGTACTTGCGGATCGCCGTCTCATAAGGAATACGCGGGAACTTCTCAGTCACTGGTTTGCCATCGGCGAACTCGACGAAGATGTCACGAATGACCGGCTCCATCGTGTTCCAGACGTCTTCCTGTTCGACGAAGCTCATTTCGAGATCGAGCTGGTAGAATTCGCCCGGCAGGCGGTCGGCGCGCGGGTCTTCGTCACGGAAGCACGGGGCAATCTGGAAGTAACGGTCGAAGCCGGCGACCATTAGCAGCTGCTTGTACTGCTGCGGCGCCTGCGGCAGCGCGTAGAACGTGCCAGGATGAATGCGTGATGGCACGAGGAAGTCGCGTGCGCCTTCCGGCGAAGAGGCCGTCAGGATGGGCGTCGTGTATTCGGTGAAGCCGATATTGCCCATCTCGCGGCGCATGGCCGAAATGACCTGCGTGCGCTTGACGATATTCTTGTGCAGCGTCTCGCGGCGCAGATCGAGGAAGCGGTACTTCAGGCGCACGTCTTCCGGATAATCCGGCTCGCCGAAGACCGGCAGTGGCAGTTCCTTGGCAGCGGAGAGAACTTCGATCTCCTGCGCGTAGAGTTCGATCTCGCCGGTCGCCATGTTCTTGTTGACGGTGTCTTCCGTACGAGCCTTCACGAGGCCGTCGATGCGAATGACCCATTCGCCGCGAACCAGTTCGGCCTGCTTGAAAGCGGGCGAATCCGGATCGGCAACGACTTGGGTGATGCCGTAGTGGTCGCGCAGGTCGATGAAGAGAACGCCGCCATGGTCGCGAACACGATGGACCCAGCCGGAAATCCGGACATTGGCGCCGACATCCGACTTGCGGAGGGCTGCACATGTGTGGCTGCGGTAACGATGCATCATCTCAATTCCCGGTATCTGGCTTAAAGACGGCAGCAAGGGGCTCTGATGGCTCTCCCGCACCGACAAGAAAATCGGGCGGAAAAGCGCATGGACGGTCTGATTTGTCAAGGGTTGGCGCGTAGGGCACGCGCGTTGCGAAGGCTTTATGGCAAGCATGCAACCGTGTCACCGGGAAAAGCCATGCGGCAGTTTGGCAACATCGCACCATATTGCTGAAGCTTGCGGTCAACTTTAAAGAGGAACGCTATCATTTTCTCGGAGCCTCTACATGCCCCTCCTCACTCGCCGCAATCTCCTGAAAGCCTCTGCCGTCGCAGGTGCATATGGCGTCGGTGTCGGGATCGCGGGGAAGTTTGGGCTTGCGGAAGCAGCCCCCGAGCCGCAGGTCTTGAAAGCGGTGAAGACGACGGCCAGTATCACCGATGCCGGTGTCACGAAAGAGATCATGAGCTGGGGTGACGGCGGCATGCCGCCGGTGCTACGGATGACCAAGGGCAAGCCCTATACGGCACAGCTGACGAACGCGCTCGACGAGCCGACGACGATCCACTGGCACGGTTTGAGAATCGCCAACAAGATGGACGGGGTGCCGTTCATAACGCAGCCTTACGTCTATACCGGCGATAGCTTCGATTATGCCTTCACGCCGCCGGATGCTGGCACCTTTTGGTATCATCCCCATTGCAACACGCTGACGCAGATGGGCCACGGCATGACCGGTGTTCTCGTGGTCGAGGATCCAGCCGACCCGACATTCGATGCCGAAGTGGTGCTCAATCTGCGCGACTGGCGCCTCGGCGGCGACGGCCAATTCATTGCGGCCTTCCGTCCACGCGACGCAGCAAAGACCGGTACTTACGGAACGGTAAGGACGGCCAATTGGCACCAGGAGCCACAATACGAGGCGCCGGCCGGCGGTCTCATCCGGCTGCGAATTGCCGTGACCGACGTCACCCGCATCTTCTCGCTGAAGATGGAAGGTGCCGAGGCGACGGTGATTGCGATCGACGGCAACCCTGTGCCGAAGCGCTTTCCGCTCGATCTGCTGCGGATCGGCCCAGGCCAGCGCCTCGATCTCGCCGTGCGGATGCCGGACAGCGAGGGCGCCATTGCCATACTCGAAGACATCAGGGGCACGACGCCGAAGACGATCGCCAAGCTTAGAGCTGTCGGAACATCCTTGAAGCGCCATGTCGGCGATCTCGGCACGCTCAGCGAAAACCCGGTCGCTAAGGCCGATCTGTCCTCGGCACAGAGGATTCCGCTCATTCTCAGCGCCACGGCCGAAAGCGCGCCTGCCGACAGTATCTGCGGCACCTTCGGCTACAGCTTCTGGGCCATCAACAAGGTGCCGTGGCCGGGCGACACCGCGGACCCGACCGCGCCGCTGGCGGAACTGAAGCTCGGCAAGAGCTACATTTTGCAGCTTGAGAACGTGACACCGCATGCGCATCCCATCCATCTGCACGGAATGAGTTTCACCGTCCTGTCGTCATCGACGCGGGAGGTCATGCCACTCGTTAGCGACACCTATCTCGTACAACCAGACGAGAAGGTGCAACTCGCCTTCGTGGCCGACAATCCCGGCGACTGGGTGCTGCATTGCCATATCATCGAGCATCAGAAGACTGGCATGACCAGTTATGTCAGGGTTGTTTGACGGGTCTTTACGGGTTCTAGTTGACTTATCCGGCCGAAAGGAGAAGGAAGGTTCAACTATGTCTATCCTGCGAATGAATTGAGATGATCGAAACAACCGCCGATTTGGAGGCGGCCTGCAAAGAGCTGGCCAAGTCAGAATTCATTACCATCGACACCGAGTTTCTCCGAGAGACAACATTCTGGCCGGAACTTTGCCTGATCCAGATGGCAAGTCCGACAACGGAAGTGCTGGTCGATCCGTTGGCGAAGGGTCTCGACCTCAAGCCATTCTTTGAACTGATGGCCAATCCTGCCGTTTTGAAAGTCTTTCATGCCGCACGCCAGGATATCGAGATCATCTACAACCGCGGCGGCCTCATCCCGCATCCGATTTTTGACACGCAGGTTGCTGCGATGGTTTGCGGCTTCGGAGACTCCGTCTCGTATGATCAGCTCGTCAATCGCACCAAAGGCGTTCAGATCGACAAGTCTTCGCGCTTCACCGACTGGAGCCGCCGGCCACTTTCGGAAAAGCAGCTGGACTACGCGCTTGCCGACGTGACGCACCTGCGCGACGTCTATCTCTACCTGAAGGCCGAGCTCGAACGCGAAGGCCGCTCGTCCTGGCTTCGGGAGGAGATGGATATCCTCGAGGCTCGCGAGACCTACGACATGCATCCGGACGATGCTTGGCAGCGGTTGAAAATGCGCCTGCGCAAGCCGCAGGAACTTGCCATTTTGAAATATGTGGCCGCCTGGCGCGAGCGCGAGGCGCGCTCCCGCAACGTGCCGCGCTCGCGCGTCCTCAAGGATGACGCGATCTACGAGGTCGCCCAGCAGCAACCGAAGGACGCCGAAGCGCTCGGCCGCCTGCGAGCGATCCCCAAGGGCTGGGAGCGATCGGCAGCCGGCATCGCCGTTGTCGAAGCCGTCAATGCCGCGCTCGCCTTGCCGAAGGCCGAGATGCCGCATGCTCCACGACAGACGCAACCGCCGGAAGGTGCTGCCGCTGCCGCCGAGCTGCTGAAGGTCCTGTTAAAGCTGATCTCGGAAAAGCATGGCGTCGCACCGAAGGTGATCGCCAACAGCGAAGATCTCGACCGCATCGCGGCGGAAGGCGAGAAGGCCGAAGTCGCAGCGCTGCATGGCTGGCGGCGGGAGCTTTTCGGTGAGCCCGCGCTGCAGCTCATCCAGGGCCAGGTTGCCCTCCGCTTCGTTGGCAAGAAGGTCGAGACGGTGGCGCTCTAGGTGCCATCACAGTCATCTCCAGATCGATTCGGTCCAAGGAAACTGACGCAGCGCCTTTCGGAAACAATCAACGTTTCCTATATGCCCTAGGTATCCCCGACGGACAGGTACCGCGAAAAGGACTACATGAGGGAAATATCTCCGGTCCAGAACTGGCTGTTGATCGCGCTTGTCATAGCCGCGAGCGGCGTTTTCTATGACATGCGCTTCTATGGCGGCCATCCGTTTGTCGGCGCGACCTTTGCGCTGTTCATCGGCATGCCGATCATCGCCTTCGAGCGCAAGGTGATCCTGCGCGGCCTTTACCGGCGCATGCAGGCATTGCCGACGGTGACGTTCTTCCTCGCTGAGATCTTCGTCTACGAGATCCTGATGAGCGTTGGATTTGCGGTTGCCGGCCTCTCGATGTGGTGGCTCGGAGCCTTTCGCCCAGCATCGTGGGTCGATGCCGTTATCCTGCCATTCGACGCCTTTCTTTATGCCCTTGCCGTGTGTGCGCTTATCATCTTCGTGCTACGTATCCGCGAACTGCTGGGCCGCGACATCTTCATCAGCATGCTTTTCAGCCGTTACCGGAAGCCGATCAGCGAGGAGCGCGTCTTCCTGTTCATCGATCTGGTGGATTCGACCTCCTTTGCCGAGAAGCACGGCGATCTTCGAGCCCAACAGATGCTGAGTTCCCTGTTTGCGTCGTTCGCCGAGCCGGTCCGGAAATACAAGGGCACCATCGATGACTACGTGGGTGACGCCGCGATCATCAGTTGGCCGCTGGAGCGCGGGATCAAGTTCGGCCGATGCGTGAACTGCATCTTCGATATCATCAGCGCGATAGAGGCGGACGCCGAGAACTGGCTGAAGACATTTGGTCAGGTCCCTCGCCTGCGCGCCGCCTTGCATGGCGGTACGGTTATTACGGCCGAAATCGGCGTCGACCATCATAAGATCACCTACTTCGGCGACACCGTAAACACCACATCCCGACTTGAATCGCTCTGCAAGAGTTTGAACCGATCGGTTCTCATCTCAAGCGACCTCGCCCTGCGGATCAAGATGCCGGAGACGGTCTCGGCCGAGGATCTTGGAAGCCACGCCGTCAAGGGCCGCGGCCAGAGCCTCGGCGTTATCGCGCTCGCCAAGGCAGACAACCGCAAGGCGTCATCAAAGCTTCACGCAAGCGTCAACGCGCCGACATGAAAGCATTGCTAATCGAGACCCGCATTCCAATCCTTGGGGGTTTCGATGAAAAATACTTTTCTCGCTTCTGTTTCATTTCTTCTTTTGATCGCTGGTTCGGCCGCCGCCGACCAGCAGGAATTTCCAGCTAAGCTCGCAGGCCAGGCCATTCTGCCGGCCAACACACTCGTCGCGGCTCCAGCCGATGCGCCTGAGTTCCTCAAGCACTCGGGCAAGTTCACGACCGCCGACCGCAAGCGCACCGAAGCGCTCGGTACGGTTCCCGGCAAGGACGGCGCTCGCGTCACCGATCTGAAGCTGCCCTTCGACGGTCAACCAATCCAGGGCTTCTCCGGCATCAAGACCATGCCGGATGGCACGTTCTGGACGCTCTCCGACAACGGCTTCGGCTCGAAGGCGAACTCCAGCGACGCGATGCTCTTCCTTCATCAGGCAAAGTTCGACTGGCAGACGGGCAAGGTCGAGGTCGTCAAGAACCTCTTCCTCTCCGACCCCAGCAAGAAAGCTCCTTTCCCGATCGTTCTGGAAGGCACTGAGAAGCGTTATCTCACAGGCGCAGATTTCGACATCGAATCCGTGCAGCCTGTGGCCGACGGTTTCTGGGTCGGCGACGAGTTCGGACCCTATATCATCAAGTTCGACACGGGAGGCCGCCTGACCGACGTGATCTCGACCACTGTCGACGGCAAGCCGGTTATGTCGCCCGACAATCCGGTGCTCTCCGTTCCGGCAAATCCGATCGCCAAGATGCCTGTGTTCAACCTCAAGCGCTCGGGTGGCTTCGAAGGTCTTGCAATGTCGAAGGATGGCAGCAAGCTCTACGGCCTTCTGGAAGGCGCTATCTATCAGGACGACGGCAAGATGGAGTCGGTTGACGGCCATACCGCCATCCGCGTCATCGAGTTCGACACTGCCTCCAAGAGCTGGACCGGCCGCAGCTGGTTCTACCCCTTCGAGGACAAGGGCGTTTCGATCGGCGACTTCAACATGCTCGACGACACGACCGCGCTCGTCATCGAACGCGACAACGGCGCCGGCACGAAGGACAAGGCTTGCGCCGATCCCAAGCAGCCGAAGCCGGATTGCTTCGAGGCACCGGCCGACCTCAAGCGTATCTACAAGATCGAGTTCAACGACGCCAACGTCGGCAAGTCTGTTCGCAAGATTGGCTACATCGACCTCCTGAACATCAAGGACCCGGACAATAAGAAGAAAGCTAGCGGCAAGGATGGCATCTACGACATGCCGTTCGTGACGATCGAGAACGTCGATCGCGTCGATGCCACCCATATCGTCGTCGGCAACGACAACAACCTGCCCTTCTCGGCGGGCCGCGCTGTCGACAAGGCCGACAACAACGAGTTCAGCCTGCTCGAAGTCGGCGAGCTCCTGAACGCGAAGTAAGTTTACGCTCATAAGGAAGGCCCCGCTCGAAGGAGCGGGGCTTTTTCGGGAACGACGCGGCAGACACCAGATCGGTTGGGCGTTCGAAAATTCGGACTAGCGCTCTGTTGCGCCCTTTCCAGCGAGAATGTGATCTCGGAATTTAGCAATCCGCGTCGTTCGCGTTTCCGACTTTTTCACCCCGTTGAGATTGATCACGTAGCTTTTCTGCCGGCCGGGCGTCAGCTCGTGAAAAGCCTCGGCAAGTTCAGGGTCGGAATCCAGGGCCTCCACCAACTCGTCGGGCAGTTCTATTTGGCTTTGCTCTTTAGGCAGCTTAATGCCTGCCTCCGCATAGCCCATCGCCTCCTTCAAGTAGGACCGGATGACGGGTTCCATCTTTGCTACCTGTGCATTGCTTACAAAACGGAGCATGTCGGGATGTTGGGTGTTCGATCCCTGCTTCTCAAGCACGCCTTCGGGATCCTTCATCAGTGCGGCGTTAAAGAAACTTGCGCGAAAATCGCCGCGGAAGGCACCGAGTATCACGATATTGCGGCCTTCGTGCATGTAGCAGGGATGCCCCCATTTCACCGTCTCGACGAGGCCCGCATCGCGACAGATGCGGCGAAGTTCGTTTAGGCCGTCAATCCATTGCCGTGTCGAACAGTCCGGTGTCGCAAACCGCTCGCAGCGTCCGCATCCTTTCGTAAAAAAGTCCTCAATATCCGTGATCATGTCTCTCGCCCAAATGTCGCTCGTGATGTTGGTTGCAAGCATACCGAACCAATACGTCAACTTAGGGACGAAATTTGCGGGAATGCGCCATAAGCGATCAACAAAGTCGTCGGTTTGTTCGCGGCGGTGTGCCTTGGTCAAGCGCGAAGCGCTACTCGAAGCGGAAAGCCAAGCGCTTGTTGGTGAGTCTGGACAACTGTTGCAGGCGGCCATCAAGGCGCTCACCGGCAAAGTCGCTGTACTCCGCCGGAACCACGAACTCCAGGTCCAGATCGGGATTGGACGACTTCTGGAAACTCAGGTTGCGGACCACGCCCGGCATGGATGCCGAGAAAAGGTAGACGACCCGCAGCATTCCGCCGAGTAGTTTGGCGCGCTCGACATATTGCGGCGTAGCGATCGTCGCCAACGGCCCCGTCGCGCCGTCATCATGCGGCCCCTCGAACCGGTAGTAGTTGGTGAGCGCGATGAATGCCCGGCCGGGATGGCTGATGCCGACGAAGGACGAATGGGCAATGATGTTCAGTGCCTGCAAGCCGCGATAGTCGGGATGTGCGCGCCAGCTGATGTCGGCGAGCAGGCATGCGGCCTGACGATAGCGCGCCTCTTCTTTCGTCTCGGTGACGCCGAAATAGGGCATCATCCGACCGGTCCACTCCGCCAGTTCTCTGGCATGCTCCGGCGAACGGGCACGGAGAATGGCAAGCTCGCCCGCCGCGGCCAATAGTGGATCGCTGCGGCGCTCGGTGTCGGAAAGCAATGAATAGAGGTAGCCTTCGCGCACGCCCTGCCCCGAAAACGAGATAACAGAGGGGTTCATCGCACTCAGGACTTCCTTCATGGCGACCGCGCCGAAGGGAAGCAACGCGCGGCGATGCTTCGAGACGGCCAACCATGCGGGATCTCTCGAGTCCCTGGCGATCTCCACGTGATCGAGGAACTGCATCATCGCCTCGAGCGAGACCTCGTAACCTTGCATCATATGCAGCGGATACTGCGTCAATTCCATGTGCAGCTTTGCGATGTTTCGCCAGGTGCCCCCCACGGCGTAGAAGGTGCGCCCAGCGCCCTTCGCCAGAAGCTTGGAGCTTGTTCTCACATGCTTGCGAGCAAACGTGCGGGCCTTCTCCATCGAGCCGCCGGCATATTCGGACAGGCGAAGGCCGCCAAGCGGCAAGGTTACGCCGTTGCCGATTTCCTTGCCCTTGATATCAATCAGTTCGAGCGAACCGCCGCCCAGGTCACCAGCAATACCGTCCGGCTCATAGAAGCCGCTGACAATGCCGAGGGCGGAGAACTTCGCCTCTTCTTCACCGGAGAGAACGCGGACCTTACGCTGCAGAATTGTTTCTGCCTGATGGATAAAATCCGGTCCATTTGATGCTTCGCGGGCAGCCGCGGTCGCCAGCACGAACATGGTGGCAGCGCGCGCCTGATCGGACAATGCCTTGAACCGGTGAAGAGCGGCCAGAGCGCGCTCGACGCTCGCCTCATCCATCTTGCCGGTCAGCGCAATGCCCTTGCCGAGCCCGCACAACACCTTTTCGTTGAAAAGGATCGTCGGCGAACGGGACATACCCTCATAGATGACCACACGGATCGAGTTCGACCCGATATCGACAACGGAGACCGGGGCAATCCCTGGAAGGCGCCCCTGGGCTTCTGATTCAACCATGCAGGTCCAATATTACTTGTTGTTTCGGCCGGAAAGCAGGCCGGCGATCAGCTTAGGCGCACTGGATTTCAAGGCTTCGCCACGACCCGACAGGCTGGGGTTGGTCATGAAATACTGCTGCGCGTTGAACGGCTCCTCGCCCTTGCGCACCTCCATGCGCCTGGACGTACCGTCGGGCAATATCTCGTAGCTTTGCTGATTGTCAATGATATTGCCCAGCATAATCTGTGAGAGAACCTGCTCGTGGACCGTCGGATTCGTCAGTGGGACGAGCGTTTCGACACGGCGATCGAGGTTGCGCGGCATCATGTCCGCAGAGCCGATATAAACCAGCGCCTTGTCGGACGGCAGCCCGTGCCCATTGCCGAAGCAGAAGATGCGGCTGTGCTCCAGGAAGCGTCCGACGATCGACTTCACCCGGATATTGTCGGACAGACCAGGCACTTGTGGGCGCAGGCAGCAGATGCCTCGAATGACAAGATCGATCTCAACGCCGGCGCTGCTTGCCGTGTAAAGCGCGTCGATGATCTCAGGGTCGACGAGCGAATTCATCTTCATCCAGATCGCCGCCGGCGCGCCGTTCTTGGCGTGTTTGATCTCTTCCTCGATGTGGCGAACGATGCGCGAGCGCAGCGTGTAGGGAGAAACCGCCAGTTTCATACTCTCTTCCGGCTCGCCATAGCCGGTGATGAAGTTGAAGATATTCGCCATATCGTGCGCGATCACCGGATTGCAGGTGAAGAACGACAGGTCTGTATAAATCTTCGCGGTGACCGGATGATAGTTGCCAGTGCCGAGATGGCAGTAGCTGCGAAGCTTACCCTCTTCGCGGCGGACGACCAGCGACATCTTGGCGTGTGTTTTCAACTCGATGAAGCCGAAGACGACCTGTACGCCAGCGCGCTCCAGGTCGCGCGCCCAGCGGATATTGGCCTCTTCATCAAAGCGGGCTTTCAGCTCCACCAGGGCCGTAACGGACTTGCCGGATTCGGCCGCGTCGATCAGTGCACGGACGATCGGGCTGTCGTTCGACGTGCGGTAGAGGGTCTGCTTTATCGCCAGGACGTCAGGATCGCGTGCAGCCTGGAGCAGAAACTGGACCACCACGTCGAAAGATTCGTAGGGATGGTGAACCACCATGTCCTTTTCGCGGATGGCAGCGAAGCAGTCGCCGGCGTGCTCTCGGACGCGTTCAGGAAATCGCGCGTTGTAGGACGGAAATCGAAGATCTTCACGCGGCGCCTTGGTGATCTCGGACAGCGTGTTCAGGGCCAGCAGTCCGGGCAGAACGGCGACGCGATTTTCCGGAACACTGAGGGCCTGAACAACGAACTGGCGCAGCGACGCGGGCATCTCCGAATCGGTCTCGATACGGATCACTGATCCACGGCGACGGCGCTTCAGTGCCGTTTCGAAAAAGCGCACGAGGTCTTCGGCTTCTTCCTCGACTTCGATATCGCTGTCGCGAATGATCCGGAATGTGCCGGAGCCCTGCACTTCGTAGCCAGGATAGAGCCGGTGAATGAAGACATTGGCGACGTCCTCAAGCGTGATGTAACGGATGGTGTTGCCATCGTCGGGCAGTCGCACGAAGCGGTCGAGTGCCGGTGGCAGGCGCAACAGCGCCGTCATAGGCTCACGGCCGTTCTTGCTGACGAGCTGCAGCCCGATCGAGAAGCCGAGGTTCGGGATGAAAGGGAACGGGTGGGCCGGGTCGATCGACAGCGGCGTCAACACTGGGAAGATCGCCTGCTCGAACTCCGTTGCGAGCCAGGCCCGATCGGATGCACTGAGTGCACCCGGACGGACGATCAGGATGTCTTCCTTGGCGAGATACTGCTGGAGCACGGCAAGCGATGCCTGCTGCTCCATCTGCAGATTGTCGATTTCCTGAAGGATGGCATCCAGTTGTTCTGCAGGCGTCTTGCCGTCGGGCGTGCGAACAACGATGTTCTGACGCACCTGCCCCTCGAGGCCTGCAACACGGACCATGAAGAATTCGTCGAGGTTTGCTGCCGAGATCGACAGGAAGCGGACGCGTTCAAGCAGCGGATGCTCGGTGTTCAGCGTCTCCTCGAGAACACGGCGATTGAACTGCAGCCAAGAGAATTCGCGATTGATGAAACGTTCAGGACTGGCGAGCAGTTCTTCCAGCGATGGCGCAGTCTCATTGGTTTCCGGAGTAGGTTGGTGATGCTCCGCGACTGCACTATCCATGGTCTGATTGTCCCGTTTCATTCGCCCAGCGAATTATATCAGTTTCACGACAGAACTGTGACAGTCAATCCACCGGCTCCGAATTGCCCAATTCATTCAACACTTCAGCGGCGAGAGTTCGAGTAATCTTCGTGCCTCGAGAGAGGGCAAGTCGATCAAGCCTGTCCACAATTGTCTGGGCCGCGTTCAGCGACCGCTCCATCCGGTTGACTATATAGAGGACCAGTTTGTCATCAATATAAAGCTGGCGGTCAGCAAACAGCTTCACAATGACCTGTGACAGCAGTTCCTCGTCCGGCTCCCCGATCTCGACAACCGTCGCAGCCTTTAGACGCGAGCGCAAATCCGGCAGTTCTACCGGCCAGGACATCGGCCACAGGCGGCTTGTCATCAGAAGACTGTGACCATTTTCCCGCACGCTGTTTATCACATGGAAGAGTTCTTTGTCGTCGAAGCCAAGCCGATCGACATCCTCGAACAGCACCGGACCATTGGCGGCATTGATCGCCGCGTTGGCACCGGCCCTTGGATGAATATCGACCGCACCACTGTGATCTTTCCAGATGTTCGCCAGATGCGATTTTCCGGAGCCCACTGGACCGGCGAGGATCACGACGGGCGAAGGCCAGTGCGGCCAGGCATCGACGATCGAGACGGCCGCCGCAAGCCGTTCGGAGATCAACAGATCGTCGCGCCCGGTTGCCGCATCGTGCGAAAAGGCCAAGGGAAGCTGTTCGACGGCATTGCGCCTTGGAGCAGCGTTTTTCACATCAGTCATTTGGGATCAGCTTTTGTCTTGCCGACCTGGCCAATCTTCGACCCGCCAGCATAGAGATCGCTCTCAAGGTAGCGTGAAAGCGCAAAACGGACAAGCACGCCGACCGCGGCAGCCGCCGGCACGGCGACCAAGAGGCCAACAAAGCCGAACAGCGCGCCAAAGGCAAAGAGCGCGAACATCAACCAAACGGGATGCAGCCCGACGCTGTGTCCCACCAGCTTCGGCTGTAGGATGTTTCCTTCCATGAACTGACCGCTGAAAAATACCGCGAGCACCGCGCCGACCCAGATGTAATCGGGCCAGAACTGGACGATGGCAACGCCGACGGCAAGGACTAGCCCCACCAACGAGCCCACATAGGGAATGAAGCTGATCATACCCGCGAACAGACCGATCAGCAGGCCGAAGTTCAAGCCGACCAACGACAGGCCAACCGCATACCAGATGCCCAGGATGAGGCAGAGCGAACCCTGCCCGCGAATGAACCCGGCGATCGCCTGGTCGATCTCGCGCATGATCTGGTGGACATTGGCTACATAGTCGCGCGGAATGTACTGATCGACCTTTGCAATCATGCGATCCCAATCAAGCAGCATGTAGAAGGCCACAACCGGCGTAACGATCATCAGCGAGATCACGTTGACGACGGCAAGACCCGAGCTCCAGACCTGACCAAAGAGGCCAGTCAGGAGTCCAAATCCCTGCGACAGGATTTCGGAGAAGTTGTTCTTGATCGTCCCGAGCTGGTTCCTCACCCAATCCGGCATGAGAGAGTTCTGCGACGTTGTAATGAATGTCTGCAACTGATCGATATAGCCCGGCAGGCGACCGGCAAAATCGCTGAACTGGCTCGCCAAAACCGGTATCAGGATCATCAAGGCCAGCACGATCACGACGATGAAGGCGATCAAGATGACGATCGTCGCCATCAGGCGGCTCAGCCCAAAGCGTTCCAGCCGATCGGCGACCGGATCGAGGAAATAGGCGAGCGCCATCCCTGCGAGGAACGGGAGTAGGATCGAACTGAAGAGGAAGAGGAAGCCGATGAAGAAGGCGAGTACGATCAGCCAGAAGATGACCTGGCGCTTCAGACCTGCCCCGCTAACCTGCTGTGGCATCACATTCCCCGCTGATCGACCGTCTCGTTTTCCCGCATCGTCACGATGCAACCTTTCGAGCACATAGGATGTGGCTGAGAGAATGGTCAACCCCGCCGCTGAAAATCCGGAGGGCCAACGTCAAAAGAGCGGGAAATTGGGGCTTTTTCCATGCAATCCCTTGCATGTAGGCCCGTGTCATGCAATGGCGACCCGCATATTGAGGCGGTGACATTTCCCGCCCCTGCACAGCCATCGGAGAGCAGCATGAGCCAGTCTGGAAAAAACGGCCTGACCTATAGCGACGCAGGCGTCGATATCGATGCCGGAAACCTTCTGGTGGAGAAGATCAAGCCCGCCGTGCGCTCGACGCGCCGCCCCGGCGCCGACGGCGAAATCGGCGGCTTCGGCGGCCTGTTCGACCTGAAGGCAGCTGGTTTCACCGATCCGGTTCTCGTCGCCGCCAATGACGGCGTCGGTACCAAGCTGAAAATCGCGATCGACGCCGATTTTCATGACACGGTCGGCATCGATCTCGTTGCCATGTGCGTCAACGATCTGGTCGTCCAAGGCGCCGAGCCGCTGTTCTTCCTCGATTACTTTGCCACGGGTAAGCTTGACCCCGACCAGGGTGCGGCGATCGTCGAAGGCATTGCTGCCGGCTGCCGCGATGCAGGCTGTGCACTGATCGGCGGCGAGACGGCCGAGATGCCGGGCATGTATTCCTCCGGCGACTACGACCTTGCCGGCTTTGCCGTCGGCGCTGCCGAGCGTGGCCAGTTGCTCCCCTCGGGCGACATTGCCGAGGGCGACGTCATTCTTGGCCTTGCTTCCTCGGGTGTTCACTCCAACGGCTTTTCGCTCGTGCGCAAGATCGTCGGGATTTCGGGCCTCGCCTGGGATGCCCCGGCTCCGTTCGCGGAAGACAAGAGCCTTGGCGAAGCACTGCTGACGCCGACGCGCATCTATGTAAAGCCGCTCCTGAAGGCGATCCGCGAAACCAAAGCCATCAAGGCGCTGGCGCACATCACCGGCGGCGGCTTCCCGGAGAATATTCCGCGCGTTCTGCCGAAGCATCTGGCAGCCGAGATAAATCTTGCTGCTGTCAAGGTTCCTACGGTGTTCTCCTGGCTTTCCAAGACGGGCGGCGTTGAGGCCAAGGAAATGCTGCGCACCTTCAACTGCGGCATCGGCATGATCGCAGTCGTTTCGGCTGAGAACGTTGCGACCGTCACCGCCGCGCTCGAAGCTGAAGGCGAGACGGTCGTGGCACTCGGCCGCATGATTGCCCGCGCCGAGGGTGCAGCCGGTACGCTCTACAAGGGTACGCTCGCCATATGACGACGCCGCGCAAACGCGCCGTCGTCTTCATCTCCGGCGGCGGTTCCAACATGATGGCGCTAGTGGCCGCGGCCAAGGCTGCCGACTATCCGGCAGAAATCGTCGGCGTCATCTCCGACAAGGCCGATGCCGGCGGACTTGCCAAGGCGGCAGCCGAAGGCATTCGGACATTCGCCTTCGTCCGCAAGGACTACGACAGCAAGGAAGCGCACGAGGAAGCGATCTTTGCGGCGCTCGATCAACTGTCTCCCGACATCCTCTGCCTTGCCGGATACATGCGGCTGCTGAGCGGCACTTTCATCCAGCGCTACGAAGGCCGGATGATCAACATCCACCCGTCCCTACTTCCGCTCTTCCCCGGCCTGCACACCCATCAGCGGGCGATCGATGCTGGCATGCGGGTGACGGGATGCACCGTTCACTTCGTTACCGAAGGCATGGATGAAGGGCCAGTCATCGGCCAGGCGGCCGTGCCGATCCGCTCCGACGACAGTGCCGAGAGCCTAGCGGCGCGCGTGCTAACCGTCGAGCACCAGCTCTACCCGCAGGCGCTGCGGCTGTTTGCCGAGGGCAAGGTGCAGATGGAAGGCGGCAAAGCCGTCAGCACAGGCGCCCTCGCCAAGTCAGCGGAAAACGGCAAAGTCATTTCGATCATCGGCGAGCGCGCCTGAACTCAGGCGGCAAGCGCCCGCGGCTGATGCAGCGTACCATCGCTGTAGACGAAACGGCCCTTGCGGAACGTGGCGCGGATGCGGTGCACGTCACCAACCTCGACGACCACGAGATCCGCCTGCTGGCCGAGGGCGATCTCGCCTCGATCCAGAAGACCGGCCGAGCGGGCCGCATTGCGCGTCGCCATGGCGACGGCATGGGGCAGGCTCGTGCGATCGGCGATCTTGAAAATGCCAGGCACGAAGGCTGCGGGATGGTAATCAGCAGCGACAACCGTCAGCAGGCCGGCTGCCGCGGCGTCGAGCGCACTGAGATTGCCGGACATGGATTGTCCGCGTAGGGCATTCGGAGCGCCCATCAGCGTCCACAGACCCCGGCGACGCGCCTCTTCTGCCGCGGCAAGCGTCACCGGAAATTCGCTGATCGTGACGCCGAGATCGTGCATTTGCGCGACCTTTTCGGCGCTGTCGTCGTCGTGGGAGGCGAGCGAAAGCTTGTGTTTCAGGGCAAGATCGACGACCCGCTTCAGCTTGATCTCGATGTCCGGATTGTCGCGCATCTCGATGCGCTTGGTGACCATCTCGGCGGCCATCTCCTCGGAAATGGCGCGGCGTTCGGCAATGCTCAGGATGTAGCTTTCGATGTTGTTGTACTGGCCCTGCCCAGGCGTGTGGTCCGTCAGCGAAACCATATCGACATGACCGGCATCGAGCAGCTTCTCAAGCGTGGGTGCGGCACCGAGGTTGGTGATCTCGTAGCGCGCGTGGACGCGGTGATCGATCAGCAGGTCATCCTTAAGCCGGTTGATACCCTCGATGACGGCCGAGGTCGTCTCAAGCGAGCGGACATGACCGTAGACGCTCTCTGTCGCGAAGGAGACGGCGGCAAAGGCGGTCGTGACGCCAGCCGCCGCCAGCTTCTTATCCAGTTCGTGAATGCTGAAATCGATTGGCATCGGCGCGTTCGGGCGCGGCGCGATCTCGCGTTCCACCATGTCGCCGTGAAGATCGACAAAACCCGGCATCAGCAGGCGCCCGCCGCCATCGATGGCGGCGTTGGCGACCGGCTGTTGCCGAACTTCAGCGATCGCGCCGTCCTCGACGCGCACCGAGCCGTGGCTCACGATCTCATCTGGAAGGACAAGAGTAAAATTGCTGAGCCACATGGATCTGCTCCGAGAGGGTAATTGTGACAAGCCGGAGCGCATAGCGCTGATTCATGACATAGGTGTGAACGCAAAGACGAGTTGGTCATGTGGTTGACCAACTTCACGCCTGCCGCTGGTCACAACTGCTGCAAAGCTGAAACAAGCCGCCGCCGTGGAGCATTTGCGGCCGATTTCGCTCTAGAGTAACGTCTCGCGGTTCAATGTCGCCCACTGCAGCAGGATAATCGTCTTTGCGTCGACGATCTCGCCCTGCTCAATCATCGTCATCGCCTTGCCGAGCGGCACTTCCAGAACTTCGATATCCTCGTGTTCCTCGGCAAGTCCGCCACCGTTCGATACCCGATCGGTCGTATCGATCGATGCGGCGAAGAAGTGCAGCAGCTCCATGCTCGAGCCCGGCGAGCTGTAGGCCTTGAACAGGAAGCGCATGTCTCGAATGCGAAATCCGGTTTCTTCCATGGCTTCGCGGCGGATCGCGGCTTCCGGCTCATCGCCATCGAGCAGGCCCGCCGGCGCCTCGATGATCCAGGCCGGTTCATCATGAAGGTAGACCGGCAGGCGGAACTGCCGGACCAGGACAACCGTGTCGCGCTTTGGATCGTAGAGCAGGATCGTCGCTGCGGGTGTGCGATGATAGACCTCGCGCTGCAGTCGGTGTGTCTTGCCGTCGGAATCCGTGTAGTCAATCTGGAAGCCGCTGAGACGCGTCCATCCGCTCGAGAGCGTCTTTACATCGACGATCTCGGCTTTTGCCTTGTCAAACTTCGTCATGCGGCATCCCTGCGCAGCCAGACCTTGTTGTCGTGAACCGCCGCGCCGCCGTATGGCGCGACCGGATCTGCGCCAGTCAGCACGTTGATGCCTTCGCCATCGACATGCGCCTTGTTCGGCCAGAGACCTTCGGCGATCAGCACACCCGGCTTGACCTCATCGGTGATGCGCACGTGGATGCGCAGGTCACCACGACTGTTGCCGATCCGCACGAGGTCACCATGCTCAATGCCGCCGTCGGCAGCATCGGTCGGATTCATCATCAGCTCCGGTCGCCCCTCTTTCTGGCGCGAGGTCTTCGTCTCCGAGAAACTCGAATTCAGGAAGTTGCGCGCCGGCGATGTTGCGAGCCGGAACGGATGCTCGGCATCCGCCACCTCAATGACATCCACCTGATCCGGGAACGGCGGCAGTCGCTCGTGCGGGCCAAGAGCCCCGACGGCGGCCGGCGGTTTATTCGGCGCGGGACCGTTGACCCAGTCCGGCCGGAAATGGAACTTGCCATCCGGATGCGCGAATCCCTTGAGGAAATGCGCATCCTCGAAATCCGGCTGACGGTCGAACCATTTGTGTTCGAGGAAATGATCGTAGCCCGGCAGGTTGCTGGCCTCGAGAACCCGATCGATCATTTCGCGCGCGGTGAAGCCGAAGCCGGGGCGATCGGCGACGCCGAGCCGTTTGGCCAGTTCCTCGATCACGAACAGGTTCGTTCGCACCGTCGATGGCGGCTCGACCAACTTGGGACCGAGGAGGATGTGGTTCTGGCCACCAGCGCGGTAGATATCGTCATGCTCGACGAACATCGTTGCCGGGATGACGATATCGGCCATTTCGGCCGTCTCCGTCATGAACTGCTCGTGGACGGCGACGAAGAGGTCGTCGCGGGCAAAACCGCGCTTCACCAGCCGCTGCTCCGGCGCGATGTTCACCGGGTTGGTGTTTTGGATCAGCATGGCCGTGACCGGGCCGCGATGGCGCAGCGCTACGGCATCGCCTGCCAACGCACGGCCGATTTGCGACTGGTCGATCATGCGGATATCCGCATCCTTCATCGACTTGCCCGTCAGTTCCGCATTGCTCATGCGGAAGATATCGCTGTTCGAATGGAAGGCCCCGCCGCCTTCATATTGCCAGGAGCCGAGGACGGTGGCGATGGAGGCAGCGGCGTGCATGGCGACGGCGCCGTTACGCTGCCGCGTGAAGCCGTAGCCGAGGCGGAAATAGGTCTTCTTCGTCGTGCCGACGAGCCGTGCAAAGGCCTCGATCTCGTCCACAGACAGACCAGTGATGGCCGCAGCCCATTCCGGCGTTTTCGTTTTCAGATGCGCTTCAAGGCCGCCTGGATCGTCGGCGTATTTGGCCATGTAGTCGCGATCGGCGTAGCCGTCGCGGAAGGCGATATGCATGACCGCACAGGCAAGTGCCGCGTCCGTACCCGGCTTGACGATCAGCGCCATGTCGGCCTGCTTCATCGTCGGATTGTCGTAGATATCGACGACGACGATCTTGGCGCCGCGTTCCTTGCGGGACTTGATGGCGTGGGTCATCACGTTGACCTGTGTGGACACCGCGTTCGTACCCCAGATCACGACGCAATCGGTGCGGCCCATCTCGCGTGGGTCAGGTCCCCGCAGCGTCCCTGTCGCCATCGTGAAGCCGGTCCAGGCCGGATTGGTGCAGATCGACGAGAAGAAGCCGGAATAGCGCTTGGCGTGGCGCAGGCGATCGATCGAGTCGCGCTGAACCCAACCCATGGTTCCGGCATAGTAGTAAGGCCAGATCGCCTCACTGCCGTCCCGGGCTTCGGCCTTGACGAAGGCTTCGGCGATTTCATCCAGCGCCTCGTCCCAGGAAATCTGCTGCCACTGCCCTGCCCCCTTGGCGCCGGATCGGCGCAGGGGATGCATCAGCCGGTCCGGGTGATAAAGTCGTTCGGCGTAGCGCGCGACTTTGGCGCAGATAACGCCCGAGGTATAGCTGTGATCGTTTGCGCCGCGCACACGGCCGATGCGGCCATCGTCACTGATCTCCACCTCCAGCGCGCAGGTCGAGGGACAGTCGTGCGGACAGGCAGTGTGACCGAGCCTGATGTTCGACTCGGCGGATTTGGCGTGAATGGGGGTCGCAATGTTCATGGCTTTTCTATATTCGAACCGGAAACCGGCCAAAAGTCACAAATGACGTCGATCAGGCGAATTCATAACGGGCATCAGCAAAAATGAACTACCGCCACATCTACCACGCGGGCAATTTTGCCGATGTGCTCAAGCACGCCGTTCTGGCGCGGCTGATCCGCTACCTGCAGAAGAAGGATGCGGCGTTTCGCGTGCTCGATACCCATGCCGGTATCGGACTCTATGATTTGTCCTCCGAGGAGGCACAAAAGACCGGCGAGTGGAACGAGGGTATCGGTAAGCTCCTGGGGGCGGACCTCGCTCCGCAGGTCGCAGAGCTGTTGGAGCCATATCTTTCCGCTGTCCGAGAACTGAACCCGGAAGACGGCATCCGCTTTTATCCCGGTTCGCCAAAGCTCTCGCGCATGCTGTTTCGCCCGCAAGACAGGCTTTCCGCCATGGAACTGCATCCGGAGGATTTCGCGCGGCTGCATCGGCTCTTCGAGGGCGATCATCATGCACGCATCACCGAGCTTGACGGCTGGCTGTCGCTCGGCGCGCACTTGCCCCCGAAAGAGAAGCGCGGCATCGTCCTGGTCGATCCGCCGTTCGAGGAGGATGGCGAATACGAACGGCTGGTGGATGGTCTGGCAAAGGCCTACCGCCGTTTCCCCGGCGGCACCTACTGCCTTTGGTATCCGCTGAAGAAGGGCGCGCCGATCAAGGAATTCCATGAGGCATTGCAGGCCCTCGATATTCCGAAAATGCTTTGCGCCGAACTCAGCGTGCGCAGCGATCGCGGCATCACGGGGCTGACAGGCTCCGGCCTGATTATCGTCAATCCGCCCTTCACGTTGAAGGACGAGCTGCATGCTTTGCTGCCCGCGCTCAAGGACCATCTGGCGCAGGATCGCTACGCCTCGCATCGCGCATTCTGGCTACGCGGTGAAAGCAGGGCGGCAAAGGAGGATTGACCGACTCCTGGCGGCGCGAAATAGTCGCGCCGAGACATAACGATATGGAACAACGACCATGAAGATTCTTTGCGCTCCAAGCTCTCCCTATTCCAGCAAAGTACGGATGGCGGCGCACTACCTGGAACTCGATGTCATCGAAATCCGTGTGGACACCAATGCCGGCCCGGCAATCCTTGTCGACAACAACCCACTTGGCAAAATCCCGACGCTGCTCACCGACGACGGACTGTCGATCTTCGACAGCATCGCCATCATGCACTATTTCGGCCGACTGAAAGGCAAGAAGCTTTATCCCTCGAAGAACAGCAAACGGACGGAGGCTGAAATCCTCGAGGCGCTTTGCGACGGAATCTGCGACTGCCTTCTCGCAATCGTCTACGAGCGGCGTTTCCGCGACGAGGAAAAGGTACACCAGCCCTGGATCGACCGGCAATGGAAGAAGGCCGTCAGTGGCTTGAATCACCTCGCCGTTCACCTACCGAAGATCGGTAAGCGGCTGCATGGCGGCCATTTCGCACTGGCGGCAACGCTCGGCTACCTCGATCTGCGCTTCAAGGGTCAGTGGGAGGCCGATCATTCCGAACTCATCGGCTGGCTTCGCCGGTTCGAAAAGAAGTTTGCCGCCTATGACGACCTGAAGCCTCAGAGTTGAGCCTAGCCTTGGTCGGTCTTGGCGAAATCGATGAAGGCGCGCAGCGCCGTCGGCAGCTGCCGACGGCTCGGATAATAGAGGAAGAAGCCCGGATAGAAGGGACACCAGTCTTCGAGCACGCGTATCAGCCTGCCATCGGCCACCGCCTCCTGCACCTGCTCCTCGAAAAGATATCCGAGGCCGCAGCCGTGCAGCACGGCATCCAGCATGATGTCCTGATCCCCCAGCGTCAGGGGACCGGCGACCTCGATCTCCAGTTCGATCCCGCCGCGTTCGAACTCCCATCGATAGAACGCGCCGCCGGCAAAACGGTAACGCACGCATTCGTGGTCGCGCAGATCGTGCGGCGTCACCGGCCTACCCCTGCCCTCGAAATAATTCGGCGCCGCAACCACTGCGAAGCGATGACGCGGACCGATCGGCACGGCGATCATGTCCGCGGCAATACTTTCGCCGAAACGCACGCCGGCGTCGAAGCCAGATGACACCATATCGACCAGCGCGTCATCGATGACGATCTCGACCTCGACGGAGGGGTAGGCCTTCAGGAAGCGCGAGACGATCGGCAAGAGCACAAGCTTGGTGGAAGCCCGCGCCGCATTGATGCGCAGCTTGCCATGCGGTTGGCCGCGGAAATTGTTGAGATCGTCGAGTGCTGCGTCAATATCGAGGAATGCAGGCCGGATGCGATCGAACAGTCGCTCGCCGGCCTCAGTCAAGGCCACGCCGCGGGTCGTCCGGTTGACCAAGCGAACCGCCAACCTCTCTTCGATTGCCCTTAATGCGTGGCTCAGCGCAGAGGCCGTAACACCCAGTTCGACCGAGGCTTTCCGGAAGCTTCGGTGATTTGCGATCGCGAGGAAGATCGCCAGGTCGGTAGAGCGCACACGCTTCATTGATGAATTCTTCTCAGCAAATTATGAAACACAACGTAAATTCTCTCATCTCTGCCAATACGCTACCTTCACTCCGTAAGCAAATCGCAGCGCAACGGACAAAGGAGATCGTCATGCGTGTTTGGTTCATCACAGGGGCATCGCGTGGTTTCGGCGCCCTTATCGCTCAGGAAGCTCTCAATGCCGGCGACGCCGTCGTCGCGACGGCGCGCAATCCGAAGGGTCTTGAGGAGAAGTTCGGCAATCATCCCCATCTGCTCACCGTGTCGCTTGACGTGACCGACGAAGCCTCTGCGCACAAGGCAGCGGAAGCAGCCGTGAAGCGCTTCGGGAGGATCGACGTGCTGCTCAACAATGCCGGCTTCGGGCTTCTGGGCGCCGTGGAAGAAGCAACCACCGAAGAGATCGAGAAGCTCTACGCCACGAACGTCTTTGGTCTCTTGAAGGTTACCCGGGCGGTCCTGCCGCAGATGCGCCGCCAGCGCTCCGGGAATGTGCTTAACATCTCGTCCATCGGCGGCTACGAGTCGCATGCCGGTTGGGGTATCTATTGCTCGACGAAGTTCGCCGTCGAGGGCCTGTCCGAGGCTCTCGCTGCCGAAGTGGCTCCGCTTGGCATCAAGGTGACGGTCGTCGAGCCCGGTTTTTTCCGCACCGACTTTCTGGATGAGAGCTCACTTGCCGTGAGCCCAAGTTCGATCGCCGACTATCAGCAAACGCCTGTCGGCGCGATGCGCGAATTCGCTGCCGGCCATAATCATCAGCAGCCCGGCGACCCTGCCCGACTTGCTAAGGCGATGGTCACCTTGGCGCACGCCGAAAACCCGCCGCTGCGCATGCCGTTCGGCAGCGACACCGTCGCGGTGATCGAAGCGAAGAACGAGCACGTCGCGAAGGAACTCGCCGCATGGCGTGAACTTGCCGTCTCGACCGATTTCCCCAAGCAGGTCTAAGGGTTCCTCGCATAGACAAAAAAGCCGGGCTAGAGCCCGGCTTTTCCGCAGTTGATGTTCGGCTTAGAACTTGACGCCGATACCGACCTTGACGCTGTGCTCGTCGTAGCCGCGCGAAATGTTCGCGCCGCCGACGTTGAAGTCGCTGTCAGCGTAGTTGGTGTAACGGTACTCGACACGGGCCGTGATGTTGTTGGTCACGAAGGTTTCTGCACCCGCACCAACCGTGTAACCGAGCGACGTGTCGGTGTCAGAGCCGGCTGCGTTGCTGAACTTGTTCTTCGTAGCAGCAAGACCGGCCGTGCCGTACAGCAGGAACGGGTTCAGATCGTAACCGATACGGCCGCGGATAGAGCCGTTGACTTCGTTCTTGCCGGTGCCACCGCCAGCAGCACCGTCAGCGCCGGAGTAGCCGATGTCGGCTTCGGCACCGTATACGATCTGGCCAGCCTGCCAATTGTAGCCGGTGTAGATCTGACCGCCGAGAGCGCGCGCGTTGTACTTGTCGCCAAAGCCGCCCATGTTGTAGGTGCCGGCACCGCCGAGATAGAAGCCCTGCCAGTTGGCCGCTGGAGCCGGTTCATTCTGTGCAACCGGAGCTTCCGGGATCTGATCAACGGCATCGGCTGCATAAGCGGCGGAAAACCCACCAAGGGCAACGGTCGAAACCAACAGGCTAGCAATAAACGTACGCATACTCGTCTCCTTTCAGACCCGCGTCCTTCGTCAACTGTCCTACAGCGAAGCATTCGCGGGCTATTACAAATGTCCCTTGCGGTTAGGGAGAGAAATTGATGCCCAATTGAGGATTTGAAAGAGCCAAATTGTGATTTGATTGTGGCACCTGGATGGCTGAAATTCGATGTTGCTTTGTCGCAACAGAATATTTGTTAACCATAATGAATGGTTAAATCATGAATACTTATTTTACGGAAATATATTCTTAACTAATACATACAGTAATTCCGGCGCCGTCGCAATCAAAACGGCTATTTATCTCACCTTCTCCCGCGCCTATATAAGCAGCGAACAGAGTTTCGCGGCGAGAAGGCATGATTTTGAACGAGAAAAGACTTCGGACGGCACTCGTGACCGGAGCGGCCAAAAGAATAGGCAGGGCGATAGTCGAGGATCTGGCCGCGAATGGATTTTCGGTTGCGATCCACGCCAGCCGTTCGATTGAGGCGGCTGAGAATTTCGCGGCGGAATTGCGGCAAAGCGGCTCCCGGGCGTTTGCCGTGCAAGCTGACCTCGAGAAAATTGACGAGACAAGCGATCTGATAAGGAAGGTCTCAGAGACGCTTGGACCGATCGATCTGCTTGTCAACAATGCCTCTGTTTTCCACGAAGATTCCGTCCGCCATATCGACGCCAAGGCCTGGGACGAGCATTTCGCCGTCCACGTCCGCGCGCCCTCGATTCTCTCGGCGAACTTTGCGGCGCAACTGCCCGAACGGGCGGATGGTCTGATCATTAACATTATCGACCAGCGCGTCTGGGCGCTGCGACCGAGCTTCTATTCCTATACACTGTCGAAGTCAGCCTTGTGGACCGCGACGCAGACCACGGCGCAGGCGCTCGCGCCGCGCATCCGCGTCAACGCCATCGGGCCCGGCCCCTCGATGCCAAGCGAACGGCAGTCGCAAGAAGACTTCCAAGCTCAGGTTTCAGCGCTTATCCTCCAGCGAGGGCCGAAGCTCGAGGAATTCGGCAAAACGATTCGCTTCCTCTACGAAACGCCCTCGATCACCGGTCAAATGATTGCCCTCGACGGCGGCCAGCACCTTGCCTGGCAGACGCCCGATGTGGCGGAGATTATGGAATGAATTCAAGAAAGCTGCCGGACGGCGGCGTTCTTTACGACGAAACGGACGAAAGCGACGACGATATCGAAGTGGAGAGCGAGGCCTCCGCTGCGCCGATTTCGGCTGCGATCGATTGGAATGAAGGCGGGATCAACGAAACCGGCCTCGTCGGTGCCGAACTGATTGCCGAATTTGTCAAACGGCTGCCGAACAGTCCGGGTGTCTACCGCATGTTCAACGAGGCCGGCGACGTCCTCTATGTCGGCAAGGCCCGCAGTCTGAAGAAGCGCGTTAGCAACTATGCGCTCGGCCGCGTGCACTCCAACCGTATCGCGCAAATGGTGCGCCTGACGGCGAACATGGAGTTCGTAACGACGCGCACCGAAACCGAAGCGCTGCTCTTGGAAGCGAATCTGATCAAGCGCTTGCGGCCACGCTTCAATGTGCTGCTGCGCGACGACAAGTCGTTTCCCTACATCTTGATCACGGGCGACCACCGCGCCCCGGCGATCTTCAAACACCGCGGCGCCCGCGCCCGCAAGGGCGACTATTTCGGCCCCTTTGCGTCAGCCGGCGCCGTCGGTCGGACGATCAACTCGCTGCAGCGCGCCTTTCTCATTCGCACCTGTACCGACAGCGTTTTCGAGACGCGCACCCGCCCCTGTCTTCTCTATCAGATCAAGCGTTGTTCCGGGCCATGCACACGTGAGATCAGCGACGAGGGCTACAGCGAGCTCGTTCAGGAGGCCAAGGACTTCCTTTCCGGCAAGAGCCAGAAGGTCAAGGAACATATGGCCAAGGCGATGAACCTCGCGGCGGCGGATCTCGACTTCGAACGCGCCGCCGTCTACCGCGACCGTCTGGCCTCGCTCTCGCATGTTTCCAGCCACCAGGGCATCAATCCGGCCGGCGTGGAAGAGGCGGATGTCTTCGCCATCCATCATGAAGGCGGCGTCTCCTGTATCCAGGTGTTCTTCTTCCGCACCGGACAGAACTGGGGCAACCGCGCCTACTTCCCAAAGGCTGATCCGCAACTATCGGCAGCCGAGGTGCTGAACGCCTTCCTGGCGCAATTCTATGATGACAAGCCAGTGCCGAAGCAGGTCCTGCTGTCGGAGACCGTCGAGGAAATCGAACTGCTTGCCGCCGCGCTCGGCGAAAAAACCGGACATAAGGTGTCCATCCTCGTGCCACAGCGCGGAGAGAAGCGTGATCTGGTCGAGCATGTGATCGCCAACGCACGCGAGGCGCACGGTCGGAAGCTCGCGGAGACGGCTTCGCAGTCACGCCTGCTCGAGGGCTTCAAGGAGACGTTCCGGCTTCCCTATACGCCGCAGCGCGTCGAAATCTACGACAACTCCCACATCATGGGCACCAATGCGGTCGGCGGCATGGTGGTGGCGGGGTCGGAAGGCTTCGTGAAGAACCAGTACCGAAAGTTCAACATCAAATCGACCGACATCACGCCCGGCGACGACTTCGGTATGATGCGCGAAGTGATGACCCGTCGCTTTTCCCGGCTAATCAAGGAAGAGGGAATTCCGGACCGTAGCCAGCAGGCACCGCCGGCAGATGCAGCCGACATGTCCTTCCCCGCCTGGCCCGACGTCATCCTGATCGACGGCGGACAGGGACAGATGACGGCCGTGCGCGCCATCCTTGAGGAGCTGGGGATTACCGACAGCGTGATCGCCATCGGCGTCGCCAAGGGAGTCGACCGAGACGCCGGGCGCGAGCGCTTCTTCCCGCCGGGACGCGAGAGCTTCACCCTGCCGCCGCGCGACCCCGTCCTCTATTTCATTCAGCGCATGCGCGACGAGGCGCACCGCTTCGCCATCGGCTCGCATCGTGCCCGGCGCAAGAAGGAGATGGTTAAGAATCCGCTCGACGAGATCGGCGGGATCGGGCCGTCGCGCAAGCGCGCCCTGCTGCAGCATTTCGGAACCGCCAAGGCGGTCTCCCGCGCCGCTCTTTCCGACCTGATGGCCGTCGAGGGCATTTCTGAGACCGTCGCCAAGCAGGTTTACAACCATTTTCACGACGACGCCGCGAAATAGGTGGAGACGGTCGCAAATTCCACGCAAAGGCAGCGAAAAAACAGAAAGAATGTTGACGCTTTGCGGTCAAAGCCGTCATCTACGGGCACATCACTTCAGAGACATGTTTCATGGCATCGCGCGCATATAATATACCGAACCTGCTGACTTACGGCCGCATTCTGGCAGTGCCGTTGATCGTGCTGTGCTTCTTTCTCGAAGGAAAGCTTGCGATCAGCAATACGGCGCGATGGGTGGCGCTGTGGATCTTCGTCATCGCATCGATCACCGACTTTCTCGACGGCTATCTCGCCCGCATTTGGAATCAGACATCGAATATCGGCCGGATGCTCGACCCGATCGCCGACAAGCTGCTGGTCGCGTCCATTCTCCTGCTGGTGGCTGCCGACCAGACGATCGCCGGCTGGTCCATTTGGGCGGCGATCACCATTCTCTGCCGCGAGATCCTTGTCTCCGGACTACGCGAATATCTGGCGGCCCTCAAGGTCAGCGTGCCCGTGACCCGGATTGCGAAGTGGAAGACGACGGTGCAACTGGTCGCGATCGCATTCCTGCTGGCCGGCCCTGCTGGTGACGAAATATTCCCCTATACGACGAAGACCGGCATCGGCCTTCTCTGGATCGCAGCGATTCTGACGATCTACACCGGCTACGACTATTTCCGGGCGGGCCTGAAGCACATCGTGGATGATGAAGAATGACAAAGCTCGTCTATTTCGCCTGGGTGCGCGAACGGATCGGCAAGGCTGAAGAAGAGATAGCCCTGCCCTCTTCCGTCGTCACCGTTGCCGATCTTCTGAATCATTTGAAGACGATGGGCGAAGAATATGAGACCGCGCTTCAGTTTCCCGACGTCATTCGCGTCGCGATCGACCAGGAGCATGTCGAGCACGACGAGCCGATCGGGAATGCCAGGGAGATCGGCATTTTCCCGCCGATGACCGGAGGCTGACGTGAGCAGCAAGGTCGAGCCCGATATTCGCGTCCAGCGCGAGGATTACGACCTTCAGGCGGAAGTCGATCGGCTCAGCACGCGTGCCAGCGGCATAGGCGCGATCGTGACATTCTCAGGCTTGTGCCGTGACGAAGGCGGCAGGCTCGCAGCGCTCGAACTCGAACATTATCCTGGCATGGCCGAGGCGGAGATGAGCCGGATCGCCAGCCTTGCGATCGAGCGCTTCGGGCTCCTCGGCCTGACGGCAATCCACCGCTACGGCAAGATCGCTGCGCGGGAGAATATCGTGCTGGTCGTCGCCGCTGCGCCCCATAGACAGGCTGCATTCGACGGTGCGAATTTCGTGATGGACTACCTGAAGACAGCCGCTCCCTTCTGGAAGAAGGAGCACGGCAAGGATGGCGCTACGGGCGAATGGGTTGCGGCCAGGGACGCGGATGACGCCGCACGCGACAAGTGGAAATAATCAGGGTATGGCTCGCTCCCTCCTGCTGAGGACGAGAAGAAGCACAAGCAGCGAGAACACCACAAGATCGCGCCAGAGATAGGGGCCGTAGGCGCTCCACATCGTCTCCGCGACACCGAGACCGGCTGCGCCTGCGGCCGACTTCAACGGGTCCGAATATCCGCCGACGGCAGCAACCATCAAGACCTTGAGGCCGAACATCAGACCGGCACCGAAATCCATCGTGCCGTAGTAGAAAGTGGCGAGGATGCCACATGCTGTGGCAATCAAGCCTGCCGCCGCGTAGGCAACGAGGAAGACGCGATCGGCGCTGGTGCCGCATAGTTCTGCCGCCAGAGGATCGTCGGTGACGGCCCGCCACAGCCGCCCCCAGGACGTACCCCTCATGATGATAACGCCAAGCGCGATCATGACGCACATCAATCCGGTATTGATGAGTTGGATCTCCGTAAGCGCGACCTTGAACGCCCCGTCACTCCAGAACACAACGACGCTGTTCAGGAAGGGCGAAAGCCACAGGCTTTTCGTGTCGGATGCAAGCCTGGCCGTTTCCATGAGGACAATAGTGATGCCGAGCGCCGCCACGATCACTGTGTTCGAGGACTGGCGCACCAGTGGCAGCATGATGGAGCGGCCGATCCAGGCCGCCGCCAGCATTGAATAGATTAACGAGAACAGCGTCCCCATTGCCAGCGCGGCCGGCAGGATCAGCCAGAGCCTGTTGTAGCCGAGGTCGGTGAAGAGCAGCAAAATCTGACCCGAGAAGGCGAAGATCGCCCCATAGGTGATATCGGCGCGCTTGGTGACCCCAAAGGCGATGGCGTAGCCGAACGCAAGCGCAGCGTAGAGTGCAGCCACAGGGACCGCGTTCGCCAATTGCTGCAGCAGATAGGCCATAAAGAACTCCCGATTGCAGAAATCATAACTAGCAAAATGTATTTTACCAGTTATATTTTCATCATGAGCTTTTCCTGGACCCCACACCGCTTTTCCGGAGGCGCATTGGCACTGGATGTCGCCAACAGCGTTGTCCTCCGGCATGACGAGACGCGACGGATCGACCGTTTCGAAGCACCCGCCCAACTGGAAACCTTTCCGCAGGCTGCAGCGGAGTTCTGCGCGGAGCGGGCGATCTTCGGTGACATGGTTGGTCCGACACCACATAACAAAAGGAACTTCCTGGAGTTGCGCGAGGCGACGGATAGGTATTTCCGGGCTCGCGTCTCAGGCGACAACGACGATCAGCTGCTCGCCACCCTTCTGGAGGCGCTTGCACGCACGCTGCGCGGCGCCAGTGACGCAAATGGGCTCGACGCTGCAACCGCACATTCGGTGTTGCGGCTGATCGCGATGCAGGATCCCGAGCGGATGAAGATCTGCCGCAATTGCGGCTGGCTCTTCATCGACCGCAGCAAGAACAGAAGTCGCGCCTGGTGCGACATGGCGGTGTGCGGCAATCGCGCCAAGGCGAGCCGCCACTATCGCCGGAGGAAAGAGGAAGAGGCGCCATGAAAGCGCTATCGATGGCCGTTTTCGTTGCAGCCGCAATGCTGACAGGGTGCCAGCGAGAGACCGACAAGCTGGTCGAGGTCAATGGCCGCGTCTTCGTTTTCAACTACCGGATCGCGGTGGCGACTTATGTCGTGACCCTCAACAAGAAGGCGCCGATCCCGGAAGGCACCGTCGCCATCGCGGAATTCGAGAACCCTGCGGGCGGAGACGTGCTAGTGACCAGTGAAAAGATCTACCCGTTCTGGGACAAAATCACGCTGCAGAGCCCGGCACTTCATTGCGTCAAGAAGGACAAGCCTTACGCCGTGAGCGTTCGCCTTGTCGATGCCAACGGAGAGACGTTGCAAAGCCTGAAGACCGAGGTGATTTCGAGCCTTGACCAGTCTGTCATGCCCGGTAAGCCGCTGGTCGTTGGGCCGTTCTATACGAAGAACCCCGAGGTCTTCAAACCGGACGGCACCGTAGACTACGATTCCGCTGCGACCTGTCCTTCAACGTAGAAAGCCGGAGCAGAGCCCCGGCTTTCAGAGTCAATTCAACAGCTTCAGCGGTTTCGCTGAGAGCCTGAATCAGCCGACGATTTCGGTGTCGGAGAACCAGTACTTGATTTCCTGAGCAGCAGTTTCCGGAGCGTCCGAGCCGTGAACCGAATTTTCGCCGATCGACAGGGCGTGAACCTTGCGGATCGTGCCTTCGTCAGCATTGGCCGGGTTGGTCGCACCCATGACTTCGCGGTTCTTGAGGATCGCGTTTTCGCCTTCCAGGACCTGAACGATGGTCGGACCGGAGGTCATGGTTTCAACGAGTTCACCGAAGAACGGGCGATCCTTGTGAACGGCGTAGAAGCCTTCGGCTTCGCGCTTGCTCATCCAGACGCGCTTGGAAGCGACGACGCGCAGGCCGGCGTCTTCGAGAATCTTGGTGATAGCGCCCGTCAGGTTGCGCTTCGTTGCGTCCGGCTTGATCATCGAGAAAGTGCGTTCAATCGCCATTGGTCAAAATCCTTTATTCCGTGGGAAAAGTGGGCGGTGTTTACCCGCCTGATAGCCCGAAAACAAGTGGGCATCGGCAATTTCACGCCGCTGTCATGTTCCAGCCTACAGTCCGACCATCATCGACTTTCATGGTCTTATCAAAGATGATTGACCTAAATTGCCTTAACATCAGCTGCCAAATGGAGGCAGGATAGAAAATGCTGAAACAATATAAGATGTTTGCGGATTACAATCGTTGGGCCAACGCGATCGTATACGCCGCCGCGTCCGAACTGACAGAGGCGGAATTTCAGGAAAATCGGGGGGCCTTTTTTGGTTCGCTGCAGAAAACACTCAATCATCTCCTGGCGGCCGATCGGATCTGGATGAAGCGCTTTACCGGCACCGGCGATGCCCCTTCAACGCTCGACAGCGTGCTTCACGAGGATCTTCCGTCACTACTCGGGGTCCGTCAAATCGAAGACCAGCGGATCATAAACTGGATAGATACGCTCGATGAATCCTCTCTTGCTGCGAACTTCACCTACATGCCGATCATCCAGCCGATCGAGATCAGGCAACCGCTGTGGTCGGGCCTCTCACATTTCTTTAATCATCAAACCCATCACCGTGGCCAATGCCACATGACGCTGACGGCGCTCGGAAAAGCCAGTCTCCGCCTCGACCTCGCATACTACCTGCGCGCAGACGGCAAACGATGGCTCGACAACTGAGCATCAAGCACCCGTTAACCGCGTCATAAGAACCACCCGGGCGCACGCCCCTCAGACGGTCGGGATTCAACCTATCTTAAGCCATTGCACGCATAGGAAGAACAGCGCCAGGCCGAACAGGGCCGACGAGCGAAGGGGACGGTCATGCGACATGCAGCATCGGATTTACAGGTGCAACGCGAAGCCTCACGCCCAGGCTCTGGAACGGACATCCAACGGGTCAGCCAGCATATCACGCGTCTCGGCATTGCGGGCCTGCCTCGCAACTACGAACTTCTGTACGAGGCAATCATCGGGCAGAACGCAGCCTTGGCACAGGATATCGCATCCCTCGGCTCGGCTCCGAACCAGGCTTCCCTCGATGATCTCGGCCTGAAGTACCGTCTCGTCAGTCATTGCGGCATGATCGACAATACGTCCCAGGCAGAGGCCGCCAAACTCCTGCGAGAGGCAGCAGAGCATCTTGCCGACTGCCTTATCCACAGACGAGCGTTCACGCGGGCGGCAGAAACCGTATTGAACTCAATCGTCGGCGATCCGGAACAGAGCCTGTCCTCTCTGATGAACGAGATGGAGTATCTCTCGCAAGCGCTTGAGGAAGCGACAAGCGGAGAAACGGCGCTGCAGACGAAGCTGCAAGCCGATCTCGAACGGCTTGAGACGCTGGCACGCGGTGTGGCGGCGGCGCAGGTTGCCTCCACGACCGACAAACTGACAGGCCTGCCAAACCGTATCGCGCTCAACAAGGTAATCGCCGATCTTTATGAACGCGACGAAGGCTTCGCCGGCAGTGCTCTCATCATGGTCGATATCGATGACTTCAAGGCATTCAATAGTCGCTACGGCACACACACCGGCAGCCGGCTGTTGAAGAAGCTGGCGGACATCTTCCGTAAATCAATCAAGAAGAATGACGTTGTCGCGCGAACGGACGGTGACGAATTCTCCTTGCTGTTTGCCAATGTCGGCATGCAAGAGGCCGTGGTGATTGCTGAACGCCTGCGCACGTCGGCGGAGGACAACCTGGTCTTCGCGACCTCCGACAACGGCACCGGGACGAGGCTGACGATTTCGCTCGGGATCGCACTGAGCGCCGACGCAGCGACGGCATCGCAGTTGCAGGCAAATGCGCGTGTCGCACTCTACGCTGCCCAATCAAACCGCCGGCAACCCGTGCAAGCGTTTGGGCGCTGAGCGCCACGCTCAAGCTTTCATCCGCCCCAAGGCCACGATGCGCTTATCGCAAAGTACGGCGCCTTCATTCTCCCGCCGCCAGTCGAAGCACTGACTGTCTTCCAACGACCGCGAAGCGACCGAGGATATCCTCAAGGCGCTCGGCTTCCGTCGTGAGCAGGCGGGCCGCGGAAGTCGAGTCCTCAACCATCGCAGCATTCTTTTGCGTGATCGCATCAATTGCGCCGATTGCCGAACCAATCTCGCCGAGAGCAGCTGACTGTTGGCGCGCGCCCTCGACGATGGCGTCGATGTGCACGCGAATGTTCGTAACGCTCGCGGCGATCAGCGTCAGCGTGTGTCCAGTATCGTTTACCAGGGAGACGCCTTCCCGCACCTGCGCATCCGAAGAGGCAATCAGCGTCTTGATCTCGCGCGCGGCGACCGCGGAGCGTTGTGCCAGTTCGCGGACCTCTTGAGCGACGACTGCAAATCCCTTGCCCGCTTCGCCCGCTCGCGCCGCCTCAACACCCGCATTCAAGGCGAGAAGGTTGGTCTGAAACGCGATCTCGTCGATGACCCCAACGATATTGCCGATTTGCCTGGCTGATCCCTCTATTCTCCCCATGGCACCAACGGCGGCAACCACCACAGCGTTGGACTTCTGCGCCACCTCAACGGTTTGCGCCACCAACTGACCCGCCTCCTCCGCGCGTTTCGCCGATTGTTGGACGGTCTCCACGATCTGCGTGACGGCAGCCGCGGTCTCCTCAACCGAGGAAGCCTGTTGCTCTGCACGCCGGGCAAGGTCGTTATTGGAATCGCGGATCGATGACGAACTGGAGCGAACGGCCCTGGCAGCATCGCCGACCGTCAACATGACCTCCTGCAGATTCCCGGCCGAAAGGTTGAACGCCGTACGCAAGCGCTCGAGATCACCAGCGAAGGGTTGCTGCAGCCGGAACAATAGGTCGCCGCTTGCCAAAGCGGCAAGGGCTTCATCGAGCCGCCTGACAGCAAAGAGCGTCTGTTCGGCTTGCTCGATGCGCTCGCGATCCCGCGTAGCGCGCTCGTCCGCCGCACGTGCTTCCGTCTCCATCATCTTGATTCCCATTTCCTCGGCAGCCCTTTGGGCTGCCGTCGCCCACTCGGCCGCCTCTTCCGCAGTTTCCACAGACGCGAGCGCTTTTGCTACTCGGTGAACGAGGGCGACTAGCACAACACTCTGCAGGACCAGAACCGTCGCGTGTAAAAGCACGCGCGTGAAATCCGAGGTTCCGGGAAAAACCGCCACCGGCAACAGGAAGAAAAGCACCAGGTGATGAACAGTAACGACGGCGGCATAGGCGATGATCGCGCGCCAATCGATCCATGCCGCGCAGATCGCCAGCGTTGCGAAGAAATACATATGGATGTCAATCTGCAGCGGCGAGCCGCTGAAACTGTACACGAGCAGAGCGACGAGCGCCGCGTGTGCCATGGACGATACCACACGGGTGACAGCACCTGCTCGATCGATGAACCAGAGAATGGTTGCCAACGCCACAATGGCGACGCCGCAGAGAGTAACCACCGTTGCCGGAAGGCTGGAATAGGCGAACAGCCTGAGGGCCAGAAGGCCCAGATCTATCCAGAGCAGCAGCAGAATGCCACCGGCGACGCGCATGCGCAGGCTGTCGATCGATTTCATACAGTCCCCCTCATCAAACAACTCTCGGTCATCCAGTGGTTAGTAACGAGCAGCGCTCCATGCCTGAGGAGGCGCTGCGCGAAACCGGCATGATCGGAATGGGCGACTGCCATCCATGGGTAGCGTCCTTCCGCGATATATTGCCCGCCCGCGTCGCCGATCATTTGGTGCATTTGCGCTGCCCGAATGTCGGGTGAGGCGATAACGACGACGAACGGACCGGCGGGAAAGAGCAAGGCGACGGCTGAAAGCAGGCAGATGAACGTAAAACTCGCGACCACCACGAGAATATCGGCGTTGCGGGACATGAATGCCTATCCTTCAATCCGCGCCGACATCGCACGAGCCCACCGCCGAAACAATCATGGCGTGTAATGCACTTCAACACACGCCAATTAGCAAAAGGTTACGGAAGTAATGTAACTTTCCGCCATATCGTGCCGTCCCGCTTCGGCGCGCCCTTGCCTTCGGCCAAGAGTTCCGACAAAACCCGACCCATGATCACGATTTCCGATATTTCCGCGCGCGTTGCCGGCCGCCTCCTTCTCGATCACGCCGGCGTTTCGTTACCGGCCGGCACCAAGGCCGGCTTGGTGGGCCGCAATGGTGCGGGCAAGTCCACGCTTTTTCGGGTCATCACCGGCGACTTGGCTTCGGAAAGCGGTTCGATATCGATCCCGAAAAATGCCCGCATCGGTCAGGTGGCGCAGGAAGCACCGGGAACAGAAGACGCGCTGATTGAAATCGTGTTGGCAGCCGACAAGGAGCGCTCAGCCTTGCTGGCGGAGGCGGAAAGCGCCACCGATCCGCACCGCATCGCCGAAATCCAGATGCGGCTCGTCGATATCGATGCGCATTCTGCGGAAGCGCGCGCCGCCGCCATTCTGGCCGGCCTCGGCTTCGATCAGGAAGCGCAGTCGCGATCGGCCTCGTCCTTCTCGGGCGGCTGGCGGATGCGCGTCGCCCTCGCTGCGGTTCTATTTTCCGAGCCCGACCTGCTGCTCCTCGACGAGCCGACCAACTACCTCGACCTCGAAGGCACATTGTGGCTCGAGGATTATGTGCGTCGATATCCGCACACGGTCATCATCATCAGCCATGACCGTGACCTGCTGAACAACGCCGTCAACGCGATCGTCCACCTCGATCAAAAGAAGCTCACCTTCTATCGCGGCGGCTACGATCAGTTCGAAAGGCAGAAGGCCGAAGCCGACGAGCTGCAGACAAAGGCACGAGCGAAGAACGAGGCCGCGCGCAAACACCTGCAGAGCTTCATCGATCGCTTCAAGGCGAAAGCCTCCAAGGCCCGCCAGGCGCAGAGCCGCGTCAAGGCGTTGGAGCGCATGGGCACAGTGGCAGCCGTCATCGAAGATCACGTGCAGCCGATCACCTTCCCCGAGCCGGAAAAGCAGCCGGCCTCCCCCATCGTTGCCATCAGCGGTGGCGCGGTCGGCTATGAGCCTGGCAAGCCGATCTTGAGAGGCCTCAATCTGCGTATCGACAACGACGATCGCATCGCACTGCTCGGCTCCAACGGCAATGGCAAATCCACCTTCGCGAAATTCATTTCCGGTCGCCTGTCGGCGGAGGCGGGAGAAGTCAAGCTCGCCCCAAACCTGAAGATCGGCTTCTTCGCGCAGCACCAGCTCGACGACCTGATCCCCGACCAGTCACCGGTCGAGCATGTGCGCCGCTTGATGCTGGATGCACCCGAAGCAAAGGTGCGGGCGCGTGTCGCCCAGATGGGCCTCGCGACGGAGAAGATGTCGACAGCGGCAAAGGATCTTTCCGGCGGTGAGAAAGCCCGGCTGCTGATGGGTCTCGCCGCCTTCCACGCGCCGAATTTGCTGATTCTCGACGAGCCGACGAACCATCTCGACATCGACAGCCGGCGAGCACTCATCGAGGCGCTGAACGACTACGAGGGCGCCGTCATCCTGATCTCCCACGACCGCCATCTTATCGAGGCGACGGTCGATCGATTGTGGCTCGTCAACAACGGCACCGTGACGACTTTTGATGGCGATATGGACGAGTATCGCGACCTCGTTGTCACATCGGGTAAAAAGAAGGATGAGAGGCCTCAGCTCGCTGAAGAGTCCGCCTCGAAGGCGGACCAGCGCAAACTGAATGCAGAGAAACGCGCGTCGCTTGCGCCGCTCAAGAAAAAGATCAACGAAATCGAATCCTTGACCGGCAAGCTGGAGAAACTGATTCAGGCGCTTGATGCGGAACTTGCAGATCCGCTGCTGTACGAAAAGGCGCCTGCGAAAGCCGCCGAGAAAGCCAAACAGCGTGGCGAGGCTGCCGCAAAGCTCGCTGTGGCTGAAGAGCTGTGGCTGGAGCTTTCGTCGGAATACGAGGAAGCCATGGCCGGATAGCCACAGCTCTAAACTCACATGAGGATTTCGCCGTCAAGATCAATCACCTTTTCATAGCGTGCTCCTTTCGATTTGTATCGAATCCATGGCTGAGCCACCTTTCATGAC
>NZ_JACHYW010000025.1:0-85338 GCF_014193145.1 Rhizobium sp. BK060
ATGTGGCTTCCATAACCTGTTCCTTCTGAGCGAGTGCTTTGATGCAGCCTCACTCTGCCAGAGCGTCGGCCGCTGTTCACTCCTCATGGGATCTAGAGCTAGTTGGACACCGCACTATTCTGTGCATTCCCGGACGATCGAAACCGATCGTTGACTATAATCATCAAGGTTGTCTCAACATTTATAAGCCCGGCCGCGGCATCATTCTCATGCACGACATCCACAATCGCACTGCGACAATGCTGCCGACGCTTCTTTCAACGCTCGACGCCGAGGGGTATAAGGTCGTGACGCTGCAGTTCACGAAGCCGACAGCGCCCGCCGAGATGGCGTCTCTCTGATGGGGCTATCGACGCTTGCCCGCCGGTTTCTTTCTGTTAAAACAGGCGCCAAATAAATCATACTTTTGAGTGAAACACCGAACGCGAGCCACCAGCATGTCACCTATCAACCTCGCCATCGTTGGCGTCGGCAAGATCGTCCGCGACCAGCACCTTCCTTCGATCGCAAAGAATTCCGACTTCCAGCTCGTTGCAACGGCGAGCCGCCATGGCACCGTCGAGGGCATCCAGAGCTTCACCACGATCGATGCGATGCTCGATGCAGTCCCGGCGATCGACGCAGTTTCCCTCTGCATGCCACCGCAATACCGCTACGAAGCGGCACACAAGGCGCTTTCCGCCGGCAAGCACGTCTTTCTCGAAAAACCTCCGGGCGCAACGCTGAGCGAAGTGGCCGATCTTGAAAGTCTCGCTGCAAGCAAGGGCGTTTCACTATTTGCGAGCTGGCATTCGCGCTATGCGGCGGCCGTTGAAGCCACGAAGTCCTTCCTCGCGTCGACGACGATCAAGAGCGTTCACGTCATCTGGAAGGAAGATGTTCGCCATTGGCATCCAAACCAGGACTGGATCTGGCAGGCCGGTGGTCTCGGCGTTTTCGACCCGGGCATCAACGCCCTTTCAATCGTCACTCACATCCTGCCGAAAGCGATCTTCCTGACGGGCGCAACGCTCGAATTTCCGGAAAATCGCGACGCACCGATTGCTGCCGATCTGCATTTCAAGAACGCTGACGACGTGCCTGTTTATGCCGAATTCGACTGGCGACAGACCGGCAAGCAGAGCTGGGACATCCTCGCGGAAACGGAAGCCGGCCATGTGCAGCTTGCGGAAGGCGGTTCCAAGCTGTCGATCAATGGCGAGCTGAAGTTCTCGGCGCCGGAAGAGGAATATCCGGCGCTCTACCGTCGCTTCGCGGAAATCGTCAAGGCCGGCAAGTCCGACGTCGATCTCGCGCCTCTTCGCCATGTTGCCGACGCGTTCATGCTCGGCAAGCGCAAATTCGTCGACGCGTTTCACGATTGATAGAAACGTGCCGAACCTCCTAGTATTGTGAAGAGCTCACGGTCTGTCGCGGAGGTTCGGCATGCGAGACGATGCGTCTTATGGTCTTGGCTTGAAGAACATGACGGTTTCTCTCGCCGAACCCAATACCCTGTGGCAACAAGCCTATGCCAACGAGGCGCAAGCCATCCGACAAGTGCTCGGGGACATCGCAATCGACATGCAGCACGTCGGTAGCACCGCCATTCCTGGTATCAAGGCAAAGCCGATCATTGACATACTTGTCGGTGTCAAACACCTGGATGACGGTCCGCGCTGCATCGTCGCCATGGAAGCAATAGGCTACGATTATGCCGGTAGCGACATCGTTCCTGACGATCACATTTTCGGCCGCGGCATCAAGAATGAAAGCCGGACCCATCTGGTCCATGTCGTGGAGTATCGTGGCGACAACTGGAACCGGATGATCGCCTTTCGCGACGCCTTGCGTAGCGATGTCGGGCTCGCACGTGCCTACGAGCAGCTGAAGGTTGGCTTGGCCGGCGAGCATGCAGAAAGCCGCGCACAGTATACCAAGGCAAAGCAGGCTTTCATCGACGAGGTCGTGATGGCTTCCGGCCTGGGCCAATAGAGCTCAGGCCTTCTTCTCCCATCGCCCCTCGGATGTTTGCTGCCAGTATGTCAGGCTGTGCCCCTCACCTTTCAGCTTCTTCCATTGCGCGCGGGCACCTTCCAGCTGCTCTTGGTCGTGACCATCGAACATGAAGACGATCCGCTGATAGGTTTCGACCGGAGGTGGCTCCGCGCCATCGACGATAAACCGGACTGTCGCGGCGTTGGCATTCCCTTCGGAAACCGTGAGGAGAACCGGCTGATTTGCTGCCAGGCCCCGCTCATCAGTGCCATGCGGCAGGAAGCTATCCTCGCGAAATGTCCAGAGATGATGATCGAGCAGGTCGCGCCGCGCCGCGTCTTTCAACTGTACGGCAACCCGCCAGCCGCGCTCGACACTTTTCTCGAGCAGCGGCGGCAGGGCGTCCTCCAATTTGGATTCCGTCAGATGGTAGAACAGAACTTCCGTCATGACTCGTAGTTGGCGCGCACCAGCTCATCGAGCAGGCGCACGCCGTAGCCGGAGCCCCAGGATTGATTGATCTCGTCCTGTGGCGACCCCATCGCAGTTCCCGCGATGTCGAGGTGCGCCCAAGGCGTATCCTGCACAAACCGTTTCAGGAAATGAGCCGCGGTGATCGAGCCTGCGTGGCGGCCGCCGGTGTTCTTCATATCCGCGAACTTGCTGTCGATCAGCTTGTCATATTCTTTACCGAGCGGCATGCGCCAGAGCTTCTCGCTCGTCGTCAGCCCAGCCGCAGTCAGTTGCTCAGAGAGCTCGTCATCATTCGAGAACAAACCAGCATGGACGTTGCCGAGCGCAACAAGAATCGCGCCCGTCAACGTTGCCAAATTGATCATGAATTTGGGCTTGAAGCGGTCGTTGCAATACCAGAGCGCATCACAGAGCACGAGCCGGCCCTCGGCATCAGTATTGATGACCTCGATCGTCTGGCCAGACATCGAGGTGACGATGTCGCCGGGGCGCTGGGCGTTTCCGTCGGGCATGTTCTCGACGAGGCCGATGATGCCCACGGCGTTCACGGCCGCCTTGCGCACCGCGAGGACATGCATCAGGCCGGTGACCGCCGCAGCGCCGCCCATGTCGCCTTTCATTTCCTCCATGCCGGCAGCGGGCTTGATCGAAATGCCACCTGTGTCAAAGACGACGCCCTTGCCGATGAAGGCGATAGGGCTTTCATTGTCCTTGCCGCCCTTCCATTGCATGACAGCAAGTCGCGGAGGTCTGACAGAGCCTTGCGCAACGCCCAATAGGGCGCCCATGCCAAGCTTCTGCATCTCCTTCTCGGTCAGGATTTCCACCTCGACGCCGAGCTTCGCCAGTTCGCTCGCCTTGGCGGCAAACTCCACCGGGCCCAGAACATTCGGCGGCTCGTTCACGAGATCGCGCGCCAGATTGACCCCTGCCGCAACGGCTTCCGAGACCTTGATGGCTTCTGCGGCATCAGTGGCATTTGCGGTAACGATCGTCACCGCCACCCGTCCATTGCGGTTATTGCCGTCCTCGTCCTTCTTCTTGGTTTTGTAAGTGTCGAAGCTGTAGGCGCGCAGAAGCATTCCAAGCGCAAAATCCGCCGCCTCTTTCGCGCCGACGCTGGCGCCCGGCGCATCGACGAAGATCGCAACCTTTTCGGCCTTCTTGATCTTGGACGCCGCGACACCACCGGCCTTGAGCCAATCGTGAGCGGTCTGATCCTCCTGCTTGCCAAGGCCAACGACGATAAGCCGCTCGGCTGCCGAACCCTCCGGAGCGACAAGATCCAATACAGTCGTCGCCTTGGCGGAGAAGCCAGCGATCTTTGCCGCTCTCGAGATCACCCCAGCTGGGTCCGCGACCTTGGCCCCGGCGGCAAAATCGGCACCGCTTGCCTGCAGAAGGACCGCGTAGGCACCGGCGATCTCGGCGGAGGTTGCAAATGAAATATCGAACTTGGTTGACATATCTTCTCCAGTGGGATTGTCCTAAATCCGCTTTACCCGATCATTTCGGGTTTCACCCCCGAAGACAAGTCTTCGGACCGAAGACGTGGCCGCTTGACTAGCCGCCAACTCGTTAACGGGATGTCATCTTCGGCGCATATTCCTCCCGTGGAACTAAGTCCACAGGAATTCCAAATTGCTCTCTCTTCTGATGTTGGCAAAGACAAGGGCGTCTTGGCGCGTACGGCAGCCTGACAGCGATACCACACATGCGTTCGTAGGCCTCTTCTGTCTGTGGTGGTTGCTGCTCCTGCTGTTCAATGCCTTTCCGCAGATCGATATCGACGTGTCGGCGCATTTTTTTGTGCGCGAGACATGCAGCGCTCCCGCGACTCTCGGGGAGAACTGCGGTTATTTTCCCTACCGGCATGAGACGTACCTTGGGCTCCTGAGAACGCTCTTTTTCCGGCTTCCGTATCTCATCGCCATCGTGTTGCTGTGGAAACTGGTGGAGTGCTATTGGCACTGTGGAACCACTTTCAATGTCACACGCGCCCGCGCGTTCAAGATCGCTCTCGGCTCGCTGATTATCGGCCCCGTGATCCTCACAAATCTCATCCTCAAGACATACTGGGGCAGACCGCGCCCGTCCCAAACGCTGGATTTTGGAGGCTATCTGGACTTCGTGCAGGCAGGCTCCATGGCCGGACGATGCGTGTCGAACTGCTCGTTCATTTCCGGCGAAGCGGCAGGCGCCGGCTGGATTTTCTGTCTTATCTTCCTGATACCGCAGCCAGCGCGTTCGGCACTTGCACTGCCACTTGCTGCAATCTCGTTTCTGGCGCCCGCCATGCGGGTTGCTTTCGGCGCCCACTATCTTTCGGACGTGGTCCTCGGATGGCTTTCGTCCGTCGTGGTCTTCGTAGGTCTTCTTGCTCTCACCGATTCGCAACAGCGCAAAAAAAAATTGAAATTTGAATGAATTTTCGACGCCCGCTTGTCGCAAAAGCGAACCAAAGAGCGTAGATGGATTTCGCTGCATAGCGGCATCGGTTCGCAAATGGCGTTCAAGGGCATGAATGAAACTGCTTGAAACATACATACTCCGGCGTGTTGGCCAGATGTTTCTCGTTGCCCTGTTGCCGGTGCTCGCGATCATTTGGACGACTCAGGTTCTGCAGCGCGTCAATCTGGTGACCGATAGCGGCCAGTCGATGGGTTCGTTCGCCAAGCTGGCAACGCTGATCCTTCCGTCGATCATTCCCATCGTACTGCCATTCGCGCTTGTCATCGGCGTCACGCAGACGCTGACAACGATGAACAACGATTCGGAACTGACCGTCATCGATGCGGCAGGCGCCAAGCGCAGTATCATCCTGCGCCCGATTCTTATCCTCGCAGCCGTCATTAGCGCCTTTTCGTTTCTGGTAGACAACGTCGTCGAGCCAAAGGCCAAGACCGGCGTTCGCCAGATGGTGGCGGCTGCCTATGCGGATCTGCTCTCCTCCGTTATTGAGGAGAAGAACTTCCGCCGCATCGATACGGGACTTTACGTGCAGATATCGGAGCGATTGGCCGGTCGTGTGCTCAAGGGCTTGTTTGTCGTTGACGAGCGTGACCCTGCATTCGAGCTTATCTACTACGCACGCGAAGGCGCAGTTGACGAGAAGGGCACGTCACTCATCATGCATGATGGCGAGGTTCACCGCAAAACGCAGACCGGCGACGTCTCCGTTATTCGCTTCGATTCCTACTCTTTCGACCTGTCCGATCTGACACAGAACCGCGGTCAGGCAACGCTTCGTGCATCCGACCGCGAGCTTCCATTCCTGCTTAGTCCGGATCCGAACGACAAGGACTACATCGCCAAGCCCGGCAGTTATCGTGCCGAATTGCACCGCCGTCTGACGGATTGGGCTCTGCCGATGGTGTTTGCGCTGATTTCACTCGCGATTGCCGGCGATGCGCGCTCCCATCGTGAAGCGCGGCTGCATCCGATGGTGGCGGCGCTCATCTTTGCATTCGCGATTCGTTGGGCCTCATTTTATGCAGCAAATCAGATCGACACCGATCCGGAGTATATCGGTGTGCTGTATGCGATTCCCGTGATCGCCAGCCTCCTCGCAATCGCATCCCTGTCGCATCACAAGCGTCTGTCGGTCGTGTCCGCAATGAGCGACCGCATCGCCGCATCTTGGCAGAGCTTGCTGCAACGCTTCGGCCGGTCGGCGGACCCCTCCGCGGGAGGCAGTGCATGATCTTCGGGACGCTCGGCCGTTATTTCTTCCGTCGCTATGTGCTGACCACAATGTGGTTCTTTCTCGGCGTGATTGGCATTGTCTACCTCGTGGATTTCAGCGAGACGGCCGGCCGCCTTTCGGGCCTTCCCGGCTATACCGTGACCGGGGGCCTCGTCATGACAGCCGTGCGCCTGCCGCTCATCCTGCAGCAGACCGTTCCCTTCATTGCCCTCTTTGTGGGCATGACGGTTTTGATCGGCCTCAACAGAAAATACGAACTGGTCGTGACGCGCGCTGCCGGCATCTCGGTTTGGCAGTTCATGTCGCCCTTCCTTATCGGCGCCTTTTTGCTCGGCATCCTGGTCATGACTGTCCTCAATCCGCTGGCAGCATGGGGGCAACGCCAGGCCGCCATCGTGGAGAGCAACTGGCGCGGAGAAGGCTCAGGGCCGAATACCGCAACGCAAGTTCCGTGGCTTCGGCAGATCAGCGGTGGCGACGATGCGATCATAGGTGCGCATACGGTTCTCGAGAACGGCACGCGACTGATGGATGCGGTATTCGTGCATTTCGATTCGACCGACCACATCATCCTGAGACAGGACGCCGCGTCGGCAAAATTGGAAGATGGTTACTGGCTTCTAAAGAACGTTGTCGAGCGCCGTCCCGGCGAAGTCGCGGCGCGCAAGGATGAGGTGCGTGTCCGCACCAATTTGAAACAGGATTTCGTCCAGCAGAGGCTAACAGCCCCTGAAAGTATTGGATTTTTTGATCTTTCGAGCCGAATCGACGCCGCGAAATCCTTTGGGATTCCGACCAAGGCTCTCGAGACGCAATTTCATTCGTTGTTGTCCCAACCACTGCTACTTGTCGCCATGACTCTCATTGCTGCAACAGTGTCCCTAAAATTTAGCCGGTTCAACCAATCGAGGTCAGTGATTCTGGGTGGAATCCTGTCAGGCTTCGTGCTTTATGTGGTCACCGTGCTTGTAAAAGCATTCGGAAGCAGTGGGGTTGTCCCGCCTTTCGTGGCGACGTGGATTCCGGTCACCGTTGCCTTGGCTTTGGGTGCAACAATTCTGCTTCATCAGGAGGATGGCTAGTGGCGGCAGGCGACCGCAAGACTCTTAGTAAACAGTTGGTTGCCCTGTTCGTAGGCGCAGCTCTGTCTACCTATTCCAATGGCTTTCCTGCTGCCTTCGCGCAGGATGCCCTGCAAGGTTTGAAGCCGAACGTATCGGACGACCAGAAGCTGATTCTGTCGGCAAACGAACTCGTCTATAACAAGGACGCGCAGATCGTTTCGGCCATCGGCGGCGTGCAGATTAACTACGGCGGCTACAGGATGGTGGCGCAGCGCGTAGAGTATAATCAGCAGACTGGGCGCCTGATGGCGCTAGGCAACGTCGAACTCATCGGCCCCGATGGCAACCGCATGTACGCCGACAAGCTTGATGTCACAGACGACTTTGGAAACGGCTTCGTAAACGCACTCAGAATCGAGACCGCCGACAATACGCGCCTGGTTGCTGAAACCGGCGAGCGTGTTGGCGGCACGCAAATGATCCTGAACAAGGGCGTCTATACTGCCTGTTTGCCTTGCGCCGAGAAACCGGAACGGCCTCCCTTCTGGCAGGTCAAGGCTGAGCGTGTCATTCAGGACGGCGTCAAGCACACGATTCGCCTCGAAAAAGCGCGCTTTGAGCTCCTTGGTCATCCACTTGCCTACGTGCCGTGGATCGAAGTCCCCGACAACACCGTGAAGCGGAAGTCTGGCTTCCTCTTTCCTAGCTTTGTCACCGCTCAAAATCTCGGCTTCGGTCTTTCCGTCCCGTATTACTACGTTATTTCGCCAAGCAGCGATATAACGGTGACGGGCACAGGTTATACGACCCAGGGCTTCCTGCTGGACGCGGAATATCGTCAGCGATTCGAAAACGGCACGCACATATTGCGCATGGCTGGTATCAATCAGCTCAGCCCGGAGACCTTTACGCCCGGCACCAGTGATGCCGAAAATGACTTCCGCGGCGTTGTAGCGTCCAAGGGAGATTTCAGGATCAATCCGCGCTGGGCGTTCGGCTGGGACGTTATGGCGCAGAGCGACAATAACTTTTCTCGGACCTATAGTCTAAAAGGGCTGGACAACTCAACGCAGACAAATCAGGTCTACCTGACCGGTCTCGGCAAACGGAATTACTTCGATCTGCGTTCGTTCTATTTCGACGTTCAGGACGCCGATCCGAACGACGTTAAGGAGAAGCAACAGGCGATCGTCTATCCGGTGATGGACTATCACTTCGTGGCGCCGCAGCCGCTAGCCGGGGGCGAACTTTCCGCCGACGTCAACTTCACGAACCTGTCGCGCACCCATGACGACTTCTACAGTGTCGCGGGCTTCGACCGGTTCCGTGGCCTTGAGGGCCAGACGTCCCGCCTGACGGGCGAACTGGAATGGAAGCGGACGTTTGTCACGCCTGAGGGTTTCCTGATCACGCCGTTGCTCGCTGCCCGTGGCGATGCCTTGGCACTGAACATGACGCCACCGCCTACTTCCGGTACGTTTGTCTATGATGGCAATTATGATGACAGCAATGCGGCGACGCGTTCGATGTTTACTGCCGGACTGGAGATGCGCTATCCGATCCTCGGGACGACCGAAAACAGCACGCACCTGTTCGAACCCATCGTTCAAATCTACGCACGGCCTGACGAACGCCTTGCTGGCGGTCTTCCGAATGAAGACGCACAGAGCTTCGTGTTCGATGCGACCAATCTCTTCGAGCGTGACAAGTTCTCGGGCTATGATCGCATCGAAGGCGGCACACGCGCTAATGTCGGCTTCCAGTACACCGGCACGTTCGACAATGGCTACAAGCTGCACGGCATTTTCGGGCAATCCTACCAGCTGGGCGGCCAGAACTCTTTCGACACAGCCGATCTGGTGAATGTCGGTGCGGATTCCGGTCTGGAAAGTGACGTGTCCGACTTTGTCGGTCTCGGCGGCATCGAAACGCCGCAGGGCCTCGCCCTTGCAGCCTCCTATCGGCTTGACGAAAAGAGCTTGGGTTTCCGTCGCGGCGATTTCACGGCTGGCTTCCAGAACGACAATCTCCAAAGCCAGCTGATTTACACGCATGTCTCAGCACAGCCAGAGTATGGCTTTGCTGAAGACAACGATGAGATCCAGGCCAAGGGAACTGTTAAGTTCAAGGATTATTGGTCGGTATTTGGCGGCATAGCCTGGGATCTTCAGGACAACAGCATCGTCAGGAAAACATTCGGTCTGACCTATGAGGACGAATGCACGATCTTTACGATCGCATATAGCGAGAAGCGTGATACCACCGCCGAAACCGCTAGCGACTGGAGTATCGGCGCCAGGTTGACCTTCCGCACGCTCGGCGACATCAACCTCGGCGGCGCGGTGGATACCAACACAACCATCTACCAGAATTGACGGCGAGTTCAGTCTTACGGCGAAAGAAAGGGCCTTTCTTTCGCCGTAAGACTATGCAGGACATTGTCGCCAGTTGATATCTGGGGCATATGCTGAATTTTCAATTTAGAGCGGCAGTGCCCGTTTGTCTCGAGAAGGTATGCGCGCCGCGACGTAAATGCGCGGCGTCAATGGGAAGGGTCGATAGATGATTGGCGCAAGAAAAATCGTAACGACGATGATTGCCGGCGCGGCTTTCGCGATGCTGGCGGCTTTTGCCTCGCCTCGGACCGGCTCAGCTTTCGCTGCAAGCGAAGTCAGGGTGGTCGTCAACGGCACAGCAATTACCAGCGGTGATGTTGCCAAGCGTCAGGCATTCCTCCGGCTGCAGCACCAGAAGGCAGATGCCAAGGCTGCAGAAGAGCAACTGATCGACCAGACGCTGAAGCAGCAGGAAATTGCGCGCGTGCGCATGTCGGTTTCCAAGGACGACGTCGATGCATCGTTCGCGCGGTTTGCGACCGGCAACAAGCTGACGACCGATCAGATGACGCAGATTCTCGAGCGCGCCGGCGTCGGTGTCGTGCATTTCAAGGCTTTTATTGCCGTGCAGATGAGCTGGCCGCGTCTTGTCAATGCACGCTACGGCTCAAGCACCCGTATGTCGAATTCCGACCTTGTTGCGCGCATGATGGAGAACAAACAGAAGCCGGAAACCACGGAATATATTCTGCAGCAGATGATCTTCGTCGTCCCCGCCAGCAAGAAGGGCATCGTAGGCAAGCGCAAGAGCGAGGCCGAAGCATCCCGGTCGAAGTATCCAGGTTGCGAGCAGGCCAAGGTGTTTGCCGCAACGATGCGCGACGTATCGGTGCGCGAGCTCGGTCGTGTTCTCGCGCCGGAACTTCCGGCCGAATGGAAGCCGCTTGTCGAGCAGGCTAAGGGCAACACGACAGCCACGCGCGTAACGGACAGGGGTGTTGAATACATTGCCATCTGCAGCCAGCGCCAGGTTTCCGATGACCAGGCTGCGGAAATGGTGTTCCGCCAGGAAGATCTCGATAAGGCGAAGGCGGGGAAGAACGCACCTCCGGAGAATCCGAACGCCCAGAAATACATGGAAGAACTGCGCAAGAAGGCGCAGATCATGCGTCCCTGAGCAAAATGACGATCTCGTTCTCGCGCCCGCTTGCTCTGAGTCAGGGGGATCCGGCTGGTGTCGGCCCTGACATTACATTGCTGGCCTGGATGCGACGTAGGGAGCTTGGTCTTCCTCCGTTCGTGTTTATTGGCGATCCTGATGTGTTGGCGTTGCGTGCCAAGCTGCTGGGCCTGACGGTTGCCATTCGCGAGACCGATTGCGCCAACGCCAATGACGTCTTTGTCGACGCCCTCCCCGTGCTTCCCATATCTGCAGGTATTGAGGTGGTTGCGGGTGAGCCCCATGTCGCGACAGCCAAGGCCACGATCGCCGCGATCGAAAAAGCCGTATCGCTGACGATATCAGGTGGGGCCCTTGGCGTCGTCACCAATCCAATCGCCAAGTCGGTGCTCTATGAGTCCGGCTTCCCCTTCCCCGGGCACACCGAGTTTCTGGCAGATCTCGCCGCACGAGCGACTGGACAAGCGGCCATGCCGGTGATGATGCTCGCTGGTCCAAAGCTCCGCACCATTCCGGTCACGATCCATATTCCCCTTAAGGATGTGCCTCAAGCACTCAATGCGGAACTCATCATCAAGACCTGCCGAATTGCCGATGCCGATCTCAGGTCTCGCTTCGGGATCGCGAGTCCCCGCCTCGCAATTGCCGGTCTCAATCCGCACGCGGGGGAAGATGGTACCATCGGCAAAGAGGATGAAGCGGTCATCAAGCCGGCCATTCAATTTCTGAGGTCCAAGGGCATCAACGCAATTGGGCCGCTGCCCGCCGATACCATGTTCCACGATGAGGCCAGGGCGCGCTACGACGTTGCGATCTGCATGTACCACGACCAGGCCCTGATACCGGCCAAGGCGCTTGGTTTCGACGACTCGGTCAACGTGACACTTGGATTGCCCTTCGTGCGCACCTCGCCTGATCATGGCACCGCCTTCGGCATTGCCGGCAAAGGGCTTGCCCGCGAAAGCAGCCTCGTCGCGGCCCTAAAGCTCGCAGGCCACCTCGGACGCACCGCGGAAGGGCGCATTTGATGGCTGCCTTGGATGGGCTTCCGCCTCTTCGCGACGTCATTCAACGCCATGGCCTCGATGCACGAAAGGCCCTCGGCCAGAACTTCCTGCTCGATCTCAACCTGACGCAGAAGGTTGCTCGAACAGCCGGCTCGCTGGAGGGGGTCACGGTCTTCGAAGTCGGCCCGGGTCCGGGCGGTTTGACGCGCGCCATTCTGGCACTTGGCGCAAAGAAAGTGGTCGCCGTCGAGCGCGACTCTCGCTGCCTACCGGCCCTCGCCGAAATTGCGGACCACTATCCTAGGCGGCTCGAGGTCATCGAAGGCGACGCATTGAAGACGGACTTCGAAGCTTTGGCACCCGATGGCCGTGTGAAGATCATCGCCAATCTTCCCTACAACGTCGGGACGCAGTTGCTGGTCAATTGGATCCTCCCGAAGCAGTGGCCGCCTTTCTGGGAATCGCTGACGCTGATGTTCCAGAAGGAAGTGGGAGAGCGCGTCGTCGCGACCGAAGACGACGACCACTATGGACGTCTCGGCGTGCTCTGCGGCTGGCGTACGAACGCGCGTATGGCGTTTGATATACCGCCGCAGGCATTTACGCCGCCGCCGAAAGTCACGTCGACGGTCGTCCATCTGACGCCGAACGAGAACCCCATCCCCTGCTCGGTCACCGATTTGGAAAAGGTGACCCATGCAGCCTTCGGCCAGCGCCGAAAAATGCTGCGGCAAAGCCTCAAACCCCTCGGGGGCGAAGCCTTGCTCAATAAGGCGGACGTAGATCCTCAGCGCCGCGCCGAAACGCTTTCGGTCGCCGAGTTCGTTCGACTGGCGAATTGCCTCTAGGTAACGTGCAGGCGATCTCTCACGCAGAGCGATAGCTTAGACCCTTGGAGACAGGTGGTAACGTCGAGCGGACCGGCTCGCAAATGCCTTCGCTTCAAACTTGCTGAACTTAGAGCTTCGGCTCTTCCGTCAACAGGCCGTTAACAAAGTCGAACAAGCCGTGGCGTCGGTCCCGGCGGACGCGCTCGGCATTGACGATGCAGCTCACGTTGCGAAACGCTTCGTCGAGATCGTCGTTGACGATGACATAGTCATATTCGCGCCAGCGTTCGATCTCGGCGCGAGAATTCAGAAGCCGCGTACGAATGACCTCTTCCGAATCCTCTGCGCGACGATGCAAGCGCGACTGCAGTTCGGTCATGGTGGGCGGCAGCACGAAGATCGAGACGATATCAGCCTTCATCTTGTCCTGAAGCTGCAGAGCACCCTGCCAGTCGATATCGAACAGCATATCGCGACCTTCGGCCATCGCGGATTCCACGGGTTCCCGCGGCGTACCGTAGAAATTACCGTGCACCTCCGCCCATTCGAGCAGGTCGCCTGCGTCTCGCATCCTCTCGAACTGCGGGACAGTGATGAAGTGGTAGTGCTTACCGGCAATTTCGCTGGGCCGCTTGGCTCTGGTCGTAACGCTGACAGAGATTTCGAGGCTATGGTCGTCCCTGAGGAGGTTGCCGGCAATCGTCGACTTGCCTGCACCAGACGGCGAGGACAGGACAAGCATCAGCCCGCGCCGGGCAATTTTAGTTGGTGTGCTCGAGTGGGCCGGGCTCATGTATCACTCCAGATTCTGGACCTGCTCGCGGAACTGGTCGATGACCACTTTCAGCTCGATGCCGGCGGCGGTAACGGCGGCCGAATTCGACTTCGAACAGATAGTATTCGATTCTCGGTTAAATTCCTGTGCAAGGAAATCAAGCTTGCGCCCGACCGGGCCGCCCTTGCTGAGCAGGTCGCGAGCGGCAACCACATGCGCCTTCAGGCGATCGATCTCTTCACGAAGATCCGCCTTCGTGGCGAGCAGAGCAGCTTCCGCATGCAACCTCTCGCGATCCAGCTTTCCCGACCCGTCCATGAGCATTGCGACCTGCGCGGCCAACCGGCCAGCGATCTCTTGCGGAGAGCGGGAAGGATCACGCTCGATCACCTGCGTCAGTCCCTCAATTGTCGAGACATGGTCCAGCAGTACGCGCGACAATGCGGCGCCCTCCAATTCCCGCATCTGCCGCAAATCGACAAGGGCGGCAATCAAGCCATCGACAATGTCGGAATCGCGCGCTGCAATCGCTTCATCGCCGTCTTCCCTGTCCCGGAATTCGATAATGCCTCGAATAGCGAGCAAAGTATCGAGTTGCAACGGCGCGGGATCGATGATGCCGCCAAGCTGGTCCCGCAGAGCGAGCACTGCGGAGAGAGCTTCCTGATTGAGAACGGTTTCGATGCGGCTCTCACCGGCAGAGACGGACAGCGACGCCTGCATATTGCCGCGGCTAAAGCGCTCGCCGGCAAGCCGACGCACGTCATTCTCCATGCGCTCCAGCCCCGGCGGGAGGCGCAAGCGCAGATCCAGGCCTTTGCCGTTGACCGAACGCAGTTCCCAGGCCCAACGCCAGCGGCCACTCGTGCCCTCACGCCGCGCAAAACCGGTCATGGACTGCAAAGCCATGCGAGCCTCCGAAAATCAGTTCGTCTTCTTTTTCTTCTGGGGAGCCGGAGCGGCAGGTGCGTCCGACTGCGTCTGGCTTTCAGGCTGTCCATCAACGACAATATTGGGGTCGGCACCCTTGGCCGCTTCCAGCTGACGCCAGCGTTTGACGTTGGCATTGTGTTCCTCGAGCGTGGCCGCGAACACATGCCCGCCGGAACCATCGGCAACGAAATAAAGATCCTGCGTCTTCCAGGGATTGGCGACAGCCTCCAGCGCATCACGACCCGGATTGGCAATCGGCGTCGGGGGAAGGCCCTTGACCACATAAGTGTTGTAGGGCGTTTCCTTCTTGAGGTCCGATTGATAGATCGGGCGATCCGCCGGTTTTCCGTCACCGCCGAAGAGGCCATAGATGATGGTCGGATCGGACTGAAGGCGCATCCCCTTGCCCAGCCGGTTAAGGAAGACCGAGGCCACATGGGCTCGCTCGTCGGGAACGCCGGTTTCCTTTTCGACGATCGAAGCAAGGATGATCAGTTCGTCCTTTGACTTGAGCTGCAGCGACGTATCGCGCTTGTCCCACACCTGGTCGACAAGCTTCTGCTGTGCCGCAGCCATCTGCTCGATGATCTCTGCCCGCTTTGTGCCGCGCGAGAACTTGTAGGTATCCGGACGCAGGCTTCCTTCGGCAGGCACGACGGTCGGCAGGTCGCCTTCCAGCACGGCATCCTCGTTCAGACGATTGAACATCTGGCGGACAGTGAGGCCTTCCGGAAACGCGACGGAATACAGGATCGACTTTCCCGATTTCAGCAGTTCCATGATGTCGTTCATGGAGGCATGCGCCTTGATTTCGTACTCGCCCGCCTTGAGGCTCTCGCCGTCATCAAGATGCGTCGTGGTGAGGTAACGGAAGATACGCGCGTCCGACACGATGTTGTTGCGTTCGAGGCTTGCGGCGATCTCAGCAACGCCGGCGCCGCTTCGCACGATGAAATTCGTGTTTGTCTCCAGCGGACCGGGATTCTGGTAGGCAGAGATCGTGTAATAGAAAAGGAAGACGGCCGCTGCGCAGCCGAGCACGACAAGCGTCATCAGGAAGTTCAGGAAAATGATAACTTGGCTGCGCGCCTTCTTCGAGCGCTTCGGCGGCTCGGGTACGCGTTCCGGCCGAAGCGCCTCGCTCGGCGACTTGGGAATGATCGGCCCGCTCTGCGTCTGCTGGCTTTCCTCGCCGATCGTCCCGTTGCTCTGGTTCGTATCGCTCACCGGCAATCCTCTAAACTTGGCCTCAAGTCCCGCTTCTTGCTAAGCAATGCGGCAAAATGCAGGTGGGGCCGCGCCGCGCAAGGTGCAGCCCCACTGTCAGGACGTCAACGCCTGCAGTCAGGCGACGTAGCGGCGCAGCACCAATGATGCATTCGTACCGCCGAATCCGAAAGAATTCGACAGCGCGACGTTGATTTCCCGCTGGCGCGCCTTGTGCGGAACGAGATCGATTGCGGTCTCGCGCTCAGGATTGTCGAGATTGAGCGTCGGAGGCGCAACGTTGTCGCGGATGGCAAGCGTTGCGAAGATCGCCTCGATCGCACCAGCCGCACCGAGCAGATGGCCCGTCGCAGACTTCGTCGACGACATCGAGATCTTGGAGGCTGCATTGCCGACCAAGCGCTCGACGGCACCGAGTTCGATCGTGTCAGCCATCGTCGACGTGCCATGCGCGTTGATGTAGTCGATATCGGCGGGCGTCAAGCCGGCGCGCTTCAACGCCATCGTCATGCAGCGCTGCGCGCCTTCGCCGTCCTCTGACGGCGCAGTGATGTGATAGGCGTCACCGGAAAGACCATAGCCCACGACCTCGGCATAGATCTTGGCGCCGCGCGCCTTGGCGTGTTCCAGTTCTTCGAGAACGACGATGCCGGCGCCCTCACCCATGACGAAGCCGTCACGATCCTTGTCGTAGGGGCGCGATGCCTTGGTCGGATTATCGTTGTGCTGGGTGGACAATGCCTTGCAGGCGGCGAAGCCGGCCAGCGAGATGCGGCTGACCGGGGACTCCGTGCCGCCGGCGACCATGACGTCGGCATCGCCGAATGCGATGAGACGGGCGGCGTCGCCGATTGCGTGCGCGCCAGTCGAGCATGCCGTGACCACCGAGTGGTTCGGCCCACGCAGCTTGTGACGGATCGATACCTGGCCGGACACGAGGTTGATCAGACGGCCCGGAATGAAGAAAGGAGAAATACGGCGCGGGCCCTTGTCGCGCAGCGTGTAGCCGGCTTCGACGATGCCTTCGATGCCGCCGATGCCCGAACCGATCAGGACACCCGTCGAAACTTGGTCTTCATCGCTTTCTGGGTGCCAGTTCGCATCGTTCAGCGCCATGTCAGCGGCTGCCATGCCGTAGATGATAAAAGGATCGACCTTGCGCTGTTCCTTGGGCTCCATCCAGTCATCGACATTGAAGGTGCCGTCGCTGCCATCGCCAACCGGAATGCGGCAAGCAATCTTTGCGGAAAGGTCGTCGATTTCGAATTCAGTGACCAGGCGGGCGCCGTTTTGACCCGCAAGCAAGCGGGACCACGTCACTTCCGTTCCGCATCCCAAGGGCGAGACCATACCGGTACCTGTTATAACGACCCGTCTCATCGACTGTATTCCCCTGCCTTTTATGTTCTTGGAGAACCATGCCAGAAATAAAAAGGGCGGACTCCGGGTCCGCCCTTTCATAAATGCTCAGGATTAAGCCTGGGCCTTTTCGATAAACTTTACGGCATCGCCGACCGTCAGGATCGAGTCAGCAGCGTCATCCGGAATCTCGACGCCGAATTCTTCTTCGAACGCCATAACCAGTTCGACGGTATCGAGCGAGTCAGCGCCCAGATCGTCGATAAAGCTGGCGCTTTCGACAACCTTGTCGGCATCGACGCCAAGATGATCAATAACAATTTTCTTTACGCGTTCTGCGATATCGCTCATGTCGGTTTCCTCGACCTTATGTCCTGATCAGAATGCCTTGTGACATCCCTACCCTGTTTCAGCCTGCGGCGCCCCTTAAAGCCACCTCGGCAAACTCTTTGAACCCGGCTACCAGAAATGTCCCAGGCTTGCACAAAAGCCCGCCGGTCCGTCTGCTTTCTCGGGAGACTGTTCACAGTCATGGCCCGCTTAACACGGTTTAAGTCTGCCGCAAAGCCAGAAAATCAACCCCATCGGGTTGGTCAACACGCTATTGCGGGGAAAATCTGCCCGAAAGGCAGTTTCCCGTTTCAGATCATGGCCATGCCGCCGTTTACGTGCAGCGTCTGGCCTGTCATATACGCAGCTTCCGACGAGGCGAGATAGGCGACGGCGGAGGCAACTTCGGCGCCCGTGCCCATGCGCTTCATCGGGATCGCTCCCATGATCGCTTCCTTCTGCTTGTCGTTCAGTTTGCCAGTCATCGCGGACTCGATGAAGCCCGGCGCCACGCAGTTGACCGTGACGTTGCGGGTTGCAATCTCCTGAGCCAGCGATTTCGTGAAGCCGATCATGCCGGCCTTGGAGGCGCAGTAATTGGCCTGGCCTGGGTTACCGGTGACGCCAACGACTGACGTGATGTTGATGATGCGGCCATAACGGCGGCGCATCATCGGATGCGTCAACTCGCGCGTCAGGCGGAACATCGCCGTCAGGTTCACTTCAATGACGTTATCCCAATCCTCGTCGCTCATGCGAACAAAGAGGCCGTCCTTGGTGATGCCGGCATTGTTGACAAGAATGTCGACGCCTTCGAGATCGGCTTCGGCCTTGACGCCGAGCGCCTTGACTTCGTCGCGGTCTGCGAGGTTAGCCGGGAAAATCTTGACGCGATCTCCAAGCTCGTTCGCCAGCGCCTCAAGCTTATCTACGCGCGTGCCGTGCAGGCCCACGATGGCCCCTTGCTTGTGCAGGATGCGGGCGATTTCTTCGCCGATGCCGCCGGAGGCGCCGGTAACCACAGCCTTGCGGCCGGAAAGATCGAGCATGGAAGTGTTCCTTGTATTCGTTAAATCTATCAGGCCATCAGGGCGGCAACGGCCGCATCGATATCAGCAGGCGTGTTAACGGCGATGCCGTTCACGGTCTTGTCGATACGGCGTGCAAGGCCGGTCAGGACCTTGCCGGAGCCGATCTCGTAGAGCGTCGTCGCGCCGTTGGCCGCGAACCACTCCACCGTCTCTCGCCAGCGGACCTGGCCTGTCACCTGCTCGACGAGCAGCTTTGCAATCTCGTCTGCGTTGGTCACCGGTGCAGCGCGCACGTTGGCGACCAAAGGCACGACCGGGTTCGACTTCTTCACGCCCGCCAGCGCCTCGCGCATTGCTTCGGCAGCAGGCGCCATCAGCGAAGAATGGAAAGGAGCGGAGACCGGCAGCAGGATCGCGCGCTTCGCGCCCTTTTCGGTCGCGATCGCTGCACCGTTCTCAACGGCCGCCTTCTGCCCCGAAATGACGATCTGGCCGCCGCCATTATCGTTGGCGATCTGGCAGGAGCCGACGGCAGAGGCTTCTTCGCAGACGGCGACGACATCGTCATGTTCAAGGCCAATGATGGCAGCCATCGCGCCGACGCCAACCGGCACGGCAGCCTGCATGGCATTGCCGCGAATGCGCAGCAGGCGCGCAGTGTCGGCAAGCGAGAAGGTGCCTGCGGCACACAGAGCGGAGTATTCGCCGAGCGAATGACCGGCAACGTAGGAGACCTTCGCCTTCAGATCGACGCCCCTGGCCTCGAGAACACGGATGACCGCCATCGAGACCGCCATCAAGGCCGGCTGCGCATTCGCCGTCAGCGTCAGCTTGTCTTCCGGGCCGTTGAACATGGTCTCCGACAACTTTTCGCCCAGAGCTTCGTCGACTTCGTGGAAGACGGCGCGTGCCTCGGCGAAGTTTTCGGCGAGATCCTTGCCCATGCCGACAGCCTGGCTGCCCTGACCCGGGAATGTAAAAGCAATGGTCATGCTATGTCCCTTTTATACGGACCTCTGGTTATTTCGCCTCCAATTGACATTCTTTCCTGCAGAGTCAAGTGCCGGACGCCCGCGTTCCAAGGCTTTTGCGGCTGCGAGAAAGCCCGGTTTTGCCTCTTGCGCTTGCTCAATTCCAGTCTAGATTTGCGCCGTCCTTCCAGACCATTCCTTTTCCAGATTACCTTCAGGGCTTTCAGATGAAAAATAAGAAACTTGGCCGCACGGATATTTCCGTGTCCGAAATCTGCCTCGGCACCATGACCTGGGGCACGCAAAACACGGAGGCCGAGGCGCATGAGCAGATGGACTATTGCGTCGAGAAAGGCGTCAACTTCTTCGACACGGCCGAGCTCTATCCGACTACTCCTGTCTCCGCCGAGACGCAGGGGCTGACCGAAGACTATATCGGCAGTTGGTTCCAGAAGACGGGCAAGCGCAAGGATATCGTGCTCGCCACGAAGGTCGCGGGTCCCGGCCGTTCCTATATTCGCGGCGGCGACGGGGCCGATGCCAAGAACATTCGCCTGGCGATCGAGGCAAGCCTGAAGCGCCTAAAGACGGACTATATCGACCTCTACCAGATTCACTGGCCGAGCCGAGGGCATTTCCATTTCCGCCAGGCTTGGCACTACGATCCCTTCAAGCAGGACCACGCCAAGGCCATCGCGAATATCACCGAAATACTGGAAACGATGGGCGCCCTTGTGAAAGAGGGCAAGGTTCGCGCCTTCGGCCTCTCCAACGAGACGACATGGGGTACGCAAAAATATCTGGCGCTTTCCGAACAGCTCGACCTGCCGCGCGCCGCCACGATCCAGAACGAATACAATCTGCTGTACCGTCACTACGATCTCGACATGGCGGAGCTGTCGCATCATGAGGACGTCGGTCTGCTCGCCTATTCGCCCCTCGCCGGCGGCATCCTCAGCGGCAAGTATGTCGACGGCGCCAAGCCGGATGGCTCGCGCGGGTCGATCAACGGCGACATCGGCGGTCGTTTGCAGCCCTTGCAGGAAGCGCCGACGAAGGCCTACCTCGATATCGCTGCACGGCACGGGCTCGACCCTTGCGTGATGGCGCTCGCCTTCTGCCTGAGCCGCCGCTTCATGGCGTCCGTGATCATCGGCGCAACGACGATGCAGCAGCTCGAGACGGACCTGAGCTCGGTCAGTCTCAAGCTGTCACACGAGGTTCTGGCTGAGATCGAGCAAGTTCACCGCCAGTATCCGATGCCGATCTAGGGCAGTCAGCGACGCATAGCGATCTGACCTTCCCTGGCCAGGTCGTTCGCCGCATGGAAGCCATGCGGCCTTCGCCAGCACTTACAACGACAAGTTTCGGCGACTTCGCCCGGGCATCAATTTCTGCTTCTCCGTTCCGCGCATTTCAGCTAGGTTCATAAGGCTCTGGCAGCGCCGCAGGAGCGCTCATACTGTGGAACGGAAGCTCGCAGTCATCCTTGCCGGCGACGTTGCTGGCTACAGCCGCCTCGTTGCAACCAACGAGGAAGACGCGCTTGCGACGCTGAGCATCTACACCGCCACGATCGGCGATTTCGTGCGAGAGCACGGAGGACGCGTCTTCGGCAGCGCCGGGGACAGCGTCGTTGCGGAATTCCCAAGTGCCGTACAAGGTGTTCGCGCAGCTGTTGCCATTCAACGTGCGCTGCATCGACGCAATGCCGACCTGCCGGCGGACCGGCGGATGGAGTTCCGTCTCGGGCTCAATCTCGGCGATGTCGTCGTCTCCGGGGAGAACCTGCTTGGCGACGGCGTGAACGTCGCAGCCCGTCTCCAGGAGGTGGCGCTGCCGTCCGGTATCTGCATCTCTGGTGCGCTACGCGAACAAATCGAGGGGAAGCTCGACTTCCCCCTCGTGCCGATGGGCGACCGCACGCTGAAGAATATTCCTCGCCCGGTGCCGGTGCATCGGGTTCATTGGAGCCGGGAGGATCCCGTGGAGGCGGGTGCGCTCGGTGGACCGCTCAGGCTGCCTGACAAACCCTCGATCGCAGTACTGCCCTTCGTCAACATGTCCGACGACCCCGAGCAGGAGTTCTTCGCGGACGGGCTGACAGAGGACATCATCACCGCGTTATCGCTCTACCGCTGGTTTTTCGTCATCGCCCAGAACTCATCCTTTGCGTATAAGGGGCGCGCGGTCGATGTAAAGCAAATCGGGCGCGATCTCGGCGTGCGCTATCTCGTCGAAGGAAGTGTCCGCAGGTCCGGGACGCGCGTCCGTGTCACCGGGCAGCTGATCGAAGCCGAAAGCGGCGTTCACCTGTGGGCGCAACGCTACGACAGGGAAATATCCGATATCTTCGCCATTCAGGACGAACTGACGCAGAATGTCGTCGGCGCAATCGAGCCGGAAATCCTAATCGGTGAAAGCCGGCGTGCGTTGATAAGGACAACCGACAATCTGGACGCCTATGAGAGCCATATGCGCGGCACCTGGCTCCATAACGCGCAGGATACGGTCGAGCATTTCATCGAGGCCATTGCCTGGCATCGCCGCGCGATCGAGCTCGATCCCGATTTCGCACGCGCCCATATGATGCTTGCCCGCTCACTCTACGCCCGATGCTTCCATGGTTTCAGCGACGACGTGGACCGGGATAGCGCAGAGCTGCGAATAGAGGCCGAGCGCGCTGTCGCGCTCGATCCGCGTGACCCCTACTCGCACTACGCAATGTGCCTTGCGCATTTCGTAGCCGATAACGCGCCGGCGGCGATTGAGGCCGCCCAGCAGGCGATTGACCTCAATCCCAATTTTGCCCTCGCGCATATGGGTCTTGGCTGGGCGCGGATATTCAACGGTCACTTTGTCGAAGCTCTGGACCCCCTTTATATGGCGACAAGGCTAAGCCCGCACGATCCGCTGGCCTACCTCATTCTCGACCGTATTGCGCTATCGCACTATCACTTGGGCAACTACGAAGAGGCTGTGCATTACTCCGAGCGAGGTCTTTCGCTCCGCCGCGCCTATTTCAATCGCGTTGTGCTTCTTGCCAGCCTGGGGCAGCTCGGACGCCAGGAGGAAGCGCAGAGGCTGATACCGGAAATCCTGGCAAACGTACCGGCCGATCTCGAGCATTATTGGAAGATGCTGACACCCTATGTGGCGCACAGCCATTACGACCACTTCGTCGACGGCCTGCGCAAGGCGGGGCTGCCTTCGCTGGACTCACAGCAAGAACATTGCTGAGTGTCCCTTGCGTTTCCGCCAAAAATCCGTATAAGCCGCCCTGTTCGCAAACCCGGTCTTCTGGCTGGTGGCTGAACGGAGGGCCGGTTTTCGCAAGAGAATCGTCGGAACGGAAGCGTTCCAGCCTCCCGTGTCTCCGCTCTCGACCGTCTCGGAACGCTTTTCTTGCTTGGCGCTTGCCGCCTCTCAGGAGCAGTCGTTGAGGCTTAGCCGCCGATTATCGGGTTGAACCAACGCAAGAAAGGCAAAGCTGTCATGGCTCTTTATGAACATGTATTCCTTGCCCGACAGGATATTTCCGCTCAGCAGGTCGATGCCCTCGTAGAACAGTACAAGGGCGTGATCGAAGCTAACGGCGGCAAGGTCGGGCGCATCGAGAACTGGGGCCTTAAGTCCCTTACCTACCGCATCAAGAAGAACCGCAAGGCACATTACGTCCTCGTGGACATCGATGCACCGGCAGCTGCCGTCCAGGAAATGGAACGCCAGATGCGCATCAGCGAAGACGTCCTGCGCTACATGACGATCGCTGTCGAAGCACACGAAGAAGGCCCGTCTGCCATGATGCAGAAGCGCGACCGCGACGACCGCGGTCCGCGTGATGGTGCCGACCGTGGCCCGCGCCGCGAATTCGGTGACCGTCCGCCGCGCCGTGACGGCGACTTCCAGCGTGGCCCGCGTCCGGACCGCGCTCCCCGCGAAGACCGTGCATAAGGAGATCTAAGAATGTCTGAAGCTTCCTCCGCTCCGGTTCGTCGCCCGTTCCATCGTCGTCGCAAGACTTGCCCGTTCTCCGGCGCAAACGCTCCGCGCATCGACTACAAGGACGTTCGTCTCCTGCAGCGCTACATTTCCGAGCGCGGCAAGATCGTTCCTTCCCGTATCACTGCTGTTTCGCAGAAGAAGCAGCGCGAACTCGCTCAGGCGATCAAGCGCGCTCGTTTCCTCGGCCTGCTGCCGTACGTCGTCGCTTAATCAGCTGACGAGACCAAATCGAGGGAAGGCAGCGATGCCTTCCCTTCTCCCTTTCGCGATGGGCGCGGATCGGAACTCTTAAAACCCATGTTGAGGCCTTTCTGAAACCGATTCAGGAAAGTCCCTCTAACTGCTTGATGAAGCAGGACAGCGACCGTGACGCAACTGAACGCAAAAACGCTAGGCATCGGCGCGCTCGCCGGAATGACCGCCGCACTTCTGGTGCTCGGCGCAAGCATGCAGCCGTCGTTCAGTGCTGTTCTCTACGCGGCCTCCGCCCTTCCCATTCTTCTCGTCGGCCTCGGCTGGGGCAACATGGCGGCAATTTCCGCCGTCGTCACCGCCGCTGCGGTTGGCGCGATCGCCATCTCGCCGTCCTTCGCGTTGATGATGACGCTGGTCACGCTGCTGCCGGCCGGCTGGCTCAGCCACCTTGCAAACCTTGCCCGCCCCGCCTCCGAACTCGGCGGTCCCGAGCATCTGATGGCCTGGTATCCGCTTTCGGACATTCTGCTACACCTCTGCGGTCTGGTGACGATCGCCGTCATCGTGGTCGGCGTGATGATCGGTTACGGTCCGGATCTCATCGATCGGCTCGTGGACGTGATGTTTGGCTCGCTTGCACAGCAGCAGCCCGAGTTTTCGCCCGATCCGGCGGTGACGGCGCAGACCAAATCGCTGGTGCTCCTCATGCTGCCCGCCATTCAGGGCGGCATGTGGGTCGTCATGTTGTTTGCCGCCTATTACATCGCGACCCGGATCGTCAGCGCATCCGGCCGCGGCCTGCGTCCCCGCGAGGACATTGCCTCGGCGCTGCGCATGAACCGCAATTCGATCTTCGTTTTTCTCGTCGGTCTTGCCGCCACCTTCTTCGGCGGCATGCCGGCGATGATCGGAGCAACCGTGGTCGGCACCTTCGGCGCCGGCTTCCTGCTTTCCGGCTTTGCCGCGCTGCATTTCCGCACGCGCGGCAAGGATTGGCGCCTGCCAGCGCTTATCCTCTGCTACCTGGCATCGCTCATCCTGATGGTGCCAGCCTTTTTCATCCTCGTGGTGGGCTTGAGCGATACCCGCAAGGCAATCGCACTTACCCCGAACAAGGATGTCGATGCCCCCAAACAGACAGACACGAAAATCTAAAGACACGAAAGGAACACGAACATGGAAGTCATTCTTCTTGAACGCATCTCCAAGCTCGGCCAGATGGGCGAAACCGTAAAGGTTCGCGACGGCTTTGCTCGCAACTACCTCCTGCCGCTCGGCAAGGCGATGCGCGCCAACGAAGCCAACAAGAAGCGCTTCGAATCCGAGCGCGCAACGCTCGAAGCTCGGAACCTCGAGCGCAAGTCGGAAGCACAGAAGGTCGCCGACGCTCTCGACGGCAAGTCGTTCATCGTCGTCCGTTCTGCTGGCGAAACCGGCCAGATGTACGGCTCGGTCGCTGCTCGCGACGTCGTTGAAATTCTCGCTGCGGAAGGCTTCAACATCGGCCGCAACCAGGTTCACCTGAACACGCCGATCAAGTCGATCGGCCTGCACAAGGTTGAGCTGCAGCTCCACGCTGAAGTCGAAATCCACGTCGAACTTAACGTTGCTCGTTCGGCTGAAGAAGCCGGGCGTCAGGCCAAGGGCGAAACCCTCAACTCCGTCGATGCCATCTACGGCGTTGACGAAGACGCTCTGCGTCCGGAAGACTTCTTCGATCCGGAAGCCGACCTCGAAGGCGACGAAGCTTAATTTTCCCGAGAGATCCTCTCTGGAAATGGACGAAAGCCCGACTCGCGCCGGGCTTTCTGCTTATTTGGCGGCTGTATTCTGCTGCGGCGGAGCGTTCTTGTCGACGTCGACGACGACGGAGAGCCCCGGCCCCAGATCCTTGACGACCGGCTGGTCGGGATCAAAGCCGATGCGCACGCCGACGCGCTGTGCAATCTTCACGAAATTGCCTGTCGCATTGTCCGCCTTGATGACCGCGAATTCCGACCCGGCTGCGGGCGAGAAGCGCTCGATGTATCCCTTCAGACGCTGCTTGCCGAGCGCATCGACCGTGATGGTCACCGGCTGCCCGACCTGCATGCCGTACAACTGCGTCTCCTTGAAATTAGCCACGACCCACACATCCTCCGGCACGACGGCCATGAGCTGTGTACCCGCCGCCACATACTGCCCGACGCGTACGCCGACTTCGCCGAGATGACCGTCGCGCGGTGCGACGATCTTGGTGTTCTGCAGGTCGATTTCCGCAAGGCGCACGACGGCTTCGGCGCTTGCCACATTGGCTTCCAGAAGCGAGCGATTGACGATGATCGTTGCAAGGTTTTGCTTGGAAACTTCCAGCGCGGCCTTTGCCTGGTTCAGGGCAGCCTTGGCCTGGTCAAGTGTGGCCTGCGCGGCCTCTGTCTCACTCTGCGATGCAATGCCGCGATTACTGAGATTGTTGACGCGATCCCAGGCCTGCTGCGCGCGCGTCAGCGCTGCATTTGCGCTATCGATCTGCGCCTCGCTGGAGGCGATGCTCGCCTTTGCCGCAAGCTCTGACTGGCGGGAATTCTCCAGCGACGCCTTCTGCCCGTCGAGCGCCGCACGTGCCTGGGCAAGCTTCTGGGCGTAGATGCGGTCATCGATCTGAGCAAGCGTATCGCCCTGCTTGACCTGCTGATAGTCCTTCACGGGCACATCGACGACATAGCCGCTCACCTGCGGGCTCATGATCGTGACATAGCCGCGAACATAGGCATTGTCGGTCGTCTCCACCGATGTCACGAACGGCGGCAGCCGCCACGCATAGAGAACGAGAAGGACGCCGGCGACGCCGGCGAGCACTGCGATGATAGTCGAGGGAGAGCGAGGGAACTTCAACATACTGGGACCCTGAGATCACGATTGAGCGGGGATTGCATCGGGCTGGCTTATCCTGGGCCAGGGCAGCCGGCGCCACGCTTGATGGAAAAGAATGACGATCAGGCCGAAGACAGAGGAGTAGCCGATGACGAGGAAGGTGTCGTTGTAGGCGAGAATATAGGCCTCGCGGCTGACCTGCTGGGCGAGCAGCACCAAACCTTCAGCGTTGAGCAGCATCTTGTCGCCAAGCACCTTGCCGTAAGCGGCGCTCAGCTGAGAGACGCGCTGCGCCACGATCGGATCCTGCAGCAGGATGTGCTCGACGAGCACGTTCGAGTGGAACTTCTCCCGGATTGTCACGAAAGTCCCGAGCATCGCCGAGGCGAAGAGCGAGCCAATGCTCTGCGTGAAGACGAAGATCATCAGGAAGTTGACGATGTATTGCCCGCCCCGCGAGATCGCGGCCTTGAAGCCGTTCGCCATGACAGGAGGCAGGAACATCGCGGCGCCCGCGGCGACCATCGCCTGGCTCAAATACATCTGAGGTGGCCGTGTCAGGCTTGTCGACTGGCTATCCAGAAAGGCGCCGGCTGCAATGAGTGCGAGCGCCAGCACGTGGGCTGTTTCGACGTAGCGCGTCGTCATCAGAAACGCGCAGAAAAGCCCGCCAACCAAGGAGGCGAGAAGAATGATCGCATAGAGTGTCACTGTCTGATCGTTCAGAAGCCCGAGCTGCTGATAGAAGTTGGCGGCAGTTGACGACTGCTCCGAGGAGACGAAGCGGAAGAGAAGCAGGACGCCTGCCATTCGCATGTTGGCGCCCGAAAACAGCCAGCGGAAATCGATCAGCGGATTGGTGCGCGGCAGCTCAATGGCCAGCATCAGAGCAAGAGAGCCGACCGACACCGCCAGTAGAACGCCGATCCAGGGCGCCTCGAACCACCAATAGAGCCGGCCGAGCGTCAGCGCGACGGCAAGACACCCGAAGCTGACCGCCAGGAGGAGATAGCTTAGTATGTCATGTCGTTGAATGACGTTCGCCCGAGGCGGCGCCGTAAGCGGCAGCAGATAGATGATCGGAAACACGGCGAGCGCGAGGCCCATCTCGAACATATAGAGCGCCTGATACCCGCCGAACTGAAGCAGCGAAGGTGAGACGATGCGCGCGACGGGAGACGCAAACAGCGTGCACATCAGGGCAAGGCTGATCCCGAGCGAGAGCTTCTTTTCCTGCGGGAAAGGCTCCAGCATATATAGGAAGCCGAGCGTCGAAAGGGGAGCTGCGGCCATGCCGCTCAGGGTGCGCACAACGATCGCGGAATGCAGGTCAGTGATGAGGAGATTGAGCACCGCCGCAACGACGAAACAGATAATGCCAAGTTCGGCGAAACGACGAAGACCGTATTGGGTACGAATCTTGAAAAGTGCAATCGACATGCTGGCGTAAGGTGCCATATAGGCCGCCGAGAGCCAGGAAACTTCAGTGGTGGTCGCGGAAAACGAGCCCTGCAGCTGATAGATGTTGGCAGTCAGCAGGTTCATGCCGAGGCCCTGCGTCAGAAACAGCAGGACCGACGCCGCCATGTAGAGCGGTACCCTCCAGGCCGGCATCGGCACGCCCGCTGCGGGTGGCGGCGACGGCATCTGTTGTGTGCCCGGCTTCGCCTCCTCGGCGGGCCGTGGCGCCACATTGTCGTTGGCGGTCTCGGCCAGGCTCATCGGCAGGACCTCAAATTCCGCGAATGCCCTGCAGGTTGGCTTGCATGGCCCGGATCACTTCCAAAGTAGTCTTCAGATCATTTTCGGGAATACCGGCGATAACCTGCGCCCGCACTTTTACGGCAATGTCATCGATTTCGCCGGCCACGACCTTGCCGGTCTCGGTGATGTAGATTTCCTTGGCACGGCGATCGGAGCCGGCCACGCGCCGCTGGACGAAACCCTGCCCTTCCATGGCATCGAGAATCCTGACGAGCGTTGGCGTCTCCAGCTCCAGCCGTTCGGCAAGTTCACGCTGGTTGATTCCGTCCTTTTTATTAAGCGTGAAGAAGACACGGGCGCGCGGCAGCGTCATGTTGCGCTCCCGCACTATCTTGTCGAAGACGGCCCTTAGCTTACGATTGAAAGCGGCAAGGTCTTCGATAAGCTCACGCCCGAGAACGGGATTTCCCATATATTTCAGTCCTATTTTGTTAGCGCACTAATTATATTGTTGCTATCTATATTGTTTTCCGATCTTTTTCAAGAGCCGACGGCCTCTGTTTGGATGCAAGTCTCCCCCGACAGGCTTAGACTACCACGCAAGCCGCGATGGAAGTGAGTCGTTTCTGGCCGTGTTCTGGAGGTGACACTTTCGGTATTTTTGCACTGACCGCAAGTGCGACTGTGGAGAAGTCGAACAACGGGCAAAGCCTTCCCGTATCGACGGCGGCACAGGAGCCTTCTCGCTTCCGCGCTTGATTTTGCCGCTTGCGCGCGCCACACCCGAAGCTGAAGAAGACAGAACGGATCAAGATGAACGACGTCGCTCGAAAGATTGCCGCCGTTGCTCCAGCGGAGCAGCACTACCGGGAAGCCCCCAACAATATCGAAGCCGAACAGGCGCTTCTCGGCGCGATCCTGATGAACAACGACGCCTATTATCGGGTGTCGGACTTCCTGAAGCCGATCCATCTCTACGAACCGCTGCACCGCAAGATCTTCGAAGTCGCGGGCGACATCATCCGCATGGGCAAGATCGCCAATCCGGTGACGATCAAGACGTTCCTCAAGGCCGAGGAAAAGGTCGGCGACATGACGGTCTCCGAATACCTCGCCCGTCTCGCCCGCGAAGCGGTCACCATCATCAATGCAGAAGACTACGGCCGCGCCATCTATGATCTGGCGCTTCGCCGCGCGCTGATCACCATCGGTGAAGATGTCGTCAATATCGCTTACGACGCGCCGCTCGACATGCCGCCGCAGACACAGATCGAGGACACCGAGCGCCGTTTGTTCGAACTCGCTGAGAACGGCCGTTACGACGGTGGCTTTCAGTCATTCAACGACGCGGTAGCACTTGCGATCGACATGGCGGCAGTCGCCAAGGAACGTGATGGGGGGCTTTCCGGCATCTCCACCGGGATCCATTCACTGGACGGCAAGATGGGCGGCCTGCAGCGCTCTGACTTGATCGTGCTCGCCGGTCGTCCGGGCATGGGCAAGACCTCGCTCGCCACCAACATCGCCTACAACATTGCCGCCGCCTACGAGGGCGAAGTGCAGCCGGACGGCAGCATGAAGGCGAAGCAAGGCGGCGTCGTCGGCTTCTACTCGCTCGAAATGTCGTCCGAACAGCTCGCCACGCGTATCATCTCCGAGCAGACGGAAGTCTCTTCCTCGAAGATCCGCCGCGGCGACATCAACGATGCCGACTTCGAAAAGCTGGTCGCCTGCTCGATGATGATGCAGAAGGTGCCGCTCTACATCGACCAGACCGGTGGTATCTCGATCGCACAGCTTTCGGCGCGCGCCCGCCGCCTGAAGCGCCAGCGCGGCCTCGATTGCCTGGTGGTCGACTACATCCAGCTGATGACCGGCTCGGGCAAGTCAGGCGAAAATCGCGTGCAGGAAATCACCCAGATCACGACCGGCCTGAAGGCGCTCGGCAAGGAACTGAACGTTCCGATCATTGCCCTCTCCCAGCTCTCGCGTCAGGTCGAAAGCCGAGACGACAAGCGCCCGCAGCTCTCCGACCTTCGTGAATCGGGCTCGATCGAGCAGGACGCCGACGTCGTACTCTTCGTGTTCCGTGAGGAATACTACGTCAAGAATCTCGAGCCTCGCGATCCTAACGATCCGAAATATGCCGAATGGGAAGCGCTGTTCGACAAGGTAAAGGGCACGGCTGACGTTATCATCGCCAAGCAGCGCCATGGACCGACCGGCACGGTGAAGCTCGCCTTCCAGTCGGAATTCACGCGTTTCGCAGATCTCGCCGATCCCTCCTTCATCCAATACGAGGAGCACTGACGAGATCCTTCTCGTCAGCACGCTGCCCGGCCTACAAGCCGACGGCTCGCAAAATGGCAACGGTTGCCACGCCAACGGCAACGCTTGCCAGCATCGGCAGCCGGCGCGCTGCGAGGGCTGTAACCAGGCAGGCAGCCGTCTCGGCCCAGCCTGTCGCAAAGGCGGTGGGCGCAATTACTGCCATTAGAACCGCCGGCGGTATCGCCTCGATGGCCGTTCGGGTCTGCTCGGTCATTTCGACCTGGCGAATGAGAAGCAGGCCGCTCATGCGGGTCAGCACCGTTGCAGCCGCCATGGCGAGAATCGCAAGAAGCGTGTGTATCTCCAGGGTCATGCCGTCACCGCCTTTGCCTTGCCTGTCAACAGTGCCGCGGCAAGCCCGGCGAGCGCGCCGGCTGCGATGTACCAGACACCCGGTACGACCTGGTGAACCAGGACGGCGGCCAGAGCGCTCGCAGCCAATACCGAACCCGTCTCACGGCCTTTCCAGAACCCCATCGCCAGCACGACAAAGACTGCGGGAAAGGCGAAGTCGAGTCCTATGGCAGCGGGATCGCCTAGAAACGCGCCGAGAGAGGCGCCAATCAGCGTGGAGCCGACCCAGGCCACATAGAACGGCATGGCGATGCCGGCGAACCATGAAGGTGTCAGCCGCGCCACGCCTGCGCGGAATTCCGCAATCGCCCATATCTCATCAGCCAGGAACAGCATGGCGGCATATTTTCGCAAGCCCGAGAAGGCCTGCATCTTCGTGCCGAGGGACGCGCTCATCAGGACGTGGCGGATATTGACGAGCAGCGCGGCAAAGCCGACGCCCGCCCAGCTTGCGGGGTGCGTCCAGATATCCATGGCGACAAACTGTGAGCCACCGGCAAAGACGAGCGCGCTCATCAGGGTCGCTTCGAGAGGAGACAGACCTTTCGTGGCCGAAACCGCACCGAAGACGAGACCAATTGGAATGACGGCGACGATGAGCGGAAGGATTGCCCGCGCTCCGGCCAAAAAGTCGCCGATCGATCGCCTTTGAGTAAGCATTGGAACCTCCAGAACTGCTAAGGTCGGAGGTGTTAAGCTGCTGCGCAGTGACCGTCTTGAACGAAAGTGATCAGCCCGCGCGATACTGTCCCGGCGTGACGCCGGTGCGTGCCTTGAAGTGGCGGGTGAAGTGCGCCTGGTCGGCGAAGCCGCACTGGATTGCCACATCGGCTGGCGCCTGTCCTGACCGCAATAGCTTGCGCGCCTCGCGCACACGCTTGTCGGTCAGAAAGGCATGCGGGGTGATGTGGTATTCGCGGCGGAACGCCCGGATGAGATGCGCGCGGCTCAAGCCTGCGACCTCGGCCAATTCGTCAAGCCCGATATCGCTGTCGAAATTTTCGGTCAGATAGTCGCGAGCGCGGCCGACTGCGGTGCGCTCCTTGGTATCCACCGGCACGACAATCGTGCTGCCGTAGCGTTGGAAGATTGCCGCGAGCACGCGAAACATGCCCTCTTCTGATTCCAGCGCTCCGGCACCGCTCTCCAGCACGCGATGGGCGGTATGGAAAGCGGCGGCCATCTCGGGATCATTGAGAAGCTCCTTCGGGAAGGACGGCGTGGCGTTGAAAGCCTTGCCGGTCACGTCTTCGAGAATATCGACGAAGAGCTTGGTATCGGGATAGATCATCCGGTAGCGATACCCCTCGCCGCCGGGAACGCCGTCATGCACGACGCCGGGGTCGATGAGATAGAGATCGCCCGCGCCGGTCTCCTCGCGAACACCCTTCATCGTTGCGATCTGCGTGCCACTTTCGATGGCGCCGATCGAGAAGGTGTCGTGGGCATGAGGCGCATATTCGTGCGTCAGGAAGCTCGCGCTCAGGCATTCCATGTTGCGGAATCGGCGGTCGCGCCAGAAACACGCCCGTTCGAGACCTGCAAGCGGCATCGCCTCGGCCGCCTCTTTCTGCGATACATTCTCCATCAAACCAGACTACTTCACGCGCGACCCCTGCGTCTTGAACAAAAGTGATCGCAAGATCGATATCTCCTCGGCTTGCTTTCACTTTGCCTTATTGATCTCTAGACTACCACGCGACAAGCACTCTCCCTACTTTTGTGAAGCACCATGACTGATTTTGTTGATAGTTTCGAAGATGAAGACCCATTCGACTGCGCTGGCCTGCGCCTGACCGTCGACCTGACGGCACTGACGGAAAACTGGAAGGACATGGCGCGACGCTCCGGCAAGGCTCGGGCCGCGGCTGTCGTGAAGGCTGACGCCTACGGCACTGGCATCGAAGACGCTGGCGAAGCGCTCTTTATGGCCGGCGCGCGTGATTTCTTCGTCGCCACCGTCGATGAAGGCGTGACGCTGCGGCCCTACGCGCCCGACGCTCGCATTTTCGTGCTCGCGGGCGTCTGGCCCGGCACAGAGCGACGGCTCTTCGAAAACGACCTCGTGCCGGTGATCTCGTCGGAAGAACAACTCGCCTTCTGGATGGCGGTGCTCGCCGAATACGGCGACTACCCCTGCGCCCTCAATGTCGATACAGGCTTCAACAGGCTGGGCCTTTCCATGGACGAGGCGATCGCGCTTGCCGACGACGTTTCGCGCCCGGCAAGTTTTGCGCCGGTGCTCGTCATGAGCCATCTCGCCTGCAGCGACGACCATTCCTCGGAGATGAACAAGCAACAGCTTGAATCGTTCCGGCGGGTTAGCGCAGCCTATGAAGGTATCGAGTCAAGCCTAGCGGCATCGGGTGGCATCTTCCTCGGCAGTGACTATCACTTCGATCTCACGCGTCCCGGCATCGCGGTCTATGGCGGCGAAGCCGTCAACGGCGTGGCGAACCCGATGCGGCCGGTCGTGACCGCCGAGGCGCGGATCATTCAGGTTCGTAGGGCCAAGGCAGGCGACACCGTCGGCTACGGCCGCGCCATGCGATTGACACGTGACAGCAGGCTCGCCGTGGTGTCGGCCGGATACGCCGATGGGTACCTGCGAAGCCAGTCGAGCGGCGGCGTGCCTCTGCGCCAGGTCGTGCCGCAGGCAGGCCAGGGTTTTCTGGCCGGGCGAAAGGTTCCGGTTGCCGGCCGCATCACCATGGATCTGACGATTTTCGATGTCACCGATCTTCCGGAAAATGCAGTGCTCGCAGGCGACTACGTCGAACTGTTCGGAAAGAACGTGCTCGTCGACGACGTGGCGAGGTCGGCAGGTACGATCGGCTACGAGATCCTGACCAGCATCGGCCTTCGGCACGAGCGACGCTACCTGTACGAGGAAGACTAAGGACCTACCGCGTCGTCAGGGCCAACCGCACGCCGAGCGCCACCAGTAGCGCGCCAAGGCCGCGATCGAGCCAGAGGCCGATGCTTCTCTTACGCTTGACGAGATCGGCAAGCCGTCCTCCCGCAAGGATGAGCGGCGGCTCGATGAAGGCTGCAACCGCAATGATGAATAGGCCATGGACCGCCAGCTGTAGCCAGGTCGGTCCGGCGCCCGCGACCACAAATTGCGGTAGGAAGGCGAGGAAGAAGATCGCGACCTTCGGGTTCAGCAGCGAAACGAGGATGCCCTGCCTGTAGACATGGTTCCAGGGCAGGACGTCCTTCGCCGCACTGACCAGGCCGCCCTCGGATTTCGAGCGCAATGCCTGAATGCCGAGCCAGATGAGGTAGATCGCACCGACCCACTTGACCACCGAAAAGGCCAGTGCGGAGGCGGCGAGAATCGCAGATAGACCGAATGCTGCCATCCCCACATGCAGGCAGGCGCCGGTCCAGATGCCGAACAGCGCGGCAAAGCCGGTCTTCGTCCCGCTTTTGAGGGTGTGGCCGAGAATGAAAGCCATGTCGGGACCCGGCGACAGGTTGAGCAGGACCGCCGCGGTCAAGAACGCGATCCAGTGCGCGAGCGAATAGTCCAGCATCGTCGTGGCCTCCAAGACAGTGGAGAACAAGTGCCACCGTCGCCCCTGATAGGGAAATCATTAGTTTTGATCGGTGCCACGAATGATTATTTGAGCAATCAAACTGATTCGATGTGACGCGCTGGCGGCATCCAACCGAAAGCATAATTGATGGCGAAGGCCAGGACACAATTCATCTGCCAGAGCTGCGGTGCGGTCCATAACCGCTGGGCGGGCAAGTGCGATAGCTGCGGCGAGTGGAATACCATCGTCGAAGAAGACCCCATGGGCGGCATCGGCGGTGGACCGGCAAAGACGCCGAAGAAAGGCCGCCCAGTGGCACTGACGGCACTCTCTGGCGAGATCGAGGAAGCTCCGCGTATCCACACCGGCATTTCGGAACTCGACCGGGCACTCGGCGGCGGCTTCGTGCGCGGTTCGGCGGTGCTGATCGGTGGCGATCCTGGTATCGGCAAGTCGACGCTGCTGATGCAGGGCGCGGCAGCGCTTTCGCGTCGCGGCCATCGGATCATCTACGTTTCGGGCGAAGAGGCGGTGGCCCAGGTAAGGCTGCGGGCGCAACGCCTGCAGGCAGCGGACACTGATGTCCTGCTGGCTGCCGAAACCAATGTCGAGGACATTCTGGCAACGGTGGCGGAAGGCAAGCGGCCCGATCTTGTGATCATCGATTCCATCCAGACGCTCTGGAGCGAACTGGCCGAATCCGCGCCTGGAACCGTGACGCAGGTGCGCACCGGCGTTCAGTCGATGATCCGCTTCGCCAAGCAGACCGGCGCGGCCATGGTTCTCGTCGGCCATGTCACCAAGGACGGCCAGATCGCCGGTCCGCGTGTCGTCGAGCACATGGTCGATGCGGTGCTCTATTTCGAAGGCGATCGCGGCCATCACTATCGCATCCTGCGCACCGTCAAGAACCGCTTCGGACCGACGGACGAGATCGGCGTCTTTGAAATGTCAGACAAGGGGCTGCGCGAGGTCGCCAATCCGTCTGAGCTCTTCCTCGGCGAGCGTAACGAAAAATCGCCGGGAGCTGCCGTCTTCGCCGGCATGGAAGGCACCCGCCCCATCCTGGTCGAAGTGCAGGCGCTCGTTGCCCCGACGTCGCTCGGGACCCCTCGCCGCGCCGTGGTCGGCTGGGACTCCGCACGCCTGTCGATGATCCTTGCCGTACTCGAGGCTCATTGCGGCGTCCGGCTCGGCCAGCACGACGTTTATCTGAACATCGCTGGCGGCTATCGCATCTCCGAACCGGCCGCCGACCTCGCCGTCGCCTCGGCCCTGGTTTCGTCGCTGGCCGGTATTGCCCTGCCGGCCAATTGTGTCTATTTCGGCGAAGTCAGCCTGTCGGGCGCCGTCCGGCCGGTTTCACATACGTCCCAGCGCCTCAAAGAAGCCGAGAAGCTGGGCTTTTCTGCCGCGTTGCTTCCCTCGGCGTCAGCCGACCTGCCGAAGGGTTCGGGCAGTCGCTGGAGCGAGATCGAGAGCCTGCCGGACCTGGTTGCACGTATTGCTGGGTCGAAAGGCGCACTGCGACGTGTGGAAGAAGAGGTTTGATCCTTTCATCGCCAGCATCGGTGATGTTATAGGAAGCACGCAATGAGGCGCGACCAAGCCGTATATAAACGGCGGTCCTGGAGTTGAATTTATATGCCCATTACGATTTTCGACGGTATTGTCATCGGCGTCGTTCTTTTCTCCGCCGTACTTGCAATGGTGCGCGGCTTCTCCCGCGAAGTTCTTTCGATCGCAAGCTGGGGCGGCTCTGCGGCCGCCGCATACTATTTCTACCCCTACCTGGTCCCCTACGCGAAGAGGTACACGGATGACGACCGCATTGCGATCGTCGGCTCGGCCGCGGTGGTGTTCCTGATTGCGCTGATCGTGATCTCGTTCATTACCATGAAGATCGCGGACTTCATCATCGACAGCCGGATCGGCGCTCTCGACCGCACTTTGGGCTTTCTCTTCGGCGCGGCTAGGGGCATACTTCTTCTCGTCGTCGCCGTCGCTTTCTGGAACTGGCTCGTGGACGCGGATCACCGCCCGGCCTGGGTGAACAACGCCAAGTCGAAGCCGTTCCTGGACTCGATGGTCGTGAAGTTGCAGTCCGTACTGCCGGCAGAATTCGCGCAGATGGTGCGGGCGAGCGTGATGGACAAAATTCAGCCGCAGGGCGGCAATACTGAGAGCGGCAACGCGCCGGCATCCGATCAGGCGCCAGCCGAAGACGTAGCGCCCGCTCCTGCGAATGGTGCACAGCAGCCGTCGAATTGACGCAGTGTTCAACAGCTTGACCCGCCACCTGGCAATTGCCATTTGAGCGGAACGTGAATAAAGGTCCGGCCGGGCATCCGCTCTGCCGGGCCTCAGCCGTTTAAAACGCATGATAACGGCGTCATGCTATGGAAGCCGATCCATTCTTGTGAGAGCAAAGGCCCGCATCGATGAACCAGTCTCATTCCTTGACGTTCAATGACGAATTCGATGGAGACACGCTCCACGAAGAATGCGGCGTCTTCGGCATTCTTGGCCATGACGATGCGTCAACGTTGACGGCGCTCGGCCTGCATGCCCTCCAGCATCGCGGGCAGGAAGCGGCCGGTATCGTCTCCTTCGATGGGCTGCGCTTCCACTCCGAACGGCATATGGGCCTGGTCGGCGACCACTACACTGACCCGACTACCCTCGCCCGCCTGCCCGGCAACATCTCGATCGGCCACAACCGATATTCGACAACGGGCGAAGTGGCGCTCCGCAACGTGCAGCCGCTCTTTGCGGAACTCGAAGTCGGCGGCATCGCCATTGCTCATAACGGCAACTTCACGAATGGCCTGACGCTTCGCCGCCAGCTGATTGCCGGTGGCGCTATCTGTCAGTCCACCTCGGATACGGAAGTGGTTCTCCACCTCATCGCCCGCTCGCGCTACAGCTCCACGGCCGACCGTTTCATCGACGCGATCCGCCAGATGGAAGGCGGCTATTCGATGCTCGCCATCACGCGCACGAAGCTGATCGCGGCGCGCGATCCCACCGGTATCCGTCCCCTCGTCATGGGCGAACTCGACGGCAAGCCGATCTTCTGCTCGGAGACCTGCGCGCTCGATATCATCGGCGCCAAGTTCGTCCGCGATGTCGAGAACGGCGAAGTCATCATCTGCGAAATCCAGCCGGACGGCTCGATCTCGATCGACGCCCGCAAGGCGGGCAACGGCCAGCCGGAGCGCCTCTGCCTGTTCGAATATGTCTACTTTGCCCGTCCGGACTCGGTCGTCGGTGGTCGCAGCGTCTATGTCGCGCGCAAGAACATGGGCATCAACCTCGCAAAGGAAGCGCCTGTTGAGGCTGATGTCGTCGTTCCCGTACCGGATGGCGGCACGCCGGCAGCGCTCGGCTACGCTCAGGAAAGCGGTATTCCGTTCGAATACGGCATCATCCGCAACCATTATGTCGGCCGCACCTTCATCGAGCCGACGCAGCAAATCCGCGCCTTCGGCGTCAAGCTGAAGCACTCCGCCAACCGTGCGATGATCGAGGGCAAGCGCGTCGTGCTCGTCGACGATTCGGTTGTACGCGGCACCACCTCGCTGAAGATCGTGCAGATGATCCGCGATGCCGGCGCCAAGGAAGTGCATCTGCGCGTCGCAAGCCCGATGATTTACTATCCTGACTTCTACGGCATCGACACGCCGGATCGCGAGAAGCTGCTGGCCAACCAGTACGACAGCCTCGAGGCCATGTGCAAATATATCGGGGCTGACTCCCTGGAGTTCCTGTCGATCAACGGCCTTTATCGCGCCGTCGGCGGTGAGGACCGTAATGACGCCCGCCCGCAGTTTACCGACCACTACTTCACCGGCGACTATCCGACGCGCCTTCTCGACAAGGACGGCGAAACGATGGGCCGCAAGGTTTCCCTGCTCGCGACCAATGGCTGACTGCCATTGGCTTTGACATTTGACTAGGGGGCGCTTATTGCGCCCCTTAATTTTTCAGCGATGCAGGACCGGGGCACAATGACTATCAACCTTGAAGGCAAGATCGCACTCGTCACCGGCGCATCCCGCGGCATCGGCTATTTCACGGCAATTGAACTGGCAAAGGCCGGTGCGCACGTAATTGCCTGCGCCCGCACGGTCGGCGGTCTCGAGGACCTCGATGATGCAATCAAGGCGGCTGGCGGTTCCGCGACACTGGTTCCTTTCGATCTTGCCGACATGAACGCTATCGATGCACTCGGCGCCTCGATCTTCGAGCGCTGGGGCAAGCTCGACATCCTCGTCGCCAATGCGGGCGTGCTCGGCGTGATCTCGCCGATCGGGCATATCGAGGCGAAGACCTTCGAGAAGGTGATGAACATCAACGTGACCGCGACGTGGCGGCTGATCCGTTCGGTCGACCCGCTGCTGTCGCGCTCGGATGCCGGCCGCGCCGTCATTGTCTCATCCGGTGCCGCGCACAAGTGTCGCCCGTTCTGGGGTCCCTACTCCGCCTCCAAGGCAGCTGTAGAAGCGCTGGCCCGCACCTGGGCAGGTGAAACGCAGCGCACGCCACTTCGTATCACCAGCGTTGATCCAGGCGCCACCCGCACCGCCATGCGCGCGCAGGCCGTTCCGGGCGAAGATCCCGAGACGTTGCCGCATCCTTCCGAGGTCGCCAAGGCGATCCTGCCGCTGGTCGGTCCCGACGTGACCGAGACCGGCAAGCTCTTCATCGTTCGCGAAAACAAGCTGGTCGACTACCGCCTGCCGGAATAGGCGCGTTTACTCAATTGGCCGCGACAGCCGGGAACAGGTGTGAGAAACCAGTTTCCGATGGGCACAGCGCATTGAGATCGACCGGGCCTTGAATGCCATCCAGCGTGCCGTTGTCGGCGAATTGCCAGATCGACCAGTCACGGCAATCGTTCTGGTGTGGCTCTTTGAATACGCTTCGGAGCCACAGGTAGTGTTCGGGGAACCGCGACTCGTTGCCTTTGAGGTATCGATCAAAAAACTCTTGGGTGACGTAGAATATCGGCTTCTCCGGAAAGGTGCTTTTTAGTTCAGCGAAGAATGCGTTCACCTCCGATGCCATTTCCTCCACCGTCGGGACTTTGCTGCAATTGCCGACAAACTCGAGATCTACGGCGATCGGCAACGTTCCCTGCTCCTTTGGGACGGTTGCCAAGACATTCTGTGCCTGATCCTTGCCTGGGCGGCAGAAGGTGAAAAAATGGTATGCGCCGCGTACCAAGCCCGCATCTTTCGCGAGTTGCCAGTTCGTGGCGAACTTGGCATCTCGGTGATCTCCGCCTTCGGTCGCCTTCATTATCGCAAAGCGGACGCTCGGTTGCGCCGCGACCGTCTTCCAATCGATATCGCCTTGGTGGTGACTAACGTCTATCCCTTGGAGCGGATAGTGGCTGAGGGATGGATTGTTGAAGCGAGCCATTCCGAAATCGTAGGCGAAGTATGCAGCGGATGCGACCAAGAAAATTGCTGTCGCTCCGATTGTCGTGTATACCGCCTTGCGCACATATTCCTCCCGGTTTTTCAACATGTTCGCAATTGGCTAGATCAGATTTACGCCGCGAGAATGGCGAACGAATCTCAGATCATCCGCTCAAACCAGCTAGATGTTCGTCGCTGCAATCGATTCACTGGATCGATTGCTCCGGCTGGCGCCGACCGCTTCTCATCCCCCTTGACCAATCCCCGTTCCCGCGCCATAAAACCCGCCATGAAAACGGTTACCTGCATTATCTGCCGGAAGATTATTCGCTAGCGCGCTCGCTGGCCTGGCCGTTTTCGTCTCCCAAAGACCCAAGATGAGAAACGCCCCGGCCCGCCGGTGGAAGTATTTTTCGGATCATTGCATTTTGGGAGAGTAGACATGGCCGGCGCGCCAGACACTAAGAAGCCGGAACTAAAGCTTTACAACACGCTGTCGCGCGAAAAGACGGCGTTTGCGCCGATCGATCCGCTAAACGTCCGCATGTATGTCTGCGGCCCGACTGTTTATGACTACGCCCATATCGGCAACGCGCGTCCCGCTATCGTCTTCGACGTGCTGTTTCGGCTGCTGAACCATGTCTATGGCGCCGAACATGTCACCTACGCGCGCAACATCACCGACGTCGACGACAAGATCAATGCGCGGGCTCTGCGCGACCACCCCGGTTTGCCGCTGAACGAGGCGATCCGGCTGGTCACCGAAAGAACCGAGACGCAATATCTCCAAGACGCCAAGGCCCTCGGCTGCCTTGATCCGACGATCCAGCCGCGGGCGACCGACAACATCGCCCAGATGATCGAGATCATCGAGAAGCTGATTGCCAAGGGTCACGCCTATCAGGCGGCCGGCGAAGTGCTGTTCAACACGAAATCCATGGCAGATTACGGCGCGCTTTCCAGGCGCAACCTCGAGGAACAGCAGGCCGGCGCCCGCGTCGCGGTCGAGGCGCACAAGAAAAACCCCGGCGACTTCGTGCTGTGGAAGCTTTCGAGCGAGAGCGAGCCCGGCTGGGAGAGCCCCTGGGGGCGCGGTCGTCCGGGATGGCATATCGAGTGCTCGGCCATGAGCGAGCGCTACCTCGGCGAGGTCTTCGACATTCACGGCGGCGGTCTCGACCTGATCTTCCCCCACCATGAGAACGAGATCGCCCAATCGCGTTGCGCCCACGGCACCAAGGTCATGGCGAACGTCTGGATGCACAACGGCTTTCTGCAGGTCGAGGGCCGAAAGATGTCGAAGTCGGAAGGCAATTTCGTCACTATCTACGAGTTGCTGCACACCGAGAAGTTCGGCGGCCGGCAGTGGCCCGGCGAAGTCCTGCGTCTTGCCATGCTGATGACCCACTACCGCGAGCCGATCGATTTTTCGGTCAAGCGGCTGGAGGAGGCCGAACGGGTGCTCGCCAAATGGCCGGCAGCAGACGCTGCGGGCGCGCAGCCCGACGCTGCTGTCCTCAGCGCCTTGGCCGACGACCTCAACACGGTGGCAGCCATCCAGGCGTTGCATGCGCTTGCCCAGTCCGGCGATCACGCGACATTCGCCGCCAGCGCGGCTTTGCTCGGCGTTCTGCCTGAGAAGGCCGAGATCGACGAAGCGGTCGCCATCGAAATCGACCGGCGCGTGAAGGCGCGGCTCGAATTGCTTAAGGCGAAGAACTTCGCCGAGGCCGACAAGATCCGCGACACGCTGCTTGCCGAAGGCGTCCAGCTCAAGGACGGCAAGGATCCGGCCACCGGCGAACGAGTGACCAAGTGGGAGGTGAAGAGATGAGCACCTATACCGGCGGCTGCCAGTGCGGGGCGATCCGCTTCCGCGTTCGCGGAATGTTGAAGGATTCGTCCATCTGTCATTGCCGCATGTGTCAGAAGGCGTTCGGTGCCTATTACGCACCGCTGGTCTCCGTGCGTGGCGCCGAGTTCGAATGGACGCGCGGCAAGCGCAAGCGCTTTCGTTCGTCCAACGTGGTCGAGCGCGGCTTCTGCGCCGATTGCGGCACGCCGCTGACTTACGAGGCGCCGGATGGCATGGCGGTCGCAGCAGGCGCCTTCGATGATCCGTCCGCCCTTCCGCCAGTCATCCAGTTTGGCACCGAAGGCAAGATCGGCTTCGTTGACCACCTGCATGAGTTGCCCGCGCGCGAGACCGAAGAGGATGCCGAGGCGGCCCCCTTCGTGCTCGACATCGTCTCCTACCAGCATCCGGACCATGACACGACGACGTGGCCCGAGGAGAGAAATCCATGACACCAGCTGTGGCTCTGAGTGGAGGTTGCCAATGCGGTGCGGTTCGTTACCGGGCCGTCGGCGAACTCGGTTATCCGCACCTCTGCCATTGCCGCATGTGCCAGAAGGCCGCCGGGAACTATTTCATGCCGCTGGCCGCGGCGAAGCGAACGGATTTCGCACTGACGCGCGGCGAGCCCAAATGGTTTCACTCTTCCGATATCGTGCGCCGCGGCTTTTGCGCGGACTGCGGGACACCGCTTTTCTACGATGTTCCAGGTGCGGACTTCATCAACATCGTGCTCGGTTCATTGGACGATCCCGATAGCGTCAAGCCGGTGATGCAATCGAACACCGGACGCAAGATGAGCTGGTTTCACAAACTCGATGCCCTGCCCGTCGAGCCGGAACCAGAAACACCCGAGCGCGAAAACGCGATTGCCGCGAGCAATCATCAGCACCCCGACCACGACACAGCCCATTGGCCAACCGGAGCGTCAGCATGAGCGAACCCATTCGAGCCGGCGGTTGCCAGTGCGGCGCAGTCAGATTCCGCATCAGCGGCAAACTTGGCCGCCCTTCGATCTGCCATTGCCGCATGTGCCAAAAGCAGTTCGGCGGCTTCTTCTCCGCTCTCGTCACCGCACCTGACGAAGGCATGGAGTGGACGCGCGGCGAGCCCAGCTATTTCCAGTCTTCCGTCAATATCGATCGCGGCTTTTGCAAGAACTGCGGCACGCCCATGACCTATCGACACCCCGGCGGGTTGGAGTTGGCGATCGGCACCTTCGACGATCGCAGCGATCTGGCACCGCAAATCCAGGTCAATTACGACGCACGCATTCCGTGGGTCGAGACGATCTTCGATCAGCCTGTTCACACGGACCCCGATTATTGCGCGCGGCAGGAGGCGATCATCTCCTTCCAGCATCCCGATCACGATACTGCAACCTGGCCAGCCGAAGGCGTCAAAATATGACTGAAGTGCTCCGTACCCTCTATCCCGAGATCGAACCCTATGCGTCGGGCCACCTCGACGTCGGTGACGGCCACAAGATCTATTGGGAGCGTTCGGGCACACCGGGTGCAAAACCGGCAGTGTTCCTGCACGGCGGTCCCGGCGGCGGCTTTTCGCCGAGCCACCGCCGCTTGTTCGATCCCGCACTCTACGATGTGCTGCTGTTCGACCAGCGTGGCTGCGGCAAGTCCACGCCACACGCAGACCTCAATGCCAACACGACCTGGCACCTCGTCGCCGACATCGAACGGCTGCGCGAGATGGCAGGCGTCGAGAAATGGCAGGTGTTCGGTGGCTCATGGGGTTCGACGCTGGCGCTCGCCTATGCCGAGAAGCACCCGGAGCGCGTTTCCGAGCTGGTTGTGCGCGGCATCTATACGCTCACCAGAGCCGAGCTCGACTGGTATTATCAGTTCGGCGTGTCGGAGATGTTCCCCGACAAATGGGAGTGCTTCATCGCGCCGATCCCACCGGAAGAACGCCATGAGATGATGCTGGCCTACAATCGCCGACTGACCGGGTCGGACCGGGCCGTTGCCCTTCAAGCGGCCCAAGCCTGGAGCATCTGGGAAGGCGAAACGATCACGCTGCTGCCGGAAAAGTCGACCAGCGGCAAGTTCGAGGAGGCCGACTTCGCCTATGCTTTCGCCCGCATCGAGAACCACTTCTTCGTCAATGCCGGCTGGATGGACGAAGGCCAGCTGCTGCATGATGCCCATAAGCTGAAGGACATTCCCGGCGTCATCGTGCATGGCCGTTACGACATGCCCTGCCCGGCAAAGTATGCCTGGCTGCTGCACAAGGCATGGCCAACGGCGGAGTTCCATCTGATCGAAGGCGCGGGGCATGCGTTTTCGGAGCCCGGCATCCTCGACAAGCTGATCCGCGCCACAGACAAGTTCGCCGGAAAGCAATAACGAGCCCACAAGGCCGACAGGATCACCATCATGACACGCGAAAAGATCTACCTCTTCGACACGACGCTCCGCGACGGGCAGCAGACGCCCGGCATCGACTTCTCCGTCGAGGACAAGATTGCGATCGCGACCATGCTTGATGAGTTCGGACTTGATTATGTCGAAGGCGGCTATCCCGGCGCCAATCCGACGGATACTGCCTTTTTCGCCGAGAAGCGCACGACACAAGCTCGCTTCGTCGCCTTCGGGATGACGAAACGAGCCGGTGTTTCGGCCTCGAACGACCCGGGCCTGGCAAGCCTGCTGCAGGCCAAGAGTGACGCGATCTGTTTTGTCGCCAAGAGCTGGGACTACCATGTGAAGGTGGCGCTCGGTTGCACGAACGAGGAAAACCTCGAAAGCATCGCTGAGAGCGTCAAGGCCGCCGTCGCCGCCGGCAAGGAGGCATTGGTCGACTGCGAACATTTCTTCGACGGCTACAAGGCAAACCCCGCCTATGCTATCGCCTGCGCCAAGATCGCCTATGAGTCCGGCGCACGCTGGGTCGTGCTCTGCGATACCAATGGCGGTACGCAGCCGCCGGAAATCCGGACCATCGTCCAAGCGGTTATTGCGGCGGGCGTTCCCGGTCACTGTCTTGGCATCCACGCGCACAACGACACCGGTCAGGCGGTCGCCAATTCGCTTGCCGCCGTGGAAGCGGGTGTGCGACAGATTCAGGGCACGCTGAACGGCATCGGCGAGCGCTGCGGCAATGCCAACCTCGTGACCCTAATCCCGACGCTGGCGCTGAAGGAAGCGTATTCATCCCGGTTCGAAACCTCGATCGACACCGAGCGATTGTTGAATCTCACACGACTCTCGCACGCTTTCGACGAGCTGTTGAACCGCTCGCCCGATCATCAGATGCCTTATGTCGGCGCGTCTGCCTTTGCGACAAAGGCTGGCATTCATGCTTCGGCTTTGCTCAAGGATCCGCGCACTTATGAGCATGTGACGCCTGAAAGCGTCGGTAATTTCCGCAAGGTCATGGTCTCTGACCAGGGGGGCAAGGCGAACTTCATTAACGCACTGAAGCGGCGCGGCATCGAGGTCGGCAAGGACGATCCGAAGCTCGACCGCCTGATCGCGCTGGTCAAGGAGCGCGAGGCATCGGGCTATGCCTATGAGGGCGCCGATGCGAGCTTCGAGCTGCTTGCTCGGCGGACCCTCGGAACCATCCCGGAATTTTTCTCGATCGAGGGGTTCCGCGTGATGGTCGAGCGCCGCTTCGATTCCCACGGGCGAGTTAAGATCGTCTCGGAAGCGGTGGTGAAGGTCGTCATCGACGGGCAGACGATCATGTCGGTGGCAGAAGGCGACGGTCCGGTCAATGCGCTGGACCTCGCACTGCGCAAGGACTTCGGCAAATACCAGCACGAGATCGACGATCTGGTGCTGGCCGACTTCAAGGTCCGTATCCTCAACGGCGGTACCGAGGCGATCACCCGCGTTCTCATCGAATCTACCGATAGTGACGGCGTTCGCTGGTGGACGGTCGGCGTGTCTGAGAACATCATCGATGCGTCGTTCCAGGCGCTGATGGACTCGGTGATCTACAAGCTCATGAAGAACCGACAACTGGCCGGCAAGATCGCCGCCGAGTAGGCGTCAGGCACCGAAGACGAGGCCCCAATCCGCCTCCGAATACCACTCCCTGCCCTGTCGTGCGGTCTTCCAGCGCAGGGCGCGGACCTGTTCCACACCACCCTTGTAGAAGGCGGCCTCCAGCCGCCGGTAAGTATCGAACCCACCCTTTACGGCCTCCGCCCAGACAAACGCGACGGGCCCAAGATATTCGGCAGCGTAACCAAGGTCTTCGCGGCGGAACAGGAAGAAGCCAGCGCAGGAACCAAGACCGGTCGGCCCCGCCGCATCGACATCAGGGACGCCCAGCGGCAGGATCAGCCGGCCGCCGACACTCAATCGCTCCACCCAGGCTTCGGCTGGGAAGTGGATGGCAAAGTTCACATAGACGGCATCTGTCGGCTCGCGCGGCCATTCGACCCCATTGCCATGGACAACGCGAACATTCGGATAGTCGCGGAGATTTTCTTCTGCCCGCATCGCCAGTTCGCCATCGAATTCGACGGCGGTGACATGACCGCCGCTGCCAACAAGCAGGGACATGATTGCCGTGTAGTAGCCGCTGCCGGCGCCCACATGACAGACGGTATCCCCCTGACGGAGCGCCAACTTGTGGATTCCCCGGGCGTGAAGGCTCGGGCTGCCGTTGTTGATATGCCGTTCATGCTGAAGCGCAAACAGCACGTCCTGATAGACGACAGAGGGATCTCCCGAGGCATCGACATAGCCTCCCCATCCCGCCATCTTCCATGGCGGCGGCCCTAGGAACCGCTCGCGCGGTACCGCTGCAAAGGCCTGTAGCAGCGCGTCGTCGTCTTGCACGCCTTCCTTCGCAAGTACCCGGGAGGCAAATGCTCTGCGGCAGTTCGCAAGAGCTTCTTCGTCCATGGTCTTCACCGTCGCGATGGGCCAGCATCTATTCACCGAAATGAATTGGCCTATTCACGTCCGTTACGTTAAGCGGATCCATAACAAGAACAAATATGGAAACACTCGATGTCCGCCAATGCAAGCGCTCCGATCGTCAAGAACGAAGACAGTCCACGTGGCTTCGCCTTTGCACTGACGGCGTATCTTCTGTGGGGTTTCCTTCCGATCTACATGAAGGCCGTCGCTCATATTTCGCCGGCGGAGGTCATCGCTCATCGCATCCTCTGGTCCTTGCCCTTGGCGGGTCTAGTGCTCATCGTCCTCGGCCGAACGCAAGATATCCGCACTGCCTTGCGGTCGCCGCAGATGCTGGCCATGGCGGCGCTCACTGCTGCGCTGATCACCGTCAATTGGGGCACCTATGTCTGGGCGATCGGCAGTGGCCACGCGATCGATGCGGCGCTCGGCTACTTCATCAACCCGCTGTTCAGCATCTTCCTTGGCGCGGTCGTGCTGAAGGAGCGGCTGCGCCCGGCGCAAATCGCAGCTATTGCGTTGGCTGGCCTTGCGGTCGTCGTACTGGCGCTTGATAGCGGCGGCATTCCCTGGATAGCGCTGACGCTGACGATTTCCTGGGGTCTCTATGCTCTGTTTCGCAAGACGTTGCCGCTCGGCCCGAACCAGGGTTTCTTCCTCGAGGTTTTGATCCTCAGCGTCCCGGCGCTGTTCTACGTTCTCTATCTGGAGCTCGGCAGCGGTGAAGGACACTTCTATCGCACCGGCTGGGCCGATACCGCCCTGCTGCTCGGATGCGGCATCGTCACCGCCGTACCGCTGATGATCTATGCCAATGGCGCCAAGCTGTTGCGGCTTTCGACCATCGGCATCATGCAGTACATCGCGCCGACGATGATCTTCCTCATCGCGATCTTCATGTTCCACGAACCGCTCGGCATCGCGCGCATGATCGCCTTCCCACTGATCTGGGCGGGCTTGTTCCTCTACAGCTGGGCGATGCTCAAGGGGAGCCGGGAGCGCTAGCAGGATCCCGGGTCGTCCAGATTTCAGCCCATCGGGCCTAAAGTCATCCTGATCTAGGGACGGCGTTACATCTTCGAGATCACCGCATCCTCGCCCTCGCGGTCCAGCGATGCGATTTCGGCCGCCTGTGCCATGATGCCGGGGATGATTTCGGATATGTCGTCTATAACGAGCGGCTGGACGCGATGGGCCGTGTGGACGAAACCTTCGTCTGTCATGTGGCGCATGAGCTCCATCATCGGATCCCAGAAGCCGCCGATATTGGCAAACACCATCGGCTTCTCGTGACGGCCGAGCTGCGCCCAGGTCATGATCTCGACGATTTCCTCCAGCGTGCCGATCCCGCCCGGCAGCGCGACGAAGGCATCGGAGCGCTCGAACATGGCATGTTTGCGCGTATGCATATCAGGCGTTACAATCAACTCATTGAGCTGGCCGAGGGAATGGCGCGTAGCCTCCATGTCGATCAGGAACTCGGGGATGATGCCGGTTACCTGACCACCGTTCGAAAGCACGCCGCTCGCCACAGCCCCCATTATGCCCTTGGTGCCTCCACCATAGACGAGGCGCAGGCCATACTCGGCGATTTCCTTACCCAGCGCACGGCCGGCTGCCATATGGCGGGGATCGCTGCCCGGTCGCGAGCCGCAGTAAACACAGATGGAGCGAATGGAATGAGATTGATCTGTCATACGGGCAAACAACTATTCTCTCTGGCTCCAGTCAAGAAAAATGACGGAAAACCTGCGTCTCACATTTGCCCGGCTACTTTGACTGCTTGTGCAAAGCAGCGGGAATCGCTAGCAATTTTAGGAAGTCCGGCAAGATTGCCGCCTGGGGAGACGTGATGATGAGAAACCGTGCCGGCTTGCTGGCCCTTGCAGTGCTTGTAGTCGCAATTCTTTTGATGGTCTTTTTCGTCATGCCCCGCATCGGCGGAGACGCCGCCAAAGTTGGTGACGCAATAAACCAGGCCGGCTCCGAAGTGAAGAAGACGGTTACCGAATCTGCCAAGACTTCACGCCCGTCAGCCCCCGACGATGCCGAAACGACCCGGAAAGTCGGTCGCCTTGCTTCGGAGGCAGGCCAGTCCATTTCGGAACTTAAGGCGCTCTTTGCAGACGGCAATGACCCGACCCAAGAAGTTTTCGAAGCGGCCAAGTCGAAGGCGACGACCTCTTTGCAGACCCTCGCCGATCTTGCAATCCCGGAAGGCACGAACCCGGTGACGGCGGCGGCCGCCACCAAGATCAAGGATGGCGCAGCCAAGGCACTGACCATCATCAAGGCGCTGCCGGAAAACACCGCCGACGCGGCAGCCGCGATCGCGAAAGCCGAAGCAGCGCTGACCGCCTCGCCTGAGCTAACAGCACCCGCCAACCAGCCGCCGTCCGCGGCGTCCCCTGCCGAAAACGCCAACAACCTCCCGACCTTCGACGTGCTGCGCGTAGAACCGGATGGCTCGACGGTTATCGCCGGCTCGGCCGAACCGAACAGCAAGCTTGAAATCATGGACGGGGACAAAGTCGTGACCACGACGGACGTCGGTCCGACCGGCGATTTTGTCGCGGTGCTCGACAATCCGCTTTCCGCCGGCGATCACCAGCTCGTCCTGCGAGCCACCGGCAAGGATGGCAAGGCGTCGACATCGGAAGAGGTCGCAACCGTATCCGTCCCCAAGGATGGCAAGAGCTCCGAGTTGCTGGCGATGGTTTCCAAGCCCGGCACCGCAAGCAGAATCATCACGGCACCCAAGCCGGATGCTGAGGTTGCCTCCACTGCGTCGTCGGGCCAGCCTGCAACTAACGCCAGCCAAGCGCCGGGCTCGACGGATATGGCGAGCGCGCCTGCAGCTGCTGGTGCGCAGCCTGGCCCCGCAACGACTGCCGACGTTATGGTCAGCGCTGTCGAAATTGAAGGCGACAAGATCTTTGTTGCAGGCACGGCGAAGCCCTTGGCGAACGTCGTCGCCTATGCCGATGACAAGCTGATCGGCAAGGCGAAAGCTGGTCCCGACGGTCATTTCGTTGTCGACGGCGTGATGCCGCTCGCAATTGGCGATCACAAGATTCGCGTCGACGTTCTCGATGACGCCGACAAGGTCGCCGTTCGTGCCTTTGTGAACTTCAACCGCCCGGAAGGAAATCAGGTAACGGTTGCCGCGCAGGGCGCGACCCCTCAGGCCGGAGGCCCCACAGCGATGGTGCCGCTTGACGAGAGTGCGCTCGGAAAGCTGAAGAATGATGCCGCCAAGGCCTTCTCTCTTCTTAGCGGGCTCTTTGCCGACGGCAAGGTGCCAGGAGCAGAACAGCTCGCCGCAGCCCGCTCCGCCAACGAGTTTGCCCTCCGCGCCATCGTGGACTTTCGCACCGCAGCCGATGCCGCAGCCGACGTCAAGCAGCAGGCCTCGACGGCAGCAGAAACCGCTGCGGGTGCCCTGAAGACGCTGCAGGCGTTGCCCACGGATGCGAAGTCCGTCGGCGATGCGCTCGGCAAGCTCGGCGGCGATATAGCCCAGCTGACGGGTTCTGCCACTGCGCCGGCCGCGAATGCACCCGCAACCAACGAAATCGCAGGAGCTCAAGGCGGGCCAACGACAATCGAGCAGGCACCGCTCGCTCCGAGCAACGAGACGGTCATCATCCGCCGCGGCGATACACTCTGGCAGATATCGCGGCGCATCTACGGCGCGGGCGTGCGCTATACGACGATCTATGTCGCCAACGAGGACAAGATCACAAACCCGGACCGCATCTTGCCGGGCCAGATTTTCGGCCTTCCCAAGGATGCCCTGCCGAACGCGGAAGAGCTTCATCGCAAGCGGCTTTCGGGCGAGCACCTCTAAGGCGATCATGCCCTAATCGAGCGGCTGGACGGAGATCATGTCCGGCCGCTCTTTTCCTGCGGCGTCCATTTGTTGTATTGCTCCCGCCAACCCCTATATGGCGGTGACGACGATCATGTCCGGCGAGGCCTTTTTGGCATTTCCGCCGCTCCCAAATTTGTCGGCAACGCAGCGCCCTTTCGGCGGGAGATTCGCATGGCAAATGACAAAACAGTCTCTGATTCCAACCTCCTGCAGACACTGTTCAATCTCTGGCCCTACATGTGGCCGACGGGTCGGACGGATCTCAAGATGCGAGTGGTCTGGGCGTCGGTCTATCTCCTTGTTTCCAAGTTCGTGCTGCTGCTCGTCCCCTATTTCTTCAAGTGGTCGACGGATGCGCTGAACGGCAAGATGGACCTGGCCGGCAAGGTGCCGGACCTGCTTGTCGGCGCGACGGCATTGGTCATCGCCTACAACCTCACTCGCCTGCTCCAACTCGGTCTGAACCAGTTGCGCGACGCGCTATTCGCCAGCGTCGGGCAGCACGCGGTTCGGCAATTGGCCTACAAGACCTTCGTGCACATGCATGAATTGTCATTGCGCTTTCACCTCGAGAGAAAGACGGGCGGGCTTTCGCGTGTTATCGAGCGCGGCACAAAGGGAATCGAAACCATCGTGCGGTTTACGATTCTCAACTCTGTCCCGACGCTGATTGAGTTCCTGCTGACGGCCATCGTCTTCTGGTGGGGCTATGGGTTTTCCTACCTCGCGGTCACCGCATTCACAGTCTGGGCCTATATCTGGTTCACGATCCGCGCCAGCGACTGGCGCATCGCCATCCGTCGCACGATGAACGACAGCGATACTGACGCCAATACAAAGGCGATCGATTCTCTCCTCAACTTCGAGACGGTGAAGTATTTCGGCAACGAGGAGATGGAGGCCCGGCGCTTCGACAGGTCGATGGAACGCTACGAAAAAGCGGCCACCGATGTCTGGACCTCGCTCGGCTGGCTCAACTTCGGCCAGGGGGTGATTTTCGGACTTGGCACGACGGTGATGCTCATCCTGTCGGCGCTCGCGGTCCAGCGCGGCGAGCAGACCGTCGGCGACTTCGTCTTCGTCAACGCCATGCTGCTGCAGCTTTCCGTCCCGTTGAACTTCATCGGCTTCGTCTACCGCGAAATCCGCCAGGGCTTGACGGATATCGAGCAGATGTTCGATCTCCTCGAAGTCAAGGCTGAAGTGATGGATGCGCCCGATGCCGCCCCTCTGGACATCAATCAAGGCGCCATCTCCTTCAAGGACGTGCATTTTTCCTACGACCCTGCCCGTCCGATCCTCAAAGGCATTTCCTTCGAGGTGCCGGCCGGTAAGACCGTTGCCGTCGTTGGGCCATCGGGCGCCGGAAAATCGACATTGTCGCGTCTGCTCTACCGTTTCTACGATATCCAGAGCGGTTCGGTTTCGGTTGACGGCCAGGACATCAGGACGGTGACCCAAAAAAGCTTGCGATCGGCAATCGGCATGGTTCCGCAAGACACTGTCCTGTTCAACGATACGGTTGCCTACAACATCCGCTACGGGCGTCCATCGGCGACTGATGCAGACGTAAAGGCTGCGGCCGAGATCGCCCAGATCGCGCACTTCATCGATCTGCTGCCGGAGGGCTTTGATACCAAGGTCGGCGAGCGGGGCCTGAAGCTCTCGGGCGGCGAGAAGCAGCGCGTCGCGATCGCGCGCACGATCCTGAAGGCGCCACCGATTCTGATCCTTGACGAAGCCACGTCCGCTCTCGACACGACCACCGAGCGGGACATCCAGACCGCACTCGATGTCGTATCCAAGAACCGCACGACGCTCGTCATTGCCCACCGCCTGTCCACGGTCATCAGTGCGGACGAAATCATCGTTCTGAAAAGCGGCGAGATCGCTGAACGCGGCACGCACGCCGCGCTTTTGCAAAAGAACGGCCTCTATGCCTCGATGTGGAACCGCCAGCGCGAAGCCACGCAGGCCGAAGAGCATCTGAAGCAGGTCCGCGAGAGCGACGACATGGGCGTCGTGAACAGGCTTGCGCCCGCGAGCTAGCCTGGGTGGACGGCAATCTGGCCGCTTTACTGTTCAGAAGCCTGTCACAGATGTGGGTCATGGAGCCGTAGCATTGCCCCGGCGGCGGTTTCCCTGTAACCAGCGGTGAGAAAAGAATGCTAAAGCACGGCGCGATCTTTGAGATTCGCTTGTCGCGCTTTAGTTCTTTGTTTTCACGCATGTCTTTGGCCCGAAGCCGGCTCCCGCCTTTGGGAGACATGCTTTAGGAGAGCGGTATAAATGAGCTTGTTCAATACGGTACGCAACACGATCGTTCCGGTACACAAGGAAGGTTATCCCTTCATCGCCGCCTTCTTCGTCGCATCGCTGATCCTGGGCTGGATCTTCAAACCGCTGTTCTGGATCGGGCTGCTCCTGACACTGTGGTGCGCTTATTTCTTCCGTGACCCCGAGAGAATGACGCCTCAGGACGACGATCTCGTCATCTCCCCGGCCGATGGCAGGGTGTCGTCCGTCCAGTTGGTCGTGCCGCCTGCCGAACTGAACCTCGGCAGCGAGCCGATGCTGCGCATCTCGGTGTTCATGAACGTCTTCAACTGCCACGTGAACCGCTCCCCGGCGCGCGGGCGGATCGTCAGTGTCAACTACCGGTCGGGCAGCTTCGTGAATGCCGAGCTCGACAAGGCAAGCGAGGACAACGAGCGCAACGGCCTCGTGATCGAAACCAAGCATGGCCAGATCGGCGTTGTTCAAATCGCCGGACTTGTTGCACGGCGTATCCTGTGCTGGGCAAACCCGAACGAACCTCTGGATGCAGGTGAGCGTTTCGGCCTGATTCGCTTCGGCTCGCGCCTGGACGTATTTCTGCCGGCAGGCGCAGCACCCCGCGTGACACTCGGCCAGACGGCAATCGCCGGAGAAACGGTGCTGGCCGAATTTGGCTCAGCCAAGGGTCCGATCGTCAGCCGCCGAAGCTAACAGTACTGGAGAGCGACATGGAAACGCCCTTCCCGCCCTTCGAACCCAATGGCCCTCCCGATGATTCGGGCCGCGGACCGCGGCTTCGCGAAATCCCGCTTCGCCTCATCATCCCCAACCTCATCACGATATTGGCGATCTGCGCCGGCCTCACGGGTATCCGCCTTGCGTTCGAGAACCGGTACGAGCTGGCGGTCGGCATGGTTCTTCTCGCTGCATTCCTCGACGGGATCGATGGCCGCGTTGCGCGCCTGATGAAGGCGACGTCGAAGTTCGGCGCGCAAATGGATTCACTGGCGGACATCGTGAATTTTGGCGTGGCGCCCGCACTGGTCGTCTATGTCTTTGCGCTGGATCAGGCCCGCTCGATCGGCTGGATCGCCGCCCTGATCTATTCCATTGCGGCGGGTCTTCGCCTGGCTCGCTTCAACGTCATGGCCGAGCGCGAAAACAAGGCAACATGGCAGTCCGAATATTTCGTCGGCGTGCCTGCGCCAGCCGGCGCGATGCTGGTTCTGCTGCCCGTCTATCTCGGCTTCCTCGGCCTGACGACGGATCGTACCTTCGCCTATGTCTCCTCCGCCTACACGGTTCTGATCGCGTGCCTGCTCATCAGCCGTCTGCCCGTATGGTCCGGCAAGTCCGAGGGCAGCAGGCTGCGGCGTGATCTGGTGCTTCCTGTCATGCTCGGCGTCGTTCTCTACGTTGCGCTGCTATCGAGTTTTACCTGGGAAGTCATGGTCGTGACCGCGGTTCTTTACCTCCTCACGCTGCCCTTCGGCGCCCGCAAATGGAAGCGCAAATACGGTACACTGACGATCGAGGAACCCGGCGTCGGCGAAGACGATATCGGCCGTCACATCTGATATTTTCCGACTTTCCTTGCGGAAGAATGCCTGACTCAAGCCTCGCGAATTATGCATTGGATACATAATTGCTGATACGCGGCGCCTCTATTTTGTCGCTATTACAGGCAAAAGAGCAATAAAAATAAGAGTCTAGGGACAGCACGTAAGGAGAGTATTGTGACCCCGAAGAAGACAAGCGTCGAACAGCCGGCAAAGTCCGACCTCAGCGCTAACTACCGCCCGCTCGGCCTTAAGGCCGTCCTTGCGGCCGCCCTGATGCTCAAGAGCAAGCCGCCCTTCGTCAAGAAGACTGCCTAGGGCCGGCGCCGCGGGCTGCTACCCTCAGCCCGCTCTACTTATGCGGACTGATTGAAAATCCGACGCGTACCATCATCGCGCGCGACCTGACTGCGCCGATTTGTTAGGACGCGTTTGCATCAGCAAGCTCGGAGCCGCGATGACCGACTAAGGCCAAACAGGCTGGGCGCTCATTGGAACCTTACCGGCCTGGCTCATGTCGAAAATGGTGCGCAGCAATTATGAAGAGGCGCTGGCCTGGGCGCACAAGTCCATGGCGGCCAACGCCTACTACGGTCCATGCTTCTGGATGCTGATTGCAGCCAATGCTCGGCTCGGGCGCATAGAGGACGCCGGCGGTACTTACAGGCCTGCTTGCGTTCTCGCCCGGTGTCACCGTCGCCCGTATCCGCGCCGGCCAAGCCGCCAAGAACGCTGACCGCATCGAGCCGATCCTCGAGGGGTTGTTGCTCGCCGGAATGCCGGAGTCCTAAGCAGGGCTGCAGAAGCGAACGAGCAGGCTGATCGCCAGCAACGCCATGACAATGCCGATTATGACATCGAGAACCCGCCAGGCAGCAGGTTTTGCGAAGACCGGCTGCAGCAGGCGTGCGCCGTAGCCCAATCCGAAGAACCAGACGAACGATGCAGTCGCCGCGCCGAGGCCGTAGGCCAAGCGGTCCGCGCCGCTATAGGCCGCGGACAGGCTGCCGAGCAGAACGACCGTATCCAGGTAGACATGCGGATTCAGAAAGGTGAAGGCCAGGCATGTCGCGACGGCCGCCTTCAGGCCCAGAGCCTGCGGAGAACCCGCCTGCATCGCGGCCGGATGAAATGCACGGCGGAATGCCATAACCGCATATGTGCCGAGGAAGATCGCGCCCCCTATCGTCACGAGCGAGATGAGCGTCGGCGAGCGGGAGACGAGGGTTCCAAGCCCGGCAACGCCGGCGGCAATCAGCACGGCATCTGATAAGGCGCAGATCAGGCACAGGATGAAGACGTGCGAGCGCAGCAGTCCTTGACGCAGAATGAATGCGTTCTGTGCGCCGATTGCGATGATGAGCGAGGCACCAAGGAAGAAGCCCGCAAGCGCGGCCGAGATGGAGATCATGTAATTTTCCGGAAAATGATGCGGTGGGAATGTCGGATTAGAAGAAGCTCAGCTGGCCATCGTCCGGCTTTTTCTTTTCAGGCAGCGACGGCGGCTTCTCGACCATCACTCTGTCCTGCAGATCGGCCCCCATATTGGTCACTTTGTTGACCTTGTCGGAAACGGGGATTGCCTCGAAAAAATCCTCCTCGACCGGTTTCATCAGGTCGGCTACGTCGCGCGGTTCCTGCGTCTTGCAATCCAACCAGCGCGAAAAGTCCTCCGGTTTGATGACGACGGGCATGCGGTCATGGATCGAAGCGATGGCAGCATTTGCCGCAGTCGTCAGGATCGCGCCGGTGTCGACTTCCGAACCATCGGCAGAGGACCAAGTTTCCATCAGGCCCGCGAATGCGACGACGCCGCCGCGCCGTGGCTTGATCCAATAGGCCTGGGACTTTTCGCCGCTCTCCTTACTCGGGCGATGCCATTCATAAAATCCGGAAGCGGGCACGAGCACGCGCCGATGGCGTATGGCCGCGCGAAACGACGCCTTGCCGATCGCTGTCTCGGCGCGGGCATTGATCAAGAGCGGAAACTGCCTGGGGTCTTTTACCCAGCCCGGTGTAAATCCCCAGCGCAAGAGGACCGCGCGCCGCTCCGGAAGGTTGCTGCCCTTCTCCCGCGTTTCATCAGAAACGACCACGAGAATGGGCTGGGTCGGGGCAATGTTGAAGCGCGTGGGAAAGTCCTCGAGATCGATGATTCCGAGGATTTCCTTTAATTCTTCGGGGGATATCGTCAGCGCATAACGTCCACACATAGGGATGTCTTTGCACTCCGACCCGTTGCGGTCAAGGCTAGTCTAACTCAGCCACGCGGCGCGAACAGGATCACTGCCGTGCCGCAGAGGCAGACGAGCGCACCGCCGATGTCCCAGCGGTCGGGCACCCGGCTTTCCACGATCCACAGCCACATCAGGGAAGCCACGATATAGATACCGCCATAGGCGGCGAAGGTGCGGCCGGCGGCCTCGCTTGGCACAAACGTCAGGAGCCATGCAAAAAGCGCCAGGGACACCATGCCCGGTGCCAACCACCAGACGGGCTTTGCCATTCTCAGCCATGCCCAGAAAGCAAAGCAACCGGCAATCTCGAAAACAGCTGCAGCGGCATAGATGATATAAGTCACGATAGCTCCTTCGAATCGCCAAACTCAATATCCGGCGGAACGACGGCGGCGCCAAGCACAGCCAACACAAGATCAATGCGGCATCCCCATGAGTTCCATTCCGAAGGCGGCGTCCTCCGCTATCCTCCAGCGTGGAGACAGGTTCCTCCTCGTGCTCCGGCGCAATCCGCCGTCGGCCGATATGTATGCCTTCCCGGGAGGCCGGGCCGAACCCGGCGAAACGCCTGAGGAGACAGCCTTGCGCGAGTTCGAGGAGGAGACAGGCATAAAGGCCGAGAGCCCTAACCTTCTCGCGACATACGATCTGAAGACACACGCCGCCGACGGGGCTGTCGTCAGCCACTTCTTTCTCTCCGTGTTTCGCGTCGAGGCTGACGGCACGGCTGTCGCCATCGCAGCCGACGACGCCGCCGATATCGGCTGGTTCACTGTCGAGGAGATCCGCCGGCTACCCACCCCTCAAAGCGTGCTTGAATGTGCCGAACGCTTGGCGTCCGGCAGCGAATAAGCGGTGGAAACTCCTGCATGCGCCTTGTTACCGTCACTGTCAGAGTATCAACTATGGTCATGATTGCCGTTCGACGCGTGTTCCTGTCTCTTGCATTGTGCGCAAGCGCCGTCCTACCCGCCCGCGTATGGGCACAGGGCCCAGCGCCGACACCGTTGCCGGAGGAGAATGCGCCAAAAACGGTCACCGTGCCCTACGACGACAAGCTCTCACGGCTTGCTGAAGTGCTGGGCTCAGTGCACTACCTGAGGACTCTGTGTAAAGCGGAAAACGGCGGCGAATGGCGAGGGCGCATGCAGCAATTGCTTGATTCAGAAGCCAAAGACGAGCCGCAACGCAAGGAACAGCTAACCGCGGCCTTCAATCGCGGCTACCGTGCCTTCGCGTCGGTTTATACGGATTGCACGCAGGCAGCCATCGTGGCAGAAGAGCGATACCGTGCCGAAGGTGCAACACTTGCCACAGAAATTACGTCGCGGTTCGGAAATTAACGGTTAATTAACCTCTTTTCACACCCGGCCGTGTCGTTTTGGGAAAAGGCTGATAAGGTTGTTAACTAGGCAGTAAGGCATGCAGTTTGAGGAAATGACAATGGAACCAAGCCTCAATGACATCGACGACATGATCGTTCATGAGAAGACTCAGGCGGCCTTGGAGTACCATAACGAAGCCTGGGCCGACGGCATGGCAGACGGAATCGAACCCGAGATCATCGCCGATACAGCAATCATCCACGCGCTGCGCGAAACCATTCGCCTACATGGCGAAAACAGTGCAGAAGCGCTGCTGGATTCCTTGCGCGAGCGCATGCTTGCCGGCGAGTTTTCTCCAAGCCGCACCTTGCAATAACAATCACAGAGAGTTTCATGCATACCGCTAGGGACAATGCTTCGCGGCCCGCGATGGTGCCGCTTTTGCTTGCAATCGGCCTTAGCGCCAGCAGCTTGACCGGGACCTCGGCCCTGGCACTGTCCGAGCTGCAGAAGACCCCGGGCCAAGCCGAGCAGAGCGCTCCGGGCCAAAGCGGCGACAAGCCCGCAGCATCGCCAACCGCGCCCGGCGTTCCGATGCCCGACCCGTTGGTCAACTCGCAGGCCGGTCAGGGCAACGACAAGACACCCGGCGCCCAGGACAGCACGAAGCCTGTCGAAATCATCTACGATATCAGCAAAGTCCCTGAGCCCGTTCGCAAGATGCGCGAGCAGATCGTCGAAGCTGCCGCTTCGGGCGATCTCGAGCGGCTGCGGCCTCTGCTCGGCACCGGCTCCAGCCAGACCCAGGTGACTGTCGGCGAGCCGACCGACGATCCAATCAGCGCGCTCAAGGACCTTTCGGGCGATGCCGAGGGCGATGAGATCCTGGCAATTATGCTCGACATTATTTCCACTGGGTTCGTTCATGTTGGCCAAGGCACAGCTGACGAGATGTATGTCTGGCCTTATTTCGCCGAGAAGGACCTGAAGGCGCTGACGCCTCCCGAGCGGGTGGAATTGCTGCGCATCGTTACGGCAGGCGACCTGTCCGACATGCAGGAATTCGGCGGCTATAATTTTTATCGGCTGGGCATCACCCCCGATGGCAAGTGGAAGTACTTCACCGCCGGCGACTGAGGCTTGCGATCCCTTCACTGAAGACATACTTCTGAGCGAGAACGAACGCGACAGGTGCCGCCATGCCAGCCGTATTTCTGAAGAACCGCTCGCTCATCCGGGTCAGCGGCTCGGAGGCACAATCCTTTCTGCACAATCTGATCACGACGGACCTCGCGGCGCTTTCGGCGGACGAAGCACGACCAGGTGCGCTCTTGACCCCTCAGGGCAAAATCCTCTTCGATTTCATGATCTGGCGGGACGGCGACGGGTTCGTTATCGAGACGGACAACGATCAGCGGGACGCGCTGCTCAAGCGGCTGACGGTGTATAAGCTCAGGGCTGCCGTCGAGCTGTCGCCGGCCGGCGAAGGCGTGACGGTTTCCTGGGAAACTGCAAGCAAGGGGCTGGCAGACAGTCGCTTCGCCAAGGCAGGTATTTCGGTCATCCGGCAACCGGGGCAGCAAGGTACCGATGATCTCGAGGCTTACGATGCGTTGCGCATTGCGAACGGCATCGCCGCGTCCGGACAGGATTATGCCCTGCAGGACGCCTTCCCGCACGATGTCCTGATGGATTTCAATGGCAGCCTCTCCTTCAAGAAAGGCTGCTATGTCGGCCAGGAGGTCGTTTCGCGCATGCAGCATCGTGGAACGGCGCGCCGCCGCGTCGTCACGGTGAAGGCCGAGGTGGCACTACCGCCATCGGGGACGGAGATAACCGCCGCCGGCAAGCCGGTCGGCACGCTCGGTTCGGTCATCGGAAAAGACGGCCTTGCGATCGTTCGCATCGATCGTGCCGGTGAAGCCATGGCGGCACACACGCCGCTGCTGGCGGGCGACACATCCGTTACCCTGGAATTGCCTGCCTGGACGGGACTGACATTCCCGTCAACTGCGGACGAGGCGAGCGCGTGACTACAAAGGCGCCGCGCGCGTGGCAACGCATGCTCTCGGGCCGCCGGCTCGATCTGCTCGACCCCTCTCCGCTTGACGTCGAGATGAGCGATATCGCGCATGGGCTCGCGCGCGTTGCCCGCTGGAACGGACAGACTTCTGGGGATCACGCCTTCTCAGTCGCGCAGCACTGCCTTGTCGTGGAGGATATCTTCCGCCGTCTCAACGATGCGACAGCCGACCAATGCCTGATGGCGCTGCTCCACGATGCGCCGGAGTATGTCATCGGCGACATGATTTCACCCTTCAAGTCGGTCGTAGGCGGCGGATACAAGGCCGTCGAAAAGCGGCTGGAAGCGGCCGTCCACCTTCGCTTTGGGCTGCCGCCTCACCCGACGCGCGAGCTTAAGGAGAGGATCAAGAAGGCCGATACCATCGCCGCCTATTTCGAGGCAACGCAGCTTGCCGGCTTTACCTCGGCGGAGGCGCAGAAATTCTTTGGTCAGCCACGCGGGATCACCAAAGACATGCTGCTGATGACGCCCTTGCCGGCTGTCGAGGCGCAGCGCCTCTTTTGCGAACGTTTCGACGCAATCGAGACCATACGGAGCAGCAAAGCATGACGATGATCGTTGTCGCGCCTCTTGCCCGGATCGCCGAGATGGCAGTCAGGCATGGCGCGCGTGAGATGATCAGCTTGATGGCAAAAGAGCACGCCTTTCACCGTCCCGGGGTGATCCAGGCGCACCGGCATCTTCTCCTCAATATGAATGACATCGCCTTCAAGGGAACCGGCAATCTCATGGCGCCTGATGAAACCCATGTCCGGGAGATCATCGATTTCGTACGTGATTGGGACCAACGCGCACCTCTTCTGATCCATTGCTGGATGGGCGTGTCTCGCTCACCCGCAGCCGCCTTGATTGCCGCTCTCTCATTGTCGCCTGAGCAGGACGACGGTGCGCTGGTTCGCCGGCTGCGCACCGCGTCAGCCTATGCGACCCCCAATACCCGGCTCGTTCAAATCGGTGACGACATGCTCGGTCGCGGTGGGCGATTGGTGGATTCGGTTCGCGCCATTGGCAGGGGTGCAGATGCGGACGGAAACGCGCCGTTTACGTTGAACTTGGAAGAGCCGACTGCCGGAACGTTTTGAGTCGATACCGGTTAACCTCTTAGAGGAGGTTGATCGATGTCGCTGCAGAATTATCGCGATACGTTTGTAAGCTGTTTGGCCACGCTCAAGGGCCTGAGCAGCGCCTCGGACGCGTATATACGGTTTCGATGGCAGGCGATTTATCTGACGCGTGATCGATTTTCCTATTTCTTTCGCGGCGACCTGAATGTCGGGAAAACCAGCTTCTTCGGCCAGCAGATGGACATGACCACCGGCGCCACAACTCCAGTTCCGACAAGCTCGATCGCGCTCTACGGAGCAACATTTGGGCTCAACGAGACGATCGCCGTCTATAATGGGCCACAGAAGTCGGTGATCGACGTTGCTCATGCTTTCAACGAGGAAGGCATGGAGGATTGTCAGGCCGAGTTCTTCTACGTCAGGATGAGCCTGATGCACGTGGGAGACGATGGCCGCATGGGCTTCGCCACCGATCCTCGGCTGCGCGAGAACACAAACATCATATTCGTCGGACTGGAGGATCACGCAACAGCCGACGTGCTCGAAACGAGCAGTGTCGGACAGTGGATCGCGACGGATAAGCCCATGGCATCAAGCGAGTGGTACGCAGAGCGATACTACTATCACTGACCGACCAACGTCGGAGCAGAAATAGCCTACTTAATGACGCCGCATGCTAGATTCTCGCCTGCGTCCCCTGCAGGTTGGCTACGATAATCATCGGAATTGGAATGAACGATCAAGGCTCTACCGCGGATGCCGTCGGTCTTGCCGTCGAGGGTGACCATGCTGTCGAACACCTGTGCCCGCAGAACGCCATCCTGGTCAACATACTGATTGGGCATGTCGCCGGTGTGGGGTCCCTTTGCGGACAGCAGACCGTGCTCAGTGTTAGTCGGATTGAAGTGCTTTCCAGCCGACTCGTGATGTCCCGCGGCGTCGCAATTACCGGTCTCGTGGACATGGAATGCGACCCATCTGTTCGAAGGCAATCCAGTCACTTCGACTTCGATCAAGACGCCACCGTTTGCTGCAGCCGTCAGAGTGGCCCGACCGCTTGCCTTTCCATCACCGCCCACGAAGTCCGCAGTGGCCGTTTGCTTATCCTGAGCCAACACGGCTGAAGAGACCGTAATGAACGCCAAAGCGGCAATCGAGAGGACTGTTTTCATTGGAGCTTCCTTCCTTGCATCGTCGTTTCCAACGTGCGAGGTGTGAAGCTGTTCCTGAATTGGCAACAAAGAAAAGCCGGCCTCGAGGGGCCGGCCTTGACGATGCACACGCGACACAATCAGGCGACGGTATCGAGATCGTACTGACCGTAAGTGCTCTTATACACATCGTAAGAGGTGTTTTGCTGAGACTGCTGATAAAAATTGACGCTTCCGCTCTCGCGAGTGCCCATCATGAATGCAAGCACGCCGTCAGACAGCTTGGGTGCAAATTCCTGGATCGTATCTTCTTCGCCCAACTGCTTTAGAATGCCCGGCTTATCATCAGCCGCCCGCTCGCCCCGGCTCAGCACGCCGTCACCATTTGTGTCCAGCCGCGACAGCGTCGCGAGATACGCGTAGGACGTGTCGCTAACCGATGAAACTTGGCTCATACAAACCTCCATTCACCGCCGTTTCGGTGATGTTTGTACGCAATACGAAATGGGGAAAATCAAAGACTAATCAGTCGTTAAACTGATTTGCGCACTGCGTCAATAAGCTGTTAACATGCCATTAACCATGATTGACAAAGTGTGATCTTGACGCATCGGCGACGTGTGGTCCCGGCTCAGATCCCTTGCATCTGCCGGCATTTCGGCTGAAGCAGCCAAATATAGTGCCAGGGATATATTCGTTTGCGTTGCAATAGAATTTTAATGCGACCGGCGGATTATCTTTGCCACGGCGGCACATCGCCGGTTGAGTTTAAGATTGTATAGACGATATTTTTCGATTGTTTCAGAAGGTCCTTTCATGTCTGACGCGCCGCGTCGCAATTGCAGATTAGCAAGCGGTCCACTGGGCTCCGCTCACGTTCCTTTCTCTCCCGACGTGGAGATTGCGCCAAATGGACGCTGAAGCCCTTTTTCGGCAACAGTGCACAACCGCTGTCAATGAGGACGGGTCTGCCAACGCCGAGCGCTTGATGACCCTTGTCGTCGAGACATATCGGCTGCAGACAGGAAAGAAGCGGGCCGCCGAGGATCGTTCTCGACTGCTCGTCAAGGAAAACGGTGAGCTGAAGGGCAGCCTCGTCGCCTCAAAGGAAGATCTCGCGGAGCAAAAGCGCCTCTTCGGGATCGTTCTCGACAACCTGCCTCAGGGCCTGAGTGTCTTCGATTCACAGCAGCGGTTGATCGTCTGTAACATCCGCTTCCGGCAACTCTTCGGGTTCAGCGCCGAGGAGGCCTCTCCTGGGGCTTCGATGGGATCGTTGATCGCAAAGATCCGCGGCACCGAGCGAGTTGAGAAAAAGGCTTCCCGTTTACGGGACGCCACCTCGGAGGGCGGGCAAATCCGTCACCGCGAATGGATGATGGAAGACGGACGTACCTTCCAGAGCGTTATCACGGTGCTGCCTGATGCTAGCAGTATTTCCATCCACGCCGACATTACCGAAGACCGAAAGGCGGCCGACCGCATAACCTATCTCGCTCATCACGATCCGCTGACAGGCCTGCCAAACCGCATCAGCCTACGGGAACGCATCGACGCAGCGCTGGCCGGTCGCGAGCCGGACGAACACATCGCACTCGTGCACCTCAATCTTGATCGCTTCAAATCGATCAACAACACGCTCGGCGTCTCGGCCGGTGACAAGATCCTGCGACAGGTGGCCGAGCGCATCCGCATGTCGGCCGGCGCCGGCAATGTACTGGCGCGCCTTGGCTCCGACGAATTCGCCATTCTCCAATCCGGCCGGCAGCAGCCATGGAATGTCACGGCTCTTGCCGATCAGATCCGGCGGGAACTGTCAGAACCGTTCTTTCGCGGAGACAAGGCCGTCGAACTCAGCGTATCGATGGGTATCGCCATCAGTCCGCAAGACGGAACGGAGACGGATGTCCTGCTGAAGCATGCCGGCGTCGCGCTGTCGCACGCCAAGCGCAGCGGCGGCAACGGCGAGCATTTCTTCACCGCCGAGATGGAAGCGCAAATCGAAACGCGGCATGCACTGGAAGCGGATTTGCGGAAAGCAGTCGAGCGCGAGGAATTCGAGCTTCACTATCAACCGCTCTATGATCTCAGCCAGCAGCGGATCTGCGGTTTCGAGGCGCTCGTGCGATGGAACCACCCGACGCGCGGTCGGGTGCCGCCACTGGAATTCATCCCTCTTGCGGAAGAGGTCGGTCTCGTGGTCGACATCGGACGCTGGGTGCTGCGCCGCGCCTGCCGCGATGCGGTGCACTGGCCGAAAGATATCAAGGTCGCAGTCAACGTATCAGCCATTCAATTCACGAACAGTGATCTGCCGGCCGACGTCGCCGCGGCACTGGCTGAAGCGCAGCTTCCGGCCGGCCGTCTGGAAATTGAGATCACCGAAAGCGTGCTGATGGAAAATCTCGATGAGGCCCTGCCCATCCTGCACATGCTCAAGCGAAGCGGCATTCGCATCGCCATGGACGATTTCGGCACCGGCTATTCGTCGCTCAGCTATCTCCAGCGGTTCCCCTTCGACAAGATCAAGATCGACAAGTCATTCGTCGACGGTATCGTCGAAGGCAAGGAAGCCTTCGCGATCATGCGCGCCATCATCCTTCTCGGCGACGCGCTCGGCATGCGTGTAACTGTGGAGGGAGTAGAAACGGCCGAGCAACTGGCCCTGCTCCAGCGTGAAGCCTGCGATGAGATCCAGGGTTATCACATCAGTCCGCCGCGGCCTGCAGCCGACGTGCCTTACCTGCTGGCCCGGCCGCCGCAGGAGCATGCCAGCGCCCACGCGAGCTAGTGGGCTCGTTGCGACTCGTGGTTCCTGCGTTTATGGAAGGACGCCTTCTTTTCAACGCGGTGATCCCATGTTCCAGGCGAAAGCTTTCGCTCCATTTGAAGACCTCGCCACCCAGCTCGGGCCGCATTCGTCGGAGAGCGATGACGGTTCGCATGACATCGCGCATGTCTTGCGTGTCTTCAAGAACGCCACGCGAATCCAGGCTCTTGAGGGTGGTGATGCAAGGATCCTGGCGGCTGCCGTCCTCCTGCACGACTGTGTTGCCGTGGAGAAGAATTCGCCCATGCGGTCGCAAGCGTCAGCGCTGGCGGCAGAGAAGGCATCGGCCGTACTCGCGGAGCTTGGCTGGGATCGTGACAATATCGCAGCAGTCGCACATGCCATTGTCGCGCACAGCTTCTCCGCAAAAGTCCCGCCAGAAACCCTGGAGGCCAAGATACTGCAGGATGCCGACCGGCTCGATGCGATAGGCATGGTCGGCGCGGGCCGATGCTTCTATATCGGCGGTCGAATGTCGTCGGCGCTCTATGATCCGTTCGATCCGGCCGGCAGCAACCGCGAACTCGACGACAAGAGATATGTGATCGACCACTTCCAGACCAAGCTATTCAAACTGGCGGATGGCTTTCAAACGAAGGCCGGCCGGGCGCTTGCGGCCACGCGTGACCAACGGCTGCGCGACTTCCTTGCAGCGTTCATGGACGAAATCTAGGAGCGTACGATGCATATCACCGAGCTTTTCATCTATCCGCTCAAGAGCGCCCGCGGCATTGCCCTACCATCAACCGAGATCGACGCCTTCGGCCCACCGGGCGATCGGCGCGCGATGATCACCGATCGGGACGGACACTTCGTTACACAGCGCGAGTTGCCCGAGCTTGCCCGCATTGCCCTACATCCCGGGTCTTCGGAGCTGCGCCTCACCATGGGTGGCCAGCAGATGGCGGTGCAAATCCCCAATGCCGCGCGGCGGATGAATGTCTCGATATGGAAGTCCATCGTCAACGCCGCGGTTGCCGATGACGCCGTAAATGACGAACTTTCAACCTGGCTTGGGCGAGAAGTGAAACTGGTGTTTTTCGATCAGGACGCTAGGCGTTCCGCAAGCGCGGAATGGGCTGGCGAAGGCACACCCGTCGCGTTTGCCGATGGCTACCAGATCCTGCTAACGACAACCGGCTCCCTGCGGGCGTTAAATGCCGACCTTGAAAAGCACGGCGAAGGTCGTGTCGGCATGGAGCGGTTTCGGCCGAACATCGTCGTCGACACCGAGGAAGCCTGGCCGGAAGACCGCTGGGCAGCGGTCGAGATCGGCGGCATTCGTTTCGACCTCGTCAAGCCCTGTGCGCGCTGCGTCATGACGACGCAGGACCAATCGACCGGATCGCGCGAGGTTCCCAATCCGATGCTGGCCCTGGGGCGCATTCGGATGTCTGCGGACCGGCGTGTACCTGGCCCGCTCTTCGGCTGGAATGTCACGCCTCGTGGAACCGGTCGAATTGCGGTCGGTGACCCGGTCAGGATCATAGAGGAGAGGCCCGAAGGCTGGTCTTTCAAGATCCGCGAGCGCGCCTAGGTCCGAAGCTGCGCAAGCGTCTCGTCTATTTCCGTCATGACCGCTGGCGATAGCGGGCCTTTGGCCAACGCGCCGGCGTTTTCTTCAACCTGGGCGACGGTGCGGAAGCCCGGGATCGGCAGAGTTCGAGGCGAGCGCGCCCATAGCCAGGCCAAGGCGCCCTGCGTGAGAGTTCGTCCGTCGGACTTCAGCAGCTCGCGAACCGCCTCCAGCCGTGCTGCGAACTCCGGCGCAATGCGCCCATCCTTGAAATAGATCATCCAGTCGAGGCTTGCGCCGCGAACATCCTTATCGCCGACCTTCGTGTCCGCGCGGAATTTTCCGCTGAGTAACCCCATCGCGAGCGGCCCGCGGTTAATCGAGATCAGTCCATGCCGTTCGATCACCGCGATCATATCCGGCACAGGCTCGAAGACGTTCATCGTATGCTGGACGGAAACGAAACCAGGGCGGTCGGCATGTCGCGCGGCACGATCGGGATAGTCCGTGCTCCAGCCGAAGGCGTCGACCTTGCCCTCGCTACGCAGTTTCTCCAGCGTTTCAAAGACATCATCCGACTGCTCCAGCGGAAAGTCGTTCAGATGAAACTGAAGCAGATCGAGGCGATCCCGCTTCAACCTGCGTAGCGATGTTTCGGCCGAGCGACGAATAAACTCCGGATCGGCGAAGGCGCCTGTTGCCTGCTTCGACTGGGGGTCGGTGGCAAAGCCGAACTTGGTCGCGATGACAATGTCGCTGCGATTGCCGAACGCACGCCCGACGATTTCCTCTGAATGCCCCGCCCCGTAGTTCGAGGCGGTATCGAAGAAACGAATGCCGAGCTCGATTGCGCGATGAATGGCGGCGATGGACTCGTCATCATCGACCTCGCCCCACCCCAGTGGCGTATCGCCGGCATAGAACGGTCCGCCGATTGCCCAGCAGCCCATGCCCAATCTGGGTATTTCATAATTGTTCCAGAGATTTATCGCGGTCCTCATATTGGGCTTGGTCAGCATCGTCTACTCCTCCGATCGCTGGGCTGCATGCGATCGAAATAGGCAGGAGCGTGAGGCGCGTAAAGCACCTGCTCTGCACGATATTTTTCACCGATGAAAAACGATCGATCAGGTAGACAGTTCGTGCTGCGTAGCGGCTGCCTTCAGTGCTTTCAGTGCCGCCTGTACGAAGCCCTCCCGCGCAGCCGCCGCCTCCACTCCGCGTGGCTCATAGACATGGCGATGGAGGAAGAAGGCCGTCAGGCGGAACGCGGCGTTGAGGCTGTCGATATCGGCCGCGCGGTTTTCCTCGCTGTTCAGAAATGACGGCAGGAGCAGCATCTTGTCCGCCCAGGGACCACCTGCTGTCCGGCTGACCGCCCTGCCCGACTTCGGCGATACATAGGCAAGGTCGGAACGCGCGCCCGTAGCAGCGCATTCGGTCAGATCGAGGCCGAAACCAAGGTCGTTCAGAACTGCGAGTTCGAAGCGGACGAAAAGCTCACCGGCATCGGCCGGGTTGTGGAGATTGTCAAGGATGACCTCGAGTGCCTCGAAGAGATGCGGATGCGGATCACGCTCCGGCAGCAACCGCAACAGCGCGCCCATCGCCTGCACACCATAGACGGCCGTCGCCGTTTCCATCAGGCGCGCGGCCCGCAACGTCAATGGCTCGATGCGAAACTCGCCAAGGTGTTCATCAAGGCGCGCGCGCCATGTGACCTCGACTTCGTTGCCGGGCTGAAGGACAGGTTGCATCGCCCGCGACCGGCCGGCACGGACCATGCCCAGATGGCGCCCGCGCTCGCGCGTCATCACCTCGGCGATGACGCTCGTCTCGCCGTGGCGCTTGACACCCAAGATGATTGCCCGGTCGTGCCACTGCATCCGAAGCGAACCCTAAACCTTACGACTCGATCCTACCGCAACACTGGTGCTCTGTCATGAAAGGCATTCAGACGCTGGCTGGGAAGAGCTTCTGAAGGAAGTCGCGCATCGCCGATTCGCCAAACGGTTTGACGAGCAGCGGCACATTCTGGAGATCTTCGGGAAAGTCCTTCGTGTCCGAATAGCCGCTCACAAACCCGAACGGGATATGGATGTTGGCCAAATGACGGGCGAAATCGAAGCTCATGACCTCGCCAAGGTTGACGTCCAGCAACGCGAAATCGAAGGTTTCGGTCCTGGTCGCCTCCATTGCCTGGTCGAGGCTGCTGACGATGCCAATTGTTTCTACGCCCACCTGGCGAAGGATATCCTCGGCTTCCATCGCGATGATCAAACTGTCCTCAAGGACCAGAACACGGTTTGCCTTCATACCCAATACGCCCCTCGCTGAGTGTCATCTAAGACGCTCGGCATTGCATTTCCCGGATTTCCACTCTGACGCCCCATGGCTCACTGGCCAATGACCATTTACCGCTTAACTTGCATAGCCGCTTTTTCGTTTCGCGTCGATAAAAAGCAAAGCAGGAAGAAAGATGACGCGGAGGAACATAGCTCCACATCGCGTGGTGTGCATTTAAATAAAACACATCGGCGACACGTATCATATGAATGGACGGACTTTCTCTCCAAGCCCCTCCCAGCCGGCAGCAGCCATCAGCCCGTCTCCATCTATCACCTCGCAGGTGCGCTCCTGCCAGCAGATGAGATCACGATTAGCAAGCTTTTTCAATGTCTTGTTGGTATGGACAATCGAAAGCCCCAACGTATCTGCCACGTGCTGTTGCGTGATCGGGATCGACGCCTCACCGTTGAACAGCTTCAGCCGTTTCCCGCGTTCAAACAAAAAGGCGATGAGGTAGGCGGCTCGTTCGAGCGCCGTCCGACGGCCAATGCTCAATAGGTGTTCGTCAAGGATGCGTTCCTCTTGGGCAGCAATCCAGGTGATGTCGAAGGCCAGGGACGCATGCTTGTTATAGAGGGTCATCAGCTTGTCGCGCTCGAAGACGCAAAGAGACACCGGCGACAATGCTTCGACGGAATGCTGCATTTCCCCCATGATCGTTCCCTGAAGACCGATCAGATCACCCGGCATTACATAGTTCAGGATTTGCCGGCGTCCGTCCTCCAGTGTCTTGTAGCGGAAGCCCCAGCCGGAGAGAACGGTGAACAGGTGAGCACTATGTGCGCCCTCGACGAGGATCGTGGCACCGGCATCCACGGCCAGCTCGCCTCTCTTGAACTTCGAGACGAATTCAAGCTCTTCGCTGCTGAACTCCCTGAACGTCGCGATAGCACGCAACGGACAGCGCTCGCACGGCGTTTTGAACGAGTAAGTGGGGCGCCGGGTCGCCATACAGGTCCTCGTGCTCAACGGAACGGCGCCGCCGGGATTGGCGCTTCACATAACAACACGCGAACCCCGAGGGCTGTTCCACGCAGAGGCAATTTTTACCATAGAAACAACGCTGCAGAAGCTGTCGCTCTACTTCGGGAAATCCAGCCCCATTTCACGGAAGCGCTCGGGGTCATCGCCCCAGTTTTCGCGAACCTTCACGAATAGAAAAAGATGGACCGGCTGCTCGAGGATTTCGGAAAGTTCCCGACGTGATGCCGAGGAGATTGCCTTGATCGTTTCGCCGCCCTTGCCGAGCGCGATCTTCTTCTGGCTGTCGCGTTCGACGTAGATCACCTGCTCGATCCGCACCGAGCCGTCCTTGCGCTCCTCCCACTTCTCCGTCTCGACATGCGACGAATAGGGAAGCTCCTGATGCAGGCGAAGGAACAGCTTCTCACGGGTAATCTCCGCCGCAAGCTGGCGCATCGGAAGATCGGAAATCTGGTCTTCGGGATAGTACCAAGGTCCCTCGGGCAGCGCCTTTGCCAGATAGTCCATGACGTCATCACAACCGGAGCCATTCTCGGCCGAGATCATGAAGGTATGGGTGAAGGCAATCTTCTCGTTGGCCGCCGCCGCAAGCGCCAGCAGATCTTCGCGCTTGACCCGATCGATCTTGTTCAAGACAAGAATCTTCGGCTGATGCACCTCCTTGAGGCCCTCAAGAATGGCTTCCGCATCACCGCGCAGACCGCGTTCGCTGTCGATCAGCAACATGATCAGGTCGGCATCCTTTGCGCCGCCCCAAGCAGATGTCACCATCGCGCGGTCGAGCCGCCGACGCGGCTTGAAGATACCAGGCGTATCCATGAACACGACCTGCGCATTGTCGTGGATCGCGATGCCGCGCACGATGGCACGCGTCGTCTGCACCTTATGGCTGACGATGGAGACCTTGGCGCCGACCAGGCGATTGACCAGCGTCGATTTGCCGGCGTTGGTCGGCCCGATCAGCGCGACGAAGCCCGACCGTGTCGCGCCCGCGGTTTCAGCGGCGTCATCCGCCATATCGTGTTCTTCCGTCATTTATCCCGTCAGTTTCCGGCAGAGGGCTTCTGCCAAATGCCTTCGCGTTCCAGCATTCGTGTGGCTGCGACCTGCTCTGCAGCCCGCTTTGAGCGTTCGATGCCCGTCTCGGGCTGAACACCTGTGACCTCCACCGTCACGGTGAAGCGCGGATCATGATCCGGTCCGGTGCGTTCTTCAACCCGATAGATCGGCGTGATGCCGAATTTGGCGTGCGACCATTCCTGCAACTCGGTCTTTGCGTCGCGCCGAGCGCCGTCGGCGCGTGCTGCCCGCTTTTCCCAGAACTTCAAAATGAAACGTCGGGCGACCTCCAGGCCGCCGTCGAGGTAGATCGCCGCGATGAGGCTTTCGACCACGTCGGCGCGCACGTTCATCATGCGCTTGCCGGTCAGCTTCTTCACGTCGGCGCCAGTGCGAATGAACAGGTGCAGGCCGAGCTCGTCGGCAACCTCCGCGCAGGTATCGGCACTGACGAGCTGATTGAGGCGTACCGAAAGTTCGCCCTCAGTCGCCGCGCCAAACGTGCGGAAGAGCAGTTCGGCGACGCAGAGGCCAAGCACACGGTCGCCAAGAAACTCCAGACGCTCGTAGTTCCCGCCCTTCTGCGTGCGGGCGCTCGCATGAGTCAAAGCCCGATCGAGCCGCTCTTTCTCGGCGAACTGGTGACCGATCAGGGCCTCAAGCCTTGTTCGATCCGCCGCCGAGAGCGTCTGCGCCTTACTCATTCAACGCCCTTGAAGAGACGATCCCAACGCATGTTCGTTGGCCACTTCCAGATCTCGCGGAATGAAGTGTCGTTGCCGAGCGAGAAGAAGATGACGCTGGCGCGACCGACCAGGTTCTCCGCCGGCACGAAGCCAACATCGAAGCGGCTGTCGAGCGAATTGTCGCGATTATCGCCCATCATGAAGTAGTGACCTTCAGGAACGATGAACTCGCGCGTGTTGTCGCCGCGCGAAACCGGGGACTGATCCAGCGTATCGTAGCTAACACCATTATCCAGCGTCTCGCGGAACACGGGCACGTCCTGGCCCGGATCCTGGGCGTAGTCGGAATTGAACGTGCCATCCGGTACCTTCGGAACCGGCTTGCCGTTCACGTAGAGCACACCTTCCGTGACCTGAATGTGATCGCCGGGAAGACCGACCAGACGCTTGATGTAATCGACGTCCGGGTTCGGCGGGAAACGGAAGACAACGATGTCGCCGCGCTTCGGCTCGCTCGCGAAGATGCGGCCGCTGAAGAGGTTCGGCGAGAAGGGCAGCGAGTACTTCGAATAGCCGTAGGCGAACTTGTTGACGAAGATGTAATCGCCGACAAGCAGAGTCGGCATCATGGAGCCGGACGGAATCGTGAACGGCTGAAAAAATACCGTTCGGATAACCATTGCCAAAATCAGCGCCTGGGCGATGACCTTGATGTTTTCCCACAGGGCGTTCGGCTTGGTTTCGACTTTTTCGGACACGCAGTCTTATTCCTTCAATGCACCCCAAGGGCACAACTCTTGTTTGCTTCTCTCTAGCGGCTTCGGCCGATTGCGGCAATGGCGCCAACATTAAAAGCGACTCTACGTCGCTGATCAGGCATTTTCGGGCAAGGCTTCAATGATGACGAAAGCCTGCGCCAAGGGATAATCATCCGTTATCGTCAAATGAATGGCAGCCTTGTGGCCCGCCGGCAGCAGCGATTGCAACATCTCGGCTGCCCCGCCCGTCAGCTTCATCGTCGGCTTGCCACTTGGCAGGTTCACGACGCCGAGATCCTTCCAGAACACCCCTTGCGCCATGCCCGTTCCAAGAGCCTTGGAGCAAGCTTCCTTGGCGGCAAAGCGCTTGGCATAGGAGGCCGCGCGATTGGCACGCCGATCGGACTTTGCCCGCTCGATCTCGGTGAAGCAGCGACTGGTAAAACGCTCGCCGAAGCGTTCGAGGGATTTCTCGACGCGCCTGATGTCGATGAGATCGCTGCCGATACCGATAATCATACGGTTTCCTGCGCTGGATGTGACAGCCGTACACGGGCACGCATCATCAGGCGTTCGCGGCGGCGCGCCTGGAAGCCCCTCACGGTGTAGAAGGTCGCGAAGTAGACAATAGCGGAAGTCAAAAGTGCCGGTGGGATGGAGCCAACCAGCATCGGCTCGAGAACGGGTCGCCAGAGCTCGCTGAAATGCAGCTCATGGAACAGGGCGCCGAGATCGATCGAGTGCCCCTGCATCGTATCCTGACGAGCAAGCAGCAGGTGACCGATCTCCCAGGTCGCCCCCCAGATGAACGGATAGGTCAGCGGATTGCCGAAAGCCGCGCAGCCAAGCGCAGCGGCGACCATGTTGCCGGAGAAGAGATAACTGAGCACGAAGGCCATGACGAAATGAACGCCAATAAAGGGCGTCCAGGACACAAAGATCCCTGCGGCGACACCCATGGCAACGGCGTGCGGCGACGCCGTCAAGCGCAGAACACGCATCGTGAGATAGCGGAACGGCCGCAAGAATCCCTTGCGAGGCCATAACAACTCACGCAGCTTTTCACGGAATCCAGCAGGTTTTCGACGTCGGAACAACATGGCGCGTATGTAGTGCAACCCGCACCAGGCTGACAAGAGCGTCAAACCATCTCAGTCATTATTTGATCACTGCAGACTGAGCACTCACCAGGGGCGCGACATGCAATACGCCCCTTCCATTCTTCAAGTATAGACCCGATATTAACGGGCGCGGAAAAGACCGCGGTCAACCTGACGCTGACGATATTCAAGATCGATACGGTCAAACGAACCGTTCAGGTAAGCCATTTCGCGCTCTTCAGCAGTCGGTGCGCGCAGTGCGCGGGCGATCTTCTTGATCGGTGTAAACATTTCTTTGCCTCATCTTCTGTTCATTTCCTGATGACTGGAAGATAGGCGCTCGCAGCAGCAATTACCAACGCTCTAAGGTCGGCGCAGCCATGCGCCATGCGCATAACTCGCCTTATATCAGCGCGACTTTGGTCACGAAACGATCATAAAATGTGCAGACAGCCCACCAACCGGCTTCGCCGGCCTATTCGTAAAGTCGGCGAACCGTCGCGACGCACTCCAGATCCTTCAGCTGGGAAAGCAGCTGATTCAGTTGCCGAAGGTCCCAAACCTCAACATCGAGCGTCATCTCGGTGAAGTCGGTTGCGACGCGCACTGTGTTGAACACCCGAATATTGACGTCGACGCCAGCAACGGTCTGGGCGAGCTTAGCCAAGGTGCCGGGTTCGTTCAACGCGTTGACCATGATCCGCGCCACGAAGCGCGACTTGTTAGCCTCATCAAGATCCCAGCGAACATCGATCCAACGGTCCGGCTGATCATCGAAACGCTGCAGCGTCGGCGACTGGATCGGATAGATCGTGATACCGTTGCCCTTCTCCGTCGTATTCATGATCCCAACGATGCGGTCACCGGGTACGGCGCCCGTCGGCGCAAACTGCACATCGACATTGCTCGAAATGCCACGGATCGGCATGGTATCCATATCGATGTCGGCTTTGAGGTCCGCGACCGCGCCATCGACACCCGACTTCGCCTTGCCCGGTATCTTGAAGATCATGCCCGAGGCACTGCGAACATTGAACCAACCGTCGTCACCGCTCGGCTTGGCCGTCACGCGTTCTTCCAGATGGTCCGGATAAACGGCGCGCAACACGTCGAGCGACGACATCTCGCCACGACCGACAGCGGCGATGGCGTCTTCGACATCCTTCTGCCCAAGCCGATGGAGCGCGGGCTTCATCGCTTCGCGCGAGAAGATCTTGCCGGCCCGCTCGAAGGTGCGCTCCAGAATGCGATGGCCGAGGCCGGCATACTGCTTGCGGATGGCCAATCGGGTGGCGCGGCGGATCGCGGCCCTCGCCTTGCCCGTTACCACAATCTCTTCCCAGGCTGCAGGTGGCACCTGCACGCCGGAGCGAATGATCTCGACCTCATCGCCATTTGCCAGCCGGGTCACGAGCGGCATGATACGACCGTTGATCTTGGCGCCGACCGTCGTGTCGCCGATATTGGTGTGAACCGCATAGGCAAAGTCAATCGGGGTCGCGCCTCGCGGAAGCGCGATCAGCTTGCCCTTGGGCGTGAAGCAGAAGACCTGATCTTGGAACAACTCGAGCTTTGTATGCTCCAGGAACTCCTCCGGGCTGTCTCCTTCGGCAAGCGCCTCGATCGTGTGTCGCAGCCATGAATAGGCGTTGGACTCACGCGACAGGATATCGTTGTCAGAGGTCGAAGCGGCATCCTTGTAGAGCGTGTGGGCGGCGATACCGAACTCCGCGATCTCGTGCATGCGCCGGGTACGGATCTGCAGCTCGATGCGCTGGCTGGACGGGCCGACGATCGTCGTGTGCAGCGAACGGTAGTCATTCTGCTTCGGCGTCGAGATATAGTCCTTGAAGCGCCCAGGAACCACGCGCCAGCGGGTGTGAACGATACCGAGAGCCCGGTAGCAAGCCGGAATATCATCGACGATGATGCGGAAACCGTAGACGTCCGAAAGCTGTTCGAAGGACAGCGACTTCGACTGCATCTTGCGGAACACGGAGTAAGGCTTCTTTTGACGCCCCTTGACGATGGCGCCGGTCAGTCCGTTTGCTTCGAGCAGATCGCCCAGTTCGGTCTCGATCTTCTTGACCAGACCTTCGTTGCGCTTGGAGAGTTCCTCAAGCCGCCCAGTGACCGTCTCGTAGGCTTCCGGGTTGATGTGGCGGAACGAGAGGTCTTCCAGTTCCTCGCGCATATCCTGCATACCCATGCGCCCGGCGAGCGGTGCGTAGATATCCATTGTCTCCTCGGAAATGCGCGCACGCTTTTCCGGTGACATGTGATCCAGCGTGCGCATGTTGTGCAGTCGGTCTGCAAGCTTTACGAGCAGCACGCGCACGTCGTCGGAGATGGCGAGGAGCAGCTTGCGAAGGTTTTCGGCCTGCTTGGCCTTCTTGGTGACGAGATCGAGCTTCTTGATCTTCGTCAGACCTTCGACCAACCGACCGATGTCTTCTCCGAACAGCTCGTCGATCTCGGCGCGCGTCGCCGTCGTATCCTCAATGGTGTCGTGCAGCAGGGCGACGGCGATCGTCGACTCGTCGAGATGCATGTCGGTAAGAATGGCGGCGACTTCCAGCGGATGCGAGATGTAGGGATCGCCGCTGGCACGTTTCTGTTGTCCATGCTTTTGCATTGCATAGACATAGGCTTTATTCAGCAGGGCTTCGTTGGCATCGGGCTTATATTTCTGAACCCGCTCCACGAGCTCGTACTGCCGCATCATCCCGAAACCACTCCATTAAAAAAGAAAAGCGCGCCAATCACGGATTGGCGCACATAATATGCAATAATATGCCGAAGCAATAACGGCGCAAGCTTGACGATTAGTAATCGTCGCTCTTTTCCGGCGGCACAAGGCCTTCGATGCCAGCCAGAAGCTCTTCTTCCGACATCTGGTCGAAGGTGATCGTTTCGGGAAGATCCTCCTGCTCTTCGCTATCGGCGGCAGCGACGCCGCCGGCTGCGATGAGGCTCGCCGCATCGGGCTCGGGCTCGTCGACTTCGACATGCTTCTGCAGCGAGTGGATCAGATCTTCCTTGAGGTCGTCCGGAGACAGCGTCTCATCGGCAATCTCGCGAAGCGCCACAACCGGGTTCTTATCGTTGTCACGATCGATGGTGATCGAGGCGCCCTGGGAAATCAGCCGGGCACGGTGGCTGGCAAGCAGAACCAACTCGAAGCGGTTCTCAACTTTATCAATGCAGTCTTCTACGGTGACACGGGCCATTGCCTGTCCTTTGCGGTCGTGATCTCGGGATTAACACGCCCGATACAATTAAAACCGGACAAATTCAAGTTTTCATTGTGCGAAGCCCCAACGGGCGACGGCGGCGAATTTTGAAACCGAAAGCGGGTTTCCACCAAAAGTTGCTTGGAATATCGCGAATCGTGCCCTAAATCTCTCTTATATGAATAGTTCATAAAGTAAGAATTGTTCCAAGCGGCCGCATAACCCATTGTTTCTTTGGATTTTGACGGAAGCACCACGATTGCTCACATTGGATTGGTACGCGATGTTTGATCCACGCGAAAAAATTGCTCTTTTTATCGATGGCGCCAATCTCTACGCTGCGTCCAAAAGCCTTGGTTTCGATATCGACTACCGCAAGCTGTTGAAGGCATTTCAGAAACGCGGCTATCTCTTGCGCGCCTACTACTATACAGCGCTAATCGAAGATCAGGAGTATTCCTCCATTCGTCCGCTGATCGATTGGCTGGACTACAACGGCTATAAGGTCGTCACCAAGCCGGCGAAGGAATTCACGGATTCGATGGGCCGCCGAAAGATCAAGGGCAACATGGACATCGAGCTTGCGATCGACGCGATGGAGCAATCGGAGACCGTCGACCATCTCGTCATCTTCTCCGGCGATGGGGACTTCACGACACTCGTCGAGGCGCTGCAGCGCAAGGGCCGAAAGGTCTCCGTCATATCGACGATGGCAACACAACCGCCGATGATTGCCGACGACCTGCGCCGACAGGCCGATCACTTCATCGATCTTCTGTCCCTGAAGAGCGAAATCGGGCGCGATCCCTCGGAGCGGCCGCCGCGGCCCACCGAAACCGCCGCGCCAACCGATCTGGAAGCTTAGACCGATCAATGGAGTGCCATTATGTCCGGGCAGAAATGCCGCCGGGATGTTGGCTAGCCGTTATCCTTCAGAAGACGGCTCTTCTGTCGGTTCCAATCGCGCTCCTTCTCCGACTCGCGCTTGTCGTGGAGCTTCTTGCCCTTGGCAAGCGCCAGTTCCATCTTTGCGCGGCCGCGATCGTTGAAATAGATCTTCAACGGGACCAAGGTCATGCCTTCACGGTTGATCCCTGCCCGTAGGCGATTGATCTCGCGGCTGGAAAGGAGGAGTTTGCGGCGCCGACGCGGCTCGTGATTGAAGCGGTTTGCCTGCAGATACTCCGGCAAGTAGGAGTTGATCAGCCAGATCTCGCCGTCCTCGTCCGAGGCATAGGATTCCGCGATATTGGCCTTACCCTCGCGCAGCGACTTGACCTCGGTGCCCTTGAGCACGAGGCCGGCTTCGTAGGTATCGATGATCTCATAGTTGAAGCGCGCCTTGCGGTTCTCCGCAACGATCTTCTTGACCACGCGTTCGCTGCCTTTGGGGGCCATGACACATTCCAAATGCTTGAGGGCGCGATTGTCGCGCCCTTATCTCGTACCTTGTATGTAAGGGAACATCGCCCGGCTGTGAAGGCAGTTCGAGCGGCTGCCTTAGTTCAGCAAGCCGGCATGGCGCATGGCGGCATCGATCGCCGCTTCCGTGGCAGGCTCTAGCGTCGATACCAGCGGCGAACGCACGTTGCGGCTCATCCGCCCCAGCTTTGCCAAGCCATACTTTGCTCCGCAGAGGCCGGGCTCCAGAAAGATTGCTTTGTGCAGCGGCATCAGGCGATCCTGATATTCCAACGCCTTCGCGTAGTCACCGGCAAGCGTCGCTGCCTGGAACTCCGCGCAAAGGCGCGGCGCCACGTTGGCCGTCACCGAGATGCAGCCGACACCGCCATGGGCGTTGAACCCGAGTGCCGTCGCATCTTCGCCCGACAGCTGCCTGAATTCCTTGCCACAGGTGAGACGCTGTTCAGACACGCGCTCAATCTTTCCGGTCGCATCCTTGACGCCAGCGATATTGGAGTGTGCCTTGGCAAGCGCCCCCATGGTCTCCGGTGTCATGTCGATCACCGAACGGCCCGGGATATTGTAGATATAGATTGGCAGCTTTACAGCATCGGCGATCGCCGAAAAATGCGCGATCAACCCCTTCTGTGTCGGCTTGTTGTAGTAGGGTGTGACGACAAGGATGGCATCCGCGCCTGCCTTCTCTGCATGCTGAGCAAGTTCGATCGCTTCACGCGTGTTGTTCGAACCAGCGCCGGCCATCACGGGCACGCGCTTGGCTGCGGCTTCGATACAGAGTTCCACCACCCGTTTGTGCTCGGCATGCGACAGCGTGGGAGATTCGCCGGTCGTGCCGACCGGAACGAGACCACTGCTGCCTTCCTTGATCTGCCAGTCGACGTGGCTCGCGAACGAGGCCTCATCCACCTGGCCAGCATCAGTGAAGGGAGTGACGAGAGCGGGAATGGATCCCTGGAACATGCAGAACTCCTCATGGCCGAATTCACGCTTCGGCCGCATTCCTTGAATATTGGTGGGGCACCATAGTGCGGTGAAATCGCCGCGACAAGCGCGCATGGATTGGTTTAGGGCAAAATTCCGATAGCAAATGTGAACGAAGTTTACTGACTTCAGTAAGCTTTCGTTAAGATGGCTCCCGTCAAATGGTTGGGCGTGTTTTCGTTGTGAGTGTCCCATGAAGAAAGCAGTCCTGATCCTGTCCGCCCTCGGCTTTGCCGCCGCCGCGTGGAGCAGCGTCGCGTCTTCGCTTCCGAACGAGGACGCCCCCGTTCCCGACGTAAAGCCGATCGGTTTTGTCCCGCAAACATCGGCGCCGGAATCGATCGTCACCGGTTCGATTCCGCGCAGCCAGGCAATCACACCCGTCAACAGCGATTTGAAGTCAGGGTTGGATGCGCTTTCGGACAATGATCCACTGCAGGCCCTTTCCATTCGCGACCGCATGGGACGTGGGACGCTTGACCGCCATATTCTGACCTGGGCGATAGCGGTCTCCGGACAAAAAGGCATTCCCTCTACAGAGATTGCTGCCGCCGCACAGGAATTACAGGGGTGGCCGGGGCTTGCGAAATTGCGCGCTTATTCCGAACGCGCCCTCTACGACGAAAACCCTGGCCCCAGCTCTATTCTGGCCGCCTTTGGGCAGACAGCACCGGAGACGACTTCGGGTGCGATGATCCTTTCACGTGCACTCGTTGCAACAGGCAAGCAGAGCCAGGCGGCTAGGTATATTCGCAAGGTCTGGCGCGGTGAAACGCTAGACAAGCCGACCGAAGATAAGATTCTGGCGGAGTTTTCCGGCTTGCTGACGCCCGCCGATCATAAGGCGCGAATGGACTACCTGATGTATCGCAACCGTGCGGCGCAGGCCAAGCGTTTTGGCGACATGGGTCAGGCTCAATCGCTCTACAAGGCCTGGGCGGCCGTCATGAACAAGGCGCCCAACGCCGGCGCGCTTCTTGCCGCTGTCGACGGCCAGTGGAAAGGCGATGCCGGTTATCTCTTCGCACGTATCGAATACCTGCGAAAACAGGACAAGTATGCGGAGGCCGCCAAGCTGCTGCAGAAGGCGCCTCGCAATCGCGATGAACTGGTCAATGCAGGCGAGTGGTGGAACGAGCAACGAATCGTCAGCCGCGGCCTCGTCGACCAGGGGGAATTCAAGGCCGCCTATGGGATCGTTGCCAACTATGCAGCAACGACACCGACCGACATCGTCGAGGCGGAGTTCCATGCGGGTTGGTACGCGCTGCGCGGCCTGCAGGACCCCGCGGCCGCACAGGTGCATTTTCGCAAGATCCTCAACTTTTCCAATGGACCGATTTCCGTATCGCGCGCCTGGTACTGGATAGGACGGTCCGCCGAGGCCGGCGGACCTGGCAAGGCTTCCGAGTTCTACGCCAAGGCCGCTAGCTATCCGACGACCTTTTATGGGCAACTCGCCAGCGACAAGCTCGGCCGCAAGACACTGAATGTGACCTACCCATCGCCCAGCCAGGCCGACCGGCAACACTATCTCGCACGCGAAGCGGTACAGGCCATCGCCCGCCTTGATGCGGCCGGCCACGGCTGGCGGGCGCAGAGCCTGTATCTGGCGCTCGCAGAGCAACTGCAGAGCCCCGGCGAACTTGCGGTTTTGAGCGCGCAGGCGGAGCGCTCCGGCGACCACCATCTGTCGCTGCAGGTCGGCAAGATTGCCTATTCGCGCGGCGTCGATGTCGCAGCACTGGCCTTCCCTCTCGGCGTCATTCCGACCAATGCCAACATTTCCGGTTCCGGCAAGGCGCTCGCTTACGCGATCGCCCGTCAGGAGAGCGCTTTCAATCCGGCCGCTGTTTCGGCCGCGGATGCGCGCGGACTGCTGCAAATATTGCCGGGAACGGCCAGGGCCGTCGCCAAGCGCCACAACATCGCGTATTCCAAGGATCGGCTGACGGCCGACGCCGGCTACAATGCGACACTCGGGGCACATTATCTCGGCGAGCAGATCGATGCCTTTGGCGGATCCTATATTATGACCTTCATCGCCTACAATGCCGGTCCCAAGCGGGTACCCGAATGGATCGGCCGCTACGGCGACCCACGCGGCCAATCGATCGACACCATCGTCGACTGGATCGAGCGGATACCCTTCCCCGAGACGCGCAACTATGTGCAGCGGGTGATGGAGAACTATGAAGTCTACAAGGCGCGGCTCGGCCAGCCGAGCGACATCGTCCGCGACCTGATCGGCGGTCGCTCCTCCTAGTCGCGATTTGCGAATATTGCCGGCCTCGCTAAGCTGTACCCGCTACAGGCTGGAGGACGATGAGCGTGGATACGGCAAGAGACGATGGCTTCCGGGCAATAACCTACCGGAGCGATGATGGACTGACGCTCCATGCGCGAGACTATGGCGGCCCCGAGATCGCGGAACGCCTGCCGATTATCTGTCTGCCCGGATTGACGCGAAACTCGCGCGATTTTCACCAACTGGCGCTGTTACTGTCGACTGATCCAGCAACACCGAGACGCGTCATCACGCTCGACTATCGCGGACGGGGCCACTCCGACCGGGATGTCGACAAGGCGAACTACAATCTCCGCGTCGAAAGCCAGGATGTCGTATCGGCCTGCCAGCATTTCGGCATCGATCGCGCCATCTTCATCGGCACCTCGCGGGGCGGACTGATTCTTCATCTTCTGGCTGAGATGAGGCCGGATCTGATTGCCGCGGTCATTCTCAACGACATCGGGCCGAAGATCGAGCCAAGCGGACTCAAGCGCATTCGTGACTATCTCAATTCCGCCGCGCCGCCGCGCGACTGGCCGGAAGCCGTCGCGTTCCTCAAGGCCTGCCATAGGCGGTATTTCCCCGCCCTTCAAGAGCATGACTGGCAGGAGATGGCCGCGGCGATCTATCGCGACGCCGATGGCATGCCCGTCGCCGATTTCGATCCCGCCATTGCCGCTCAGTTGCAGATGATTGATTTCGACCAGCCGCTATCGGATCTCTGGCTGTACTACGATCAATTGGCTGCAAAGCCACTAATGGTCATCAAGGGGGAATATTCGGATCTTCTCTCGGACGACACGCTCGCCGAGATGAACGCTCGACATCCATCGCTTGCGATCCTGGAGGCGCCTGGCCAGGGGCACGCGCCGCTGCTTCATTTGGATCCAATCTTCAGGCATATCCGGCGCTTCGTTGCAGAAGCATAGAGGCGACGCAACCAAGGAGTTCGCTCCTGCAACGTCCCACAGACAGAAAAAGCCCGGCTCGAAAGCCGGGCTCTCCTGATTGACCGAAGTCAAACCAGATTAGAATGCACGCTGCAGGCGGAAGTAGCCAGTCGTGACGTCGTCGATGTTGTCGCCGTCTAGATAGTTGACAGTGGCCTTGGCGTAGAAGTTGTCGGTGATCTGGTAATCAACCGTCAGACCGACCTTCCAAGCGTCGTCGTTGCCGAAGCCGGTTACGTCAACATTGTTGGCAGCATTCAGGCCGTAGTTGCCGTACCACTGAGCACCGGGGGTGATCTTCAGCTTGTCGGTAGCCTGGATAGCGTATTCAGCAGCGATTGCCCATTCAGCAGCGTTGTAGTATGCGCCTGGATCGCTGGCGTAAACAGCTGCGAGGCCGAGAGTGCCAGGACCGATGGCAACCGTGCCCATGGCGCGGACAGCAGCGGCTTCGTTGTCGAAGTCATAGCCAGCCGTAACCTGGTAGGAGAAGGCACCAGCCTTGCCACCGATACCGATAGCAACACCTTCGTTGTTCGGCACTTCGTCGCCGTAGTACGGGCTGTCTTCCAGCTCGTCAACGGAGATACCTGCGTAGAAGTCGCCGCTTTCGTACTGATAACGGATCGAGTTATGCAGCGTGACCGGGCTACCGATATCATCGGTTTCGCCAGACAGGCCATCGTCCCACCAGCTGTAGAACAGACCAGCGCGGAAGCCAGCGATGTCGAGGTAAGCCGAATCAAGGATTGTGCTCTGATCCGAAGCATTGTCAGCATTTGCCTGCAGAACGATCACGCCGGTGAGCGGGCCGTATTCGGTGTCGCTCTTAGCCGTGAACTGAACCTGACCACGAGTGAACGCATCCCAGTCAGACGTGCCGCCCTGATTGCCGCTTGCGCCCTTGTTGACCTGATCGGGACCAACGTCGACCTGGAAGCGGATGTAACCTTCGATCTTCAGGCAGGTTTCCGTGCCCGGGATGTAGAAGTAACCGGTGCCGTAAGCGTCGCAGACGCGGACGTATTCAACCGGTTCCGGCTCAGCAGCAACGATAGCGTCAGCAGCCTGAGCACCGGAAACTACTGCGAGAGCAGCAGCGGAGCCGAGAAGAAGGCTCTTGATGTTCATATTGACCTCCAATTCAAAGTTTCGATCGGGTCTGGGTTTTTCGCCGTTAGAGCAGCGTTCCCTGCCCCATCCCCATGTTTCAAGAAGTCGGACGATCAACCGCCCTCGCTTCCGAAGTTGAAAATACAAGACCGGGACTGTCACGCAATCACCAACTTGCCCGTTTGGGGTATTTGCGACAGCCTTCCGCATGCGCTGTTGCTGAAAGGTCACAAATGCGGCATGCGCCCCTCTCGTTTCTTTATACTTTATTAAGAAACCCCTGATTCTGCGGGAGTTTACCGGCGCTGAGCGGCGGCACGCGGCTGTGGATTGTGCCACATTGGAACCAGTTTCTCGCCGGATTCGCGTCTTTTGTGGAAGATGCGGATGATAAGGAGTTGGCGCCCGCCGCGCGCTGCACCTTCAATCGGAGCAGAATCAGTTTTGCTGACTAAGGATGATTCTCAGTTCGATTCTGCTGACGCGAGATTCGGCGCGCCGAGCGCGGCGGTGGTAGCCGTCGTGCAAAAAGGATAGCGCTCTATGAGGACGATCAATGTTAAAACTGAATGTGCGATGTGCCCGACCTGAGAGATAGGTGACGTTTCGTACCGGAGACATGGGTAACACTTTTCGCTTTTGCGGGAGGTGTTGATGCCGTGGAAAGAGACTTCGGTGATGGAGGAACGTCTACGATTTGTCGCCCGACTGCTGGAGGGCGAAGGCATGAGCGATGTGTGCCGAGTTCGGCATCTCGCGCAAGACCGGCTACAAAATCTTCAATCGCTACAAGGACGACGGCCTGGAGGCGCTGACGGATCGGTCTCGACGGCCGGTGCGTTACGCCAACCAGTTGCCCGAGCCGGTGAAGGCAATGATTGTGCGGCTCAAGAAGGAGAAGCCGCATTGGGGTGCCAGGAAGATCAGAGAGCTTTTGGTGAAGCGTCTGGCCGGCGATGTGCGCGTGCCGTCGAAGAGCACGGTGCATGCCGTTCTTGACCGGCACGGGCTGGTCGCTCATGCCCGCCAGCGACAGCGTTATCGGGGAGAGGGAACGGCCTTATCACAGGCCCTTTCGCCGAACGATCTGTGGTGTGCCGACTTCAAGGGCGAGTTCAAGCTCGGTGACGGCCGATACCGTTACCCGCTGACGGTCACCGACCAGGTGTCACGCTACCTGCTTGCCTGCGAGGCCTTCGAATCGACAAAGGAGGTGGGTGTGTTCGAGGCGTTCCGCCGAGTGTTTGCCGAACATGGCCTGCCAAGCGCGATCCGCAGTGACAACGGCCTGCCGTTCGCCAGCCCCAACGGACTCTACAATCTGTCAAAACTGTCGGTGTGGTGGCTCAGGCTCGGCATCACGCTCGAGCGCATCAGGCCGGGCCATCCGCAAGAGAATGGCCGGCATGAGCGCATGCACCTGACCCTGAAAAAGGAGGCGACGCGTCCACCCGGCAGAAACATCCTGCAGCAACAGGCCCGTTTCGATGCGTTCGTCAGCGAATTCAATACCGAACGACCACACGAGGCGCTTGATATGAGAACACCCGCAGACATCTACACATGGGGTAATCGCGGGAGCGAGTCGCCCCTGATGGCCAGAAGTGGTCACGCTCTTGAAGAGCAGGTGGTTGTTCCCCGATAGGATGGAAGTACGGGCTCACGACTGGACGCCGGGCCCAAGCATCGAACGGAGAACAACCATGAGCGAATATATCGGTCTCGACGTGTCGTTGAAAGAGACGGCGATTTCTGTGCGGCGTGACGGCAAGAGGATCTGGCGTGGCAAATGCCCGTCTGATCCGAGCCTGCTTGCAGAAGTGCTCCGCAAACGAGCGCCGACGGCAAAGCGGGTGGTATTCGAGACCGGTCCTTTGTCGGTGTGGTTCTATCACGCCTTGAGCGCTGAAGGGCTTCCGGCGATCTGCATCGACGCCCGGCACGCCAAGGCGGCGCTCGACATGGCACCGAACAAAACCGACGCCAACGATGCCGATGGCTTGGCCCATCTGGCCGAGGTCGGCTTCTACCGCGAGGTGCGCGTGAAGGGCTATGACAGCATGCTGATCCGTACGCTGGTGGCCGCGCGGACCAAGCTGGTCAGGATCACGACCGAGCTCTCCAACCA